>DATJXU010000180.1:0-16731 GCA_035499915.1 Acidocella sp.
GTCATCGGCAAAGAGCGGCGCGCCGGTGGAGACAGCCAGCCCGTGCTGCCAGGCCAGGGTGATGACGGATTCCAGCCCATAGGAATGCTGGTGCGGCACGGTGCCGATGATGCAGCCCCCGCGCATCGCCCCGGCGCCCAGCCGCTCTCCGGCGGCGCGGGCGCTGTGCACCAGTACGGACCAGCTTTTGGTGACGGGCTTGGGTTTGCCGGTGGAGCCGGAGGTGAACAGCACCACGGCGGGCTGCCCGCCCGGGATGCTGAGCAAGGCGTCTCCCCCCTCCGGCAGGCTGGCGGGGAAAGCCAGATGGGGCAGGGCGGGGGGCGGGCCATCCGTCAGGGCGTACAGCCCGCTATATTCGGCGGCGAGGTCGCGCAGCACGGCGGGCGTGGCGGCGGCGGGCATCAGGCTCACCTGCCCGCGCAGCAGGGCGGCGGCGAAGCCAACCATGAAGCGGTAGCGGTCGGTGCACAGATTAACCAGGAAACCGGCCTCCGGCAGAAGCGCCGCCAGCGCCGCGACATCGCGCCGGAACCGCGCGGCGGGGATGGCGCCGTGCGGGCCGATGGCGAGGATCTCTTCCGGCCCATGGTTCAGGATGTCGTAAAGGCAGCCGCCGGGGGCGGTGCTGTCCATCATCTGTGCGTCAATCCAGGCGGGGGCAGGGGGCTGCCGGGGGGCGGCTTTTCATGCATTCGCTCACCATCTCGAAAATCGTCGCGAGGGAATGGCGCGGCGGATCGCGCAGCACGCGCAGGCGCACGGCATATTCCGCGGCAAACATCGCCACGACCAGCGGAATGTCAAGGATATTGACGAAGAACGACCAGGCCGTGAGCGGCGCGAAGCAGAACAGCAGGATGGAGGTGGCAAGCTGCGCGGCGAAGAACAAGGACCAGGCGATGGTGACGCGGCGGGTATAGGCGGCCAGCTCGGCGGGAATATCGGGCCCTTGCATCTGGCGCGCCATGGCGGTGATGAGCGGCGTCTGGCCCCGGCGCAGCGTGAGGGCGAAGCTGGCCAGCAGGCTGGCATAGAGCACCCAATGCATGAGCGCGGCGGCGGTGACGAAGCTGGCCTTGAACAGCCCCCCTGCGGTCAGGGCGAGGGGAAAGCGGCTGGTTGCCATGATGGCGCCATGAAACAGCAACGGCACAAGGGCAATGAGCAGGACGGCCCCAAACGGTGAGCGCGCCCGGGTGGCGGCGATCATGCAGCGGCCCGGTTTGCCTGGATATGCGCGGAAAGGCTCCGCAGAGACTTGAAAATGCTTTGATTATTCTCGTCATCCGCGCGCAGCTTCACCCCGTAGCGCTGCGCCACCACCAGGGAGATCTCCAGCATGTCGATGGAATCCAGCCCCAGCCCTTCGCCATAAAGGGAGGCTTCCGGGTCAATCTCCGTCGCGGTCATGTCCAGATTCAAAGTGGAAACGATCAGGGTGGCGAGGTCTGTTTCGGCGGCGGTTTGGGGGAGGGTCACGGACGTCATGGGGGCATCAATAAGAGAGGTCACGGGGATGGCCAAGTGAAAACACGGTAGCGCGAGACTGAGGTGAACAAGGCCAATGATCTCTTTGCCGTGAGCGGCTCGGCTTGGTTTTGATCTTGTTCGGCCATGATGCTGGCCTGTTCTGCGGGTCAGGAATGGGAAAGGTTCGCGCGACAGGGGGCTGAAGGGCAGCGGGGCAGCCGCTGGGGCGGCGCGGCTGGACTTTGAGCATGGTCGTGGTTTTCGTTTTTGTAATCATCCGGCCATGTCTTTTGTTGTTTACCTATTGTTGGGGCATAGGGAGGCGTTCGGGGCAGATCCTTTGCTTGTCCCGCTTCACGGGTGCTGGAAGGCGCGTGCCATGGGGCGCCCAATCCAATTCCCGCCACCATTCGGTGCGAGGGTATAGCTTGAAGCGGGTAGAACTTTGTACGATTCCTTCCCCGCAAGGTTGCGAGAGAAGGACGTGGATTATTGCGATGTCTATCGAATTTGGGGTTCTGGGGATATAAATGATCGAGATTAAGGTGGTTGTGCAGCCAAAAGTGGGTTTTGCCTCACACCAGAACGCCGTTCCCCTCATTGCTGATTTGCAGGTCGAAAACGCCGGAGATGAGGCGATCGGTCCCGCGACTTTGACCCTCACGGCCAGCCCAGGGTTCATCGCCCCTCGGACCTGGCGGATTGACCGGCTGGCGCCCGGCACTGTGACCCATATCAGCGACCGGTTGGTGGATTTGGACGGCGGGATGCTGGCGGCCTTGAATGAGGCCCTGCGCGCCGAACTGCGCTTCACGCTTTGCGTGGCGCAGACGCAAGTGGCGGCGGCCCGCTTCGAGGTTGAATGCCTGCCCAGGCTGCATTGGGGCGGCATGGGCACCATGGGGCTTCTGGCCGCCTATTGCATGCCCAATGACCCGGCCATCGACCGGATCCTCAAAATGGCCTCCGAGACGCTGCGCGCGGCGGGAGAGCCGGATGAGATTAATGGCTATGAGCGCGCGCCCAAGCAGGTCTGGCTGCTTGCCTCGGCGGTCTGGGCCGCCATTGCCAGGCTCAACCTGAGCTATGCCCTGCCGCCGGCAGGCTTTGAGGCGGAGGGGCAGAAGATACGCGCGCCCGGCGCGATTTTGGATGGCAGGGTGGCGACCTGCCTGGATACCGCGCTGCTGTTTGCCGCCTGCCTGGAGCAGGCGCGGCTGCATCCGGTGATTATTCTCATGAAAGGACATGCCTTTTGCGGCGTTTGGCTGCGCGACATCTCCTTGCCCAACCTCATCGCTGACGACGCGGAACTCATCCGCAAGCATGTTGCCTTGAATGATCTGGCGGTTTTTGAAACCACGCTGGTGACCAAGAGCCCGCCGGCCAGGTTTTCGCAGGCGATTGCCATGGCGTCGCGCAGTATCGAGGCGGCGCATGAGGGAGATTTCGTCGCCGCGCTCGATATCAGGCGTGCCAGGATGCAGCGTATCCGCCCGCTTGGCGGGGAGGAGGCACCCGCCCGCGCGGTGCCGGACGTGCATGAGGTTGAGCATGCGCTTGAACTGCCGCCCGATGATTTCTCTCCCCCTCTGGCTGATCTGGAACCGCCGGTTCCCAATACGCCGGAGGGGCGCCTGGCCCATTGGCAACGCAAGCTGCTGGATTTGACCACGCGCAATCGCCTCCTGCATGTGTCCGAAAAGGCCAAGGGCGTGCGCCCGCTTTGCCATGACCTGGCAAGATTGGAGGAGAAGCTGGCCTCTGGGCAGAAGATCTCGATTGCACCCCTGCCTGCTCTTGGCGTCAGCGGCCAGGATGAGCTGCTCTTTGAGGCGCAACGGCTGGAGAATCTGAATGAGCAGATGGCCCGCATGGCGCTGGAGGAGAAAAACACGCTCCTCTGCGAACAGGAGAAACCCAAGCTGGAAGCCCAGCTGGTTGATCTCTACCGCACCGCGCGCAGCGATTTGCAGGAGGGCGGGGCGAACACGCTTTTCCTGGCGCTGGGGTTTCTGAAATGGAGAAAGGCGGCGGAAGAGGCGCGGATCTATCGCGCGCCGCTGGTGCTTGTGCCGGTGCGGCTGGAGCGCAAAAGCGCGCTCTCTGGCATTGTGATGACGCAGCATGAGGATGAGCCGCGGTTCAATCTGACGCTGCTCGAGTTGCTGCGGCATGATTTCAACCTGGATATTCCGGGGCTGGACGGCGCGCTGCCGGTGTCTGCCAGCGGCTATGGTGTCGATGTAAAGACCATCCTGACCATGGTGCGCCGGGCTGTCAGGGATATGGCGGGTTTCGAGGTTGTCGACACCATCATGCTGGGCAGCTTCTCCTTCGCCAAATATCTGATGTGGAAGGACATGGCGGACAGGGCCGCGCTGTTGAGCGAGAGCCCTGTCGTCAAGCATCTGATCGAGCGTGGGCAGGAGCGTTTCCGCTCCGGCGGAGATTTCCCGCGCCCGCATGAGCTGGACCGCAAGATCGACCCCGCGCAGCTTTTTCTGCCTTTGCCAGCGGATTCGTCCCAGATTTCCGCGATCGTCGCGTCCGCCAATGGCTGTGATTTCGTGCTGGATGGCCCGCCGGGGACGGGTAAGTCTCAGACCATCGCCAATATGATCGCCCATAACCTCGCTTTGGGGCGGCGTGTGCTGTTTGTGGCCGAGAAGATCGCGGCGCTGAATGTGGTGCATCGCCGCCTGGAGGAAAAAGGGCTCGGTGAATTCTGCCTGCAATTGCATTCGAACAAGGCCTCGAAGCCGGATGTTCTGAAGCAGCTGGAACGCGCCTGGGACGCGCGCGATGCGCTGTCCCCCGAGATGTGGGCGAGGGAGGCGGGGCAGCTGCGCATGATGCGCGACCGGTTGAATGAGTTCGTGGCGCTCCTGCATTGCGTGCAGCCCAATGGCATGACGCTGCACCAGGCCATCGGGCTGGCGGTGAAGAATGACGGGCTGAGGGTGCCGCGCCTCTCCTGGCCGGCCGCCATTGAGCATGGCGAGGCTGATATGGCGCGGTTGCGCGATATCGTGCGCCGGCTGGAGATTGGCGCGGCGCAGGTGGCGGGGCTGCCGGAAGCGTTTGCCGCCGTGCGGACCATGGAATGGTCCAATGCCTGGCAGGAAGAGTTTCTGGACGCGGCGCAGGCGTTTCCGGCGTGCCTGACAGCTTTGCTGGAGACACGCGACACGCTGCAGGACGCCGTGCAGCTGAATGTCGCGGCCAATGATCTGCCGGGCATTTCGGCGTTCTGCGCGCTTGTTCAGGAGATTTTGCGAACCCATGGGCAGGATCTGCGCTTTGCCTTCGCACCCGATTATGCCGGGCTGGCCCCTGCCGTGGCGCAGCTGGAGCGCCTGCTTGCGGAATATCGCCTGACGGAGATGCAGCTCTCCACGCCATTTGCCGATATCGCGGCGGTGCCGGTGGCGGCGATGGAGCAGGAGTGGCAGGCGGCGGCGCAGAAATTCTTCCTGCTCGCGCGCGGCGCCCAGAAGAAGGTGGCGGAGAAGCTGGGCGCGCTTGGCCGCGCCGCCGGTCTTCCTGTCCCGGCGGAGGATCTGCCGCGCTTGCGCCGGCTGCAAGCGCTTGCGGCGGATGTGGCCGCGTTGCCGCCTTTGCTGCATGGCGTGCCGGGCTGGGATGGCCTGCGCAGCGACATGGGCAAGATCAAGGCGTGCCTGGCCATGGCGGAGGCGCTGCGCAGGGCCGTCGCGGCTGGAAGTTCTGACCCGGAGGCACTTATCGAGCGCCGCCGGCAAATCAGCGCCCTGGTTGTGGATACCAATGAACTGCTCGCCACTAATGGCCGGATCGCCCGGGCGTTGGCGGACTGCGTTGCCGCACTTGCCCAGATGCAGGCTCTCGTGGCGAAGCTCACCCGGCTTGCCAATGCGGGCGCGCAGGCGGGGCTGGGTGAGCTGGGGCTGCTCTGTGCGGCGGTGATGGCGCATCCCACGCGGTTGAACCCCTGGTGCAACTGGCAGCGCGTGGTCACGCAGGCGCAGGAGGCCGGGTTGGCGCCGCTGGTGCAAGCACTTCGCCAGGAGCCGGGCAGTAATCTGTCTGAACTGTTCGAGACGGCCTATGCGCGCTGGTTCGCCGCGCGGTTGATTGATGCAGAGCCGCGCCTCAAGGAATTCGTGCCGGATGTGCATACAAGCGATATCGGGGCCTTCCGCCAGCTGGAGGATAAGCTCGCCAGCCTGGCCGTGCGCTATGCGAGAGCCCGCATTTGCGGCCGGATACCGGACAAGAATGAGGTTGGGAAAAAGGATGGCTACGGCATTCTGAAGCACCAGTTGCAGCTCCAGAAGCGCCATAAACCGATCCGCCAGCTGACCACGGAAATGGGAGAGGCTTTTACGCGCCTGGCGCCTTGCATGTTGATGAGCCCGCTCTCCATCGCGCAATATCTGCCGCCGGAACAGCCGCTTTTTGATCTGGTGATCTTCGATGAAGCCTCTCAGATCGCGCCCTGGGATGCGATCGGGGCGATGGCGCGTGGCAAGCAGGTGGTGGTGGCGGGGGATCCGCGGCAGATGCCGCCCACGAATTTCTTTGGGCGTCCGGCGGAGGATGACGAGGCCAGCGATGACGAGCGGGATGCGGAGAGCATTCTGGAGGAATGCCTGGCCGCAGGGCTGCCACAGCATACGCTGGAATGGCATTACCGCAGCCAGCATGAGAGCCTGATCGCCTTCTCGAACAGCCGGTATTACGAGAACCGCCTCATCACCTTCCCGGCGGCCGTGACGCGCGCCAGCGCTGTCTCCTGGCGCCGCGTGCAGGGTGTGTACGCCAAGGGCACAGGCCGGACGAACCAGGCGGAGGCGCAGGCGCTGGTTGCGGAAACGCTCGCGCGGCTGACCGATCCGCACCGGGCCAAGCAGACGATCGGGATTATCGTGCTGAATGCCGAGCAGCAGGATCTGGTCGAGAATCTGCTGGACCGGGCGCGCCAGGCCAATCCTGAGCTGGAGCGGTTCTTTGGCGATGCGACGCTTGAGCCGGTGTTCGTGAAAAACCTGGAGACGGTGCAGGGCGATGAACGGGACGTGATTCTGCTGGGCGTTGGCTATGGGCCCACGGAGGCGGGGGCGCCCATAATGTCGATGAATTTTGGCCCGCTGAACCGCGAGGGCGGGTGGCGCCGGCTGAATGTGGCGCTGACGCGCGCGCGGGCGGAGATGGTGTTGTTCACCTCCTTCGATGCCTCGATGATCGACCTCAACCGCACCAGCGCCCGGGCCGTGCGGGACTTGAAGCATTTCATCGAATTCGCCGAGCGCGGCCCGCGCGCGCTGGTGGAGGCGGTGCAGGGCTCTGTGGGCGGATTCGATTCACCCTTCGAGGCGGCGGTGGCGCAGGCCCTGGCGCGCAAGGGGTGGCAGGTGGTGACGCAGATCGGCGTTTCACGCTTTCGCATCGACCTGGGGGTGGTGCATCCGGACCGGCCCGGTGACTATCTGGTGGGCGTGGAGTGCGACGGCGCGGCCTACCACAGCGCCGCCACGGCGCGCGACAGGGACAAGGTGCGCCAGGCCATTCTGGAGGGGATGGGCTGGACGCTGCTGCGCGTCTGGTCAACGGATTGGTGGGTGGACAAGGCGGCGGCGACGGAAAAGCTGCATGGTGCCATCACCCGTCTGCTGGAGGCTGACCGTGCCCGCCACACGGCCGTGTTGGAGGTGGCGGAGTAGGCGGCTTGAGCGGGCAAATGTCTCGCATTGCATCCAACGGGGCGTTGGGTGGGGCGGGAAGGCTATGCGAAAGGTTGAACCTGCCGGCTCAACCTTTCACGCCCTGGTGGCGTGGGACCGTAAAATCAAATTGTAGCTGTCTGAGTTTGCGGCATAATGCCGGTGCCCAGGGCAATGGGAGCACGGCATTATGCCTGCATATGTTGTAACAGAGCGATCCTGATGGCAGTCGGCGGCCATTTTTTGAGTTTCTCCACAAGGGCGTGGCGAAATGCCAGCCGGCGTTTCGGTCTCTTGTGCTGCTTGCCGTTGTTCATCCTCGCCAGTTGCGCGCAGCCGCCATACGGGGCGGGGCAATATACCAGAACTGGTGGCGAAGCCCCGGCCTATGCGCCGACACGCTATTATCCGCCGCCTGGGCCGCCGGACGACCCTTGGGGGCCATATATTCGTGAAGCAGCGGCTAGGTTTGGGATTCCGGACCAATGGATCCGCGCGGTGATGGCCCAGGAGTCGGGCGGTGAGGAGCAGGCCGTATCGCCAGTGGGCGCCATGGGCCTCATGCAGCTCATGCCCGCGACATTTCAGGCGCTTCAGGCAGAGGATGGCCTGGGGCCGGACCCATTCAACCCGGAAGATAATATCCTGGCCGGGGCGGCCTATATCCGGGAGATGTATGATCGCTATGGCGCCCCCGGTTTTCTGGCGGCCTATAACGCCGGCCCCGAGGCGCTCGATAGCTATCTTGCGGGCGATTCCCAGCTTCCGGAGGAAACGGTTGAGTACCTCGCCTCCGTCACGCCGAATTTGGGCAATGCGGTGCCGATGTCCGGCCCGCTGGCAAGCTACGAGGTGGCCAGTGCATCCGGAGCGGGCAGCGCCCCAACAATCGCGAGCTTTGCAACCGGGTGTGACGTGAATGCGGCCTATGATCCGGACCATCCCTGCACGCCGGCAATGGCCGATAACATTGCCGCAACCGAGCCAACGCCAGCACCGGCAGGGCAGGCAGCTTCTGGCAGCTGCGACCTGGATACCGCCTATGATCCAGATAGCCCCTGTACGGCAGCCTCGGGTGATGTGGCCGGATCTCAAGTTGCGTCTGGTGTCGGCGCCTGCAGCCTGGATGCCGCCTATGATCCAAATGCCCCGTGCGTGCCGTCTGACGCCAGCACGCAGGTCGCAACCCTGTCCGAGGTTAGCCAGCAGCTGCCCCAGACAGCGGCGCCAGAGGCTGGATCAGCCCTCTATCAACCGATCGCATCCCCAATGGTGCAGCCCTCCCCAACTTCCCAAAATGTTGGCCCGGCGGCCGCGCCCGCGCCTGTAAGCAGTACATGGGCGATACAGGTGGGGGCTTTCTCAAGCGCTGGCCTGGCCAGAACAGTCGCCACCAGCGCGCGGGCGGAGTTGCCTGATGAGTTCAGAGCCGCTGTCATCGAAACCCCTCCAACGTCGCCGTTTGGAGGGGTGACCCTCTATCGTGCCAGGCTGGTCAATTTGTCAGCGCAGGAGGCGGCGCAAGCCTGTTCCCGGTTGAATGCCCGCCAGCTGCCTTGCATCGTGGTCCGCGCCTCGGCCGCCTGACTGTTCGGGGGGGATGGGCCGGCACGGCTGAAACGTCCCCCCATCCTTCCTGTGCTTTCAGGCGCCGTCAGGCGCGCACCAGCATTTTCGCCGCGCGCCAATTGCCGAACCGGAAATAGGCAATCGTCATCAGCACTGCGGCAAGGGAGCCTGCCGGAAACCCCAGCAGCACGCCGTTTACACCAAGGCCGGACATGAAGATGGCAAACGGGACGCGCACCCCCCAGAAGGCGGCAAGCAGGATCAGCAGCGGCGGGACCACGGCACCGGCCGCGCGCACCACGCTGGCAAGAACGAAACTGGCACCGAACAGGATGAAGGACCAGGAGACGATGTAATGCATGTGTCTCGCCATGGCGATGGCGGCATCGTCATGGCCGAGGAAGAGCACGAAAGCCTGCCTGTCCAACAGCGTGACAAGGGCCACGAGCGCTCCGGTGAGCAGGACATTATAGACCACACCGGCCAGGGCGACGCGGTTCACCCTGTCCCATCTTTTGGCGCCGATATTCTGCGCCGCCATGGAGGACACGGCACTGCCCACCGCGAAGGCTGGCATCTGGATATAGCTCCAGAGCTGGAAGCAGGCGCCATAGGCCGCGACGGTGGTCGAGCCGAAACGGTCCACCAGGCTGATCATCATGATCATGGAGGAGGAGACGACGATCACCTGCAGCCCCATCGGCACGCCCTTGGTCAGCAGGCTGCGCAGGATGGCGCGGTCGACACGCAACACGCCCGGCCCGACCCATAGCACATGGCGCCTGGTGCGCAGCCAGAGCAGGAGAAGCAGCAGCGTCAGCCATTGCGCGGTGGCGGTGGCCAGCGCGGAACCCGCGATGCCGAGCCCAGGGAGCGGGCCGAGCCCCCCGATGAGCAACGGGTTGAGCCCGACATCGAGTATCGCCGACAACAGCATGAAGTAGAAGGGCGTGCGCGAATCGCCCGCGCCACGCAGGGCCATCGTCAGGAAGGTGGAGATGAACAAAGCCGGAATGGCGAGAAAGATGATCCTGAGATAGGCGGCGGCGAGCACCATGGCGTCGGGCGGGGTGCGCATGGCCTGCATAATCTGTGGCGCCAGACTGAAGCCGATGGCGGCGATGGCCACGGACAAGCCGCCGAAGAACAGATAGGATGTGCCCATCACCCGCTTTGCCTGGGCCATATCGCGCGCGCCCAGGCTTTGGCCGATCAGGATGCTCGCCGCCAGGGCGAGGCCGAAACCAAGGCTGATCAGGAAGAAGAGCAGGGCATTGGCGTTCGCCGAGGCCGCCAGCGCCAGCGGGCCGATCATATGGCCAATCCAGGCGGCGTTGATCGAGGTGTTCAGCGATTGCAGGACATTGCTGGCCAGGATCGGCAGGGAGAACAGGACGAGTGTGCGCCCCACCGGACCTTCGAGCAGCACCATGGAAGAGGCGCGGCGCGGGGCGGCAGAATTGGTATTCACGGTTACGCCAGGGTCGCTCAAGATTCGTTTCCGTCAAGCTGGGGTCGGCAGGACAATAAGCCAAGCCGCGCAGCTTCGCGAAGGAGCGCGCCAGCTTGCGCCTGGCAGCGCCGAAGGCTTTGGCTTCAAACGAAATAACCAGCTTGAGTGGAGGTCCGGGCGGGAATCGAACCCACATACACGGATTTGCAGTCCGCTGCATCACCACTCTGCCACCGGACCGGCTTGGTGCGGGCCCTATATCCCTGGCCGCGCGCCGGCGGTCAAGCCGCGTTTTGCGCGGGGCGGCAAATCGCCAGGGTGGGCGGCCCGAGGGGCAGTTGAGTTTGGCGCCGCGCCGCCGCTATAAGTACTGCACTTGCGAAGTGGAAGGGTTCCATGGCTGATTCGGATGCTTTGGCGATAGCGCGCGACAATATGGTGGATTCACAGATCCGCCCGAACCATGTGCATGACCTGCGGGTGACCGGGGCGATGCGCGTACTGCCGCGCGAGGCTTTTGCCGCCGCCGGCCCGCTGGCCTATTCTGATGCCGACCTGCCGCTGGGCGGTGGGCGCTTTATGCTGAGCCCGATGGTGGTGGCGCGGCTGGCCCAGCTGGCGCTGGAGACGAACCCGGCCCATGTGCTGGTGATCGGCGCGGGCAGCGGTTATCTGGCGGCCCTGCTCAGCTTGGCTGGGGCAGGGGTGGTGGCCCTTGAGGAGGAAACCCGCCTGACCGGCGGCGCCCTGGCCGCCTATGCTCCCAAGGCGCAGGCCGTGACCGGGCGGCTGAATGCCGGCTGGCCCGCCGCCGGGCCTTATGATGCCATCATCATCGAGGGCGCGGTGCTGGAGATTCCGGCCGTGCTGGCAGCACAGCTGAGCCCTGGCGGGCGCATCGTCACCATCCTGGCCGATGACAGCAGCCGCGGCGCGCTGGGGCGTGCCGTCGTGGCGGAGCCGGTGGCCGGGGGCTACGCCACCGTGAAGGTTTTTGACTGCGCGGCGCGCCTGTTGCCGCAATTCACGCCTGCCCCAGCCTTCAGTTTCTGAACGCGGAGGACAAGCCCTTGCCACGCGCTTACTGGCTTTCAGGCATAGCGTTGGCGGGGCTTGTGCTCTCCGCTGCCCCGGCCCTGGCCGCGCCGCCCGCAACCTTGGCGGACGCGCTGGTCGATGCCTATTACAACAACCCGACCCTGCAGCAGCAGCGCGCGGCCCTGCGCCAGGCCGACGAGGAGGTGCCAGCGGCACTTTCCGGCTGGCGGCCGACGGTGACGCTGGATGGTCAATATGGCCATGTGACGGGCTCGGAGAAATATAACAGCACGTCCTATAACCCGACCACCCAGCAATATGTGACCAACAGCACCACGGTGCCGGAGAACGGGACTGAGAAAATTGGCCAGGTCACGCTAACCCAGCCGATCTATAGCGGCGGCAAGGTCACCAGCCAGACCCGCCAGGCCAAGAACGACGTCTATGCGGCGCGGGCCCAGCTCTTCTCGCAGGAACAGACGATCTTTCAGAGCGTGGTGCAGGCTTACGTGTCTGTCGTGACCGACCAGCAGCTCCTGGCCCTGCAGGACAGCAACCAGCAGGTTCTGACGCAACAGCTGAGCGATACCCAGACGCAGTTCAAGATCGGCTCGATCACCATGACCTCGGTGGCGCAGGCGCAGGCTTCGCTGGCCCAGGCCAATGAGCAGGTGGCGGTGGCGGTGGGGAATTTGCAGATGGCGCGGGAGGCTTTCCGCCAGCTGGTGGGCGAGTATCCGGCCGACAAGCTGGCGCCGCCGCAGCCGCTGCTGCTGCCGGTGGAGAATGAGCAGCAGGCGGGTGCTGCCGCGGTTAGCAACAATCCCGATGTCATCGCCGCCGAATTCACCGATGCCGCCGCCAAGGATTCCGTGGATGTGGCTTTCTCCGCCCTGATGCCGCAGCTTTCCTTCCAGGCCTCCGGCTATGATGAGTCAGGCAGTTCCGGCCAGAATAATTTTACGCGCGGGGCCTCCTTCATCGGGCAGCTGACCGTGCCGCTGTACCAGGGCGGGCAGGAATATTCGGCGATTCGCGCCGCCAGGGCCAAGCAGCAGCAGGCCTTTGCCGCCGTGCTGGCGGCGCAGCGCAAGGCTTACGCCAGCGTTACCCAGGATTGGGCGGGGCTGGAATCGTCACGCACGGCGATTCTCGCCACCAACGCCGCGATCAAGGCGAACGCCATCGCGCTGGACGGTACCGAGCGCGAGCAGCTGGTTGGCACCCGCACCACGCTGGACGTGCTGAATGCCCAGGAAGCATTGCTCAATTCCCAGGTGCAGCAGGTGCAGAACATCTCGCAATTGGTGAATTATTCGTACAGTATCGCATCGGCCATCGGGCGGCTCACGGCGCGGGATCTGGACTTGCCCGTGCATGAGTATGACGACCATAGCTACTACAATGCGGTGAAATATGCCGGGATCGGCACCGGCGGCACGGCGGACAGGGATGCCGGGATTGCGCCGGATGGCGCGATGCTGAATGCGCCGCCGGTGCCCCCGGTGGTGCCGGTTTCCAGTGCCGGACAGGATGCGCAGTGAAGGAGGCAGGATGAGCGAAGGCGACGGTATTTCCAACCGCCCCGGCCCGGCCAGCGCGGCGGAACCCTCGATGGAGGAGATTTTGGCCTCCATCCGGCGGATTCTTTCCGAGGAGGAAGGCGCCGCGACGCTGGCGCCGGAAGAGGAGGACGAGCTGCTGCTGGATGCCAGCATGCGTGTGCTGGTGCAGGATCTGCCCCCTGTGACGCAAGACCTTGTGGCGCCGGTGCATTTCGCCACCGGGTCGACGCTGGAGAGCCCGCAGCTTCCCCCTGAATCGGAGCCGGTGGCGCCTGAGCTCATCGTGCCATCTGAGCCACTGCCCCTGCCGCAGCAGGAGCAGCATGGTGTGGTCGAGCCGTTTTCGCCTGCTGGGGAGCAGGCGGCGCCTGTTTTCACCCCCATCCCGGATCCGGGGTCTGCCTTGAGCGCCGGGGCGGCCGGGCCGGTCGCCAAGTCAAAGTCAAAAAAAGCAAAGGAATATAGCATGGACGAGCACGTACAGGGCCCGGAAGGGCTGGTCGGCGAGAAGGCCTTCAGCGAAATTGCCAATTCCGTCGGCGCGCTGGTGCGCAGCGTGAGCGCCGAGCGCTCGGCCAGCATCGGCCGTGCGGGCATCACCATCGAGGATATCGTCCGCGAGGAGGTGAAGCCTGTGCTGAAGGCCTGGCTGGACACGCATCTGCCCACCCTGGTGGAGCGCGTGGTACGTGCCGAGATCAACCGCGTGATGGACCGCGCGCAGGACTGAACCTGTTTGGCTATGGTGCCGTGAGGCGCTTGATTTTTCCTTAGATGACGCGCCCGGCGCCGGGCGCGGAGGTTATTTCGTGACGACATTGGACAAGAATTTCGAGCCGGTCTCTGCAGAGGCGCGGCTCTATGCCGGTTGGGAAGAATCCGGCGCTTTCGCGGCGCGCCCTGAGGGCCATGCCGCGCCCTATACCATCATGATCCCGCCGCCGAATGTGACGGGCAGCCTGCATGTGGGCCACGCGCTGACCATGACGCTGCAGGATATTCTTGTCCGCTTCCAGCGCATGCGCGGGCGCGACGTGCTCTGGCAGCCGGGCACCGACCATGCCGGCATCGCCACCCAGATGGTGGTGGAGCGCCTGCTGGACAAGGAAGGCGTCTCCCGCAAGCAGCTGGGGCGCGAGACGTTTCTCTCGCGCGTCTGGCAGTGGAAGGCGGAATCGGGTGGCACCATCACCCGCCAGCTGCGCCGCCTCGGCGCCTCGCCGGACTGGGCGCGCGAGCGCTTCACCATGGATGACGGGCTCTCGGTCGCGGTGCGCGAGGTGTTCGTGCGGCTGTTCGAGGAGGGGCTGATCTACCAGGATAAGCGCCTGGTGAACTGGGACACGGCCTTGCAAACCGCGATCTCCGACCTTGAGGTCGAGAGCCGCGAGACCAAGGGCCATATGTGGCATATCCGCTACCCGGTGGACGGGGGCGAGGAGATCATCGTCGCCACCACCCGCCCGGAGACGATGCTGGCCGATACCGCCGTGGCGGTGCACCCCGAGAATGAGGCATACAAGCATCTGATCGGGCTGCATGTGGTGCTGCCGCTGACGGGGCGGCGGATACCCATCATCGCGGATGAGTATGCCGACCCGGAGAAGGGCACCGGGGCGGTGAAGATCACCCCCGCGCATGACTTCAACGATTTCGAGGTCGGCAAGCGCCACGGCCTGGCCATGCCCTCCATGCTGGACAGGCAGGGGCGGATCACGCTGGCCGAGCTGGGCGAGATGCCGGAATTTGTCCGCTCGCTGGAAGGGCTGGACCGGTTTGCGGCGCGCAAGCTGATCGTGGCCGAGCTTGAGGCAGCGGAGATGCTGGTGGAGGTGAAGCCGCACCAGAACACCGTGCCTTATGGCGACCGCTCGGGCACCGTCATCGAGCCATTCCTGACCACGCAATGGTATTGCAACGCGCATGTGCTGGCGCAGCCTGCCATCAAGGCGGTTGAGGAAGGCCGCACGAAATTCGTGCCCCAGCAATGGGAGAATACCTTCTTCGCCTGGCTGCGCGATATTCAGCCCTGGTGCATCTCCCGCCAGCTTTGGTGGGGGCACCGGATTCCCGCCTGGTATGACGAGGCGGGCAAGGTGTACGTGGCGCGCAGCGCCGAGGAGGCGCAGGCCAAGGCGGGCGAGGGTGTCACGCTCACCCAGGACGAGGACGTGCTGGACACCTGGTTCTCCTCCGCGCTCTGGCCCTTCTCGACCCTGGGCTGGCCGGAACAGACGCCGGAGCTGGCCAAATACTACCCCACCGACACGCTGGTGACGGGCTTTGACATCATCTTCTTCTGGGTGGCCCGGATGATGATGATGGGGCTGCATTTCATGGGCGATGTGCCGTTCCGCACCATCTATATCCATGGGCTGGTGCGCGACGAGAAGGGACAGAAAATGTCCAAGTCCAAGGGCAATGTCCTGGACCCGCTGACGCTCATCGACAAATTCGGCACCGACGCGCTGCGCTATTCCGTGGCGGCCGCGGCAGGGCAGGGGCGCGATGTGAAGCTGGGCGAGAAGATCGTCGAGACCAACCGCGCCTTCATCACCAAGATCTGGAACGCCGCGCGCTTCCTGGAAATGAACGGGGTGAAGCCGAACCCGGACTTCCGTCCGGAAGAGGCAAAGCTGCCGCTCTGCCGCTGGGTGCTCGCCCGCGCCAATGAGGCGATCGCCGCCGCGACAACGGGGCTGGAGGCGTACCGGCCGAATGATTACGCCAGCGCCTGCTACCGCTTCGCCTGGGGCGATGTGTGCGACTGGTTCATCGAGCTGGCCAAGCCCGGCTTCGCCAGCGAGGATGCGCAGGAAATCCGCGACACGGCCGCCTATGTGCTGGGCGTGCTGCTGCGGCTGATGCATCCGCTGATCCCGTTCGTGACCGAGGAGCTGTGGGATCATTTTGGTTACGGCGCGGCTTGCTCGCTCATCTCCGCCGCCTGGCCCGAGCCGGTGACGGTGACCGGCGAAGCGGAGGCGGTGGAGGCGGTGAACTGGCTGATTGCGCTGGTCTCCGAGATCCGCTCCATCCGTTCCGAGATGAATGTGCCGCCTTCGATGAAATCGCCTGTCTATCTGCAGGAGGCCTCGGCGCAGACGCTGGCGCGGGCGGAGCAGAATTTCGAGGCGATCTCGCGTCTGGCGCGCGCTTCCGAGATCGGCCCGCTTACCGGGGCGATGCCGAAGAATGCCGCGCAGGCGGTGCTGGGCGAGGCGACGATCGTGCTGCCGCTGGAAGGGCTGATCGATCTGGAGGCGGAGAAGAAGCGCCTTGCGGGCGCGCTCACCAAGGCGGAGCAGGAGCTGGCGAAGGTGAAGGCCAAGCTGGCCAATGCCGATTTCGTCTCCCGCGCGCCGGAGGCGGTGCTGGAAGAGCATCGCGAGCGCGAGGAGAGCTTCGCCAATGAGGTGAAGCGCCTGGGCGCGGCGCTGGCGAGGCTGGCGTGATTGTGCGGCCCATCCGCCCGGAGGACCGGGCCGGATGGGAGCCGCTCTGGCAGGGCTATCTGCGCTTCTACAAGGAGGATCTGCCGCCGGCGGTGACGGATATCGCTTGGTCGCGCTTCCTCGACCCGGCGGAGCCGATGCACGCGCTGGTGGCGCAGGCGCAGGGTGAGTTGCTCGGGCTTGTGCATTGCGTGTTTCACCGGGGCACCTGGTCGGTTGGCGATGTCTGCTATCTGGAGGATCTGTTCACGGCGCCGGCGGCGCGGGGCAAAGGCGTTGGCCGGGCCTTGATCGAAGCGGTGTATGAGCTGGCGCGCCAGAACGGCGCGGGACGCGTTTATTGGGTGACGCAGGAGAGCAACAAGACCGCGCAGGCTTTGTATGACAAGCTCGCCGAGCGGCAGGATTTCATCCAGTACCGCAAGCTGGTTTAGAGCGCGACAGGTTGACGCATGCGCGCCCCCCCTCAACGC
>DATJXU010000181.1:0-8326 GCA_035499915.1 Acidocella sp.
TGTGCAGGGTTCCGGTCCGCCAGCCACGGGCGCGGTGCGCAGAACAGAGGACAGGGTTTTGAGTTGCGGCAAGCGAATCCCAAGACTTGCGCAGAACAGGCTTGACCATGCGCCGCCCGCCAATATGGCTGTGCTGCAGTCGATGCGCCCGCGCTCGGTGATGACGGCACTCACCCGCCCGGCTTTGGTCTCAAGCCCGCGTACGGCGCAGGGGGCCAGGATTTTGGCCCCCAGATTCTGTGCCGCGCGGGCGATGGCAGGGGCGGCCTTGGCGGGCTCGGCGCGCCCGTCGCTGGGTACATGAAGGGCCGAGCGGTAGCGCTGAGCGGCACCGGGCATCAGCGCGGCCAGCTCAGCGCCCGTGACCATGCGCGCGCCGGTCTCATAAGGGCGGGCCATGTCCAGCCAGGAGGAGAAATGGCGTTCATCGGCGTCAGTCTCGACCACATAGAGCACGCCGCACTGGCTAAAGCCTGTGTCAGCGCCGATTGCATGGTCAAGCCCGCGCCAGAGCCGCAGGCTTTCCACGATCAGAGCCATCTCTCGTTCATCACGGCCGCACTGGCGCACCCAGCCCCAGTTGCGGCTCGACTGCTCGCCCGCGATATGCCCCTTTTCGCACAGCACCACCGGGACGCCCTGGCGCGCCAGAGTGAGGGCGGTGGCGACACCGATGATGCCCCCGCCAATGATGACGACATCCGCCTGTGCCGGTACCGCCTCATCGGCGGTTACGGACTCCACGTATGGCCCCATCACATTCCCTCTTTGCGTCTTGCCAGAGCGTTTTCTGGCGCTGCGTTACGGCTTGATCAACAGCCCGTTGAGGTCGGGGTACCGGGCGGTGATCTTGTCCCATGTGCCGTTCGTAGCGACCGCCTCGATGGCTTCGTTCAACTGGTCACGCAGCGCTGTGTCGCCCTTGCGCACGCCGCCGCCCACGCCATAGCCCAGCGTGTCATTGTCGGGACACACTGATTTGACCACGAAATCCGGGTTCTTGGCCAGGAAGTCGGTAAAGGTGGAGTGGCCCTCAATGGCGTAATCGATGCGCCCGGCGGAGAGGTCCGAGAGCGCGTTGTCGAGCGTGGTGTAGCTCTTGACCTGCACGCCGGCCGGGGCGGTGGCGAGGTAGGAAGAGTAGTTGGTGCCGGCCTCAACGCCGATGACCTGACCGTTGATGCTGGCGAGATGCGCGCAATCAACCTTGGTGCTGTCATCCTTGTCGCCGATGATGACATTCTGGGTGTTGTAGTAATAGCGCGTAAAGTCGATGACCTTGCGGCGCTCGCCATTGATGGTCATCGAGGCCCAGATCACGTCGATTTGTTTTTGCTGCAGGGCCGGAATCAGCCCGTCCCAGGCGATTTCCTTGGTCACGCAGGTGGCGTGCATCTGGTCGCACACGGCTTTGAGCAGGTCGAGCTCCCAGCCGCCCCATTTGCCGTCGGGGTTTTTGGAGAAGAAGGGCGGGTAGGATTCATCATCGAGCCCGATGGTGATGGTTTCGGCGTGCGCTGGGGCGGGCAGTGTGGCGGCGGCACCGGCCAAAGGCAGGGCCGCAAGCAACAAGCGCAGAGCGTGCTTCATGATAAAGACATCCTTTTGGGTAAAAGCTGAAATGGTTAACCAACGGCCTCAGCCGTGAAACGCTGTGAGAGGGCGTTGATGTGGCGCACACCAATGCCGCAACAGCCGCCAATGATGGCGGCGCCCGCTGCCTGCCATTGTGCGGCCCAGTCGCCATAGCGCGTGCCGTCAAGGTCCTGGCGGATATCTGCCAACGTCTCGTTGGCCTTTTCATCGTCATGGGACTCGAAGGCGTTGGCGTACACGCCAATGGTGATGTCGGCCTTGGCGGCGGCGAACACCGCGGCGGCGGCGCGTATGGCGGGTTCCATCACCTCGGGCTGGCTGCAGTTGAACAGCAGGGTTTCGATGCCCGCTGCAATCGCCCATGTGGCCGCATCAGCCACGGCTTCGCCAGAGCGCAGCGCGGGCGTCTGACCGCGCGCTGCCTCAGAATCCTCCAGCGTGAAGGACATCCATACCGGGCGGCCATCATGGGGCAGGGCCTCGAGGGCGGCTTTGGCCTCATCGATGGCCGAGAGCGTCTCGCCCAGCCAGATATCAACGAACGGCGAGAGGCCGGTGACCAGCACGGAGAGATAATCCTGTGCGCGTGCGGCGTCGAACAGGTCGGGCCGGTAGGAGCCAAAGACCGGCGGCAGCGACCCCGCCACGCGCACATGCCGGCCGGGCTGGGCTTGGTTCACATCATTGGCCGCGCGGCGGGCAAGCTCACCCGCGCGGGCCGCAAGCGCCAACCCCTCTGCCTGGAAGCGCGCTTCGCCGATGTGAAAGGGCACCAGCGCATAGGAGTTCGTGGTGATGACATCGGCCCCTGCCGCGGCATATTCCCGGTGCACCTGTTCAACCAATGAAGGCGTTTCAATCAGCGCCAGCGCCGACCATTCAGGCTGGCGGAACGGTGCGCCAACCCGCTGCAATTCCCGGCTCATGCCGCCGTCCAGTATGATCATGACGTCCTTTTCCTTGTAACCGGGCGCGGACGCTACAGGGTTCGGCCTGTCAGAAAACCGCAAATTTTTTAAAAACACGCCGCCGGAGAGCCGCCAAATCCGCTTGAAAGCCCAAAAACCGGAGATAAGCCTGTAAAGCCGATAGAATATTATCCTGTCGCTGGTTTTCTCTGTCCTGGTCGGTGTGTTAGGTGGACCCGCTTCTGAGTGCAGGGAAATGTGATGGATGAGCCTCTGGATGATTTCGACCGCAAGATACTGAACCTCTTGCAGGAGGATTGCCAGATGAAGGCTGAGATGCTGGCTGAGCGGGTTGGGTTGTCGAGCTCGGCCGTGCAGCGGCGGATCAAGCGTTTGCGCCAGGATGGGATCATTGCCGCCGAAATTGCCGTGGTTGACCGCGCCTCGGTGGGCAAGCTGATGACCTTTGTCGTGGGGCTGGAAATCGAGCGGGAAAATTATGCCGCACTGGCCAGCTTCCGCCGTTGGGTCGAGAAGCAACCTGAAATCCAGCAAGCCTATTATGTTACTGGCCTTGTTGATGTTATCCTGATCATCGTCACCGAAGACGTGGAGAGCTTCGACGCGCTCTCGGCCCGGATCATGGCCTACACGCCGCAGATCCGGCGCATGAACACGAATGTCGTGCTGAGCGTCCTCAAACTCGGACTGAAACTGCCCCTGGATGCGGCCGGTTGAGCGGTATGTCCTGGGCAAATTGTCAGCTTACACTGACAGCAGATCTTTCCAGTTATCGCCTTCATGACGGATGGCCCCCCATCTGCAACGGCCGGGCCGGGTCGGCGCGCCACTCATGCAGCGAACCATCATAGACTGCGAGCCCCCTGTGGCCGAGGGCGGTGAAAGCGAGCGCCAATCCGGCGGCATTGATGCCACCGCCGCAATACAGCACCGCTCCGGTCTGCGCCGGCAGCCCCAAGCCGCGCCAAGCTTGCGCCGCCAACGGCAAATCCAGTCTCCCGTCTGCCGCCAGCAGCGCCGCATATGGCAGGTTTTGACTGCCAGGAATGTGGCCTGCCGCATATTCCTCGGCCCTGGTGGCGCAGAGCATCGGCAGCGCGCCGATGCCTGCCTGCACCTCTTCGGCGTTCATGAAAAATCCAGGCTGCGGGCGGGCGCTGAAATTCCCCGGCGCGGCGACGAGCGCTTCCCCCTTCGCCACTTTCCCGCCAGCGCGTTTCCAGGCGGCCAAGCCGCCATCCAGCACGCGCACGCTCTCATGGCCGAAGGCGCGCAGCACCCACCATAGCCGCGCTGCCCAGGCGCCGGAGAGGGAGTCATAGACCACCACGTCCGTCTTTCGGCCAATGCCCGCCCGTCGCGCTGCCTGTTCCAGCTGAGCCGCTTGCGGGCAGGTAAAGGGGAAGAGGGCTGAGGGATCTGAGAACTCAGCGAACAGGTCGGCAAAGCCGGCGCTGGGGATATGCCCGGCGCCGAACACCGCATGGCCGGGGAAATATCCCTCCGCCCGCCGGTCAATGCTGGCGTCCAGCACCAGCACCGCCCCGTGATGGGCCAACAGCCATTCGGCGCTGACCAGCGGGCTGGCGGGCAGCAGGCTCACGCGGTTTCCCGCAGCTTCACGCGGTTGCGCCATTCGCCGCGGACCGGACGGACCAAGCCGAGATTTTCGCGCAGCGTCTCGCCCTCGTATGCTGTGCGAAAGCGGCCTCGCCGCTGCAGTTCAGGCACCACCTCGCGGGCGAAATCTTCGAACGCGCCGGGCACATGGGTGGCCTGGATCATAAAGCCGTCCGAGGCGCCGGCATCCATCCAGCGCTCCATCTTGTCGGCGATCTCGTTGGCCGAGCCGATCATGTTGCCCTCGGTGCGCGCGCCGTACCAGCGCCCGATCTCGCGCACGTTAAGCTTCTCGCGCTCGGCAAATTCCACCACCTCGCGGTAATGCCCCTCCACGCCGACCTCCTCCAGGCTCGGCAGCGGACCGTCGAGATCGTATTTCGTGAGGTCCACGTTCACATGATAGGCGAGGCGCGACAGCCCGGCCTCGGGCGAGACCAAGCCGAAAAACGCCTCATGCTTAGCCTGGGCGTCCTTGAGGTCGCGCCCGACCACCGGGGTGGCGGCGGTGAGGATCTTGATCTGCTCCGGGTCGCGTCCGCGCGCAGCGGCGCGGCTCTTCACATCGCGGTAGAAGTCCACAGCGGACTCGAGCGATTCATGCGAGCTGAAGATGACATCGGCCCAGCGCGCGGCGAAATCCCGCCCAACCGGCGAGGCACCCGCCTGGATGATCACCGGATAACCCTGCGGCGGACGCGGCACAGAGAGCGGGCCCTGCACCTTCACGTGTTCGCCCGCGTAATCCACGGCCTCCACGGCTTCGGTGCGGCCGAAAATGCCGCTCTTACGGTCGGCGATGATCGCGTCATCGGCCCAACTATCCCAGAGCCGCGCGGTAGCTTCCAAGACCTCCTCGGCCCGTGCGTAACGCAGACTGCGTGCCGGCAGTTTTTCCTGACCGAAATTCTGCGCTTCGGCATCTTGGAAGCTGGTGACGACATTCCATCCTGCCCGCCCGCCGATCAGGTGGTCGAGCGTGCCGAAGCTGCGGGCAAGGTTATAGGGCTCCTGCCAGCCGGTGGAGACGGTGGCGGCTACGCCGAGATGCGTCGTCACCGCGGCCATCAGCGTAATCACAGGCAGCGGGTCGAGGCGTGGCGTGCCAGCGCCCCAGGTGACCGCCGGGGCGAAGGAGCCGCCCAGCGAGCGCGGCACGCTCAGCGCGTCGGGAATGAAGGCGAGGTCGAATTTCGCATCCTCCAGAACCCGGGCGATGTGCTGGTAATGCGCGGCGCTCAGCATGGCCTGGCTGGCCTCGGGATGGCGCCATCCGGCCGTGCCCTGCGGCCCGGCGTTGAGGAACGCCGCCAGCCGCATCTGCTTTTTGGCGCTCATTCCGCCGGGGCCAGCAGGGAAAGCTCGTCCACCAGCGCGGTGCCGAAACTGGCCGTGCCACGGGTGCGCGCGCCGGCCCGCTCGGCCGCAACGGCGTAGATCGCATGGGCGGCGGCGGTGGCGGTCAACGCATCGCCGCGCGGCGCGAGGGCGGCGGCGATCAGAGCGCCCAGGCTGCACCCGGCGCCGGTCACTTTGGTCAGGCGGGCATCGCCGCCAGGCACGGCGAGCAGGGTCTTGCCGTCGGTGATGTAGTCCACCGGCCCGCTGACGGCGACGATGCTGCCCGAGCGTGTGGCCAGATCGGCCAGGATTTCTCGTGCCTCCTCGGCGCTGGCAGTGGTTTCCACCCCCTTGCCGCCCGTCCCAGCCCCGGCCAGGGCGATCAGCTCCGAGGCATTGCCTCGCACCACGGTGGGGCGCAGCGCCAGCAGTTCGCGGATCACCGCGTCATATGGGGCGGCACCGGCGCCGACGGCCACCGGGTCAAGCACCCAGGGCGTACCGGCCGCGTTGGCGGCGCCTGCGGCGGCAAGTAGCGTCTCCGGGCCGCTGCTCATCAGCGCCGCGGCGTTGATCCACACCGCCCCGGCACCTGCGCCCCAGGCTTCGGGCCAGCCCGGCCCGGCGCCGATGGCAGGGCCCGCCCCGACTGCAAGCAGCACATTGGCGCTGAGATTGGCGGCGATATAGTTGGTCAGGCCGTAAACAAACGGCGCCGTTTGTTTTAGCGCCGCCAGCGCACCGCGCACTTCCGGGTCGTTCCAGGTTACTTCACGCATGCCTTATCCTTGATAACTACTATAATTCGATAATTAATATAGGGATATTACAACGCTTTTCCATTCAGGAAAGCGAAAATTTTTCCGTAGCGTGATAACCTGTGAATAGGTGCCGCACTGTGAGCCCATGCCAACTCAGTCTAATTTGTTGAAAACAATGGCTGAATCGGGGGGGCGCCGGGGTCACGCTTCGGCGCTTATTCCCACTCTAAACGCAATTTTAGTGGTTGACGGGGCGTGGGGATGCCATGGAGTCGGTATGGTAAGACACGCCCGTTCACATGGCGCGATGGACGAGTGGGAAGAGGCGCATGATAAATTATACATCTTCGCACTAGAGAAACTAGTGTACAGAGCCCTTCGCACCGAACGATAGGAGTCCTATCCATGAGCGAATTGATCGCAAGGTACTGTCCCCGATGCAAAGAAATGCAGCAAATCTACTTTGGACCGCCCGCCGCCGATGGCGAGCGACCATTCTATTGTAAGGTATGTGATTTGGAATTTGGGAACGAGCCTAGAAAACACACCAGGGGACCGTCATATCCCGAGCTTTGAGCGGCTACGGCAGGTGGGTGAGGGCATGAGGCTGGGGTGTTGAGCTGGCCCCCGGATTTGTGACCACTGGTTGAGGTGGGAAAGGCTTGATGCTTTCGTTCTGTTGCCCTGGCCGCTCGATGGCCCGGGGCATTAACGTGACGCCCTTAATTTCGCATCTGCGGATTGCCAGGGCGGTCGCTACGGCAGGCCGATCAGCGGCCTCATACACCTTCAGAAGGGGCACGCCCTTCCTGCATCCGCTTTTTCTCCTCGCGGTGCCTGGCAATCTCATGACCGGCAACGCAGCCGCCGATAGCGCCCAGCACGGCGTGGTGTCCGGCGTAATGACCTGCCACGGCGCCGGAGAGATAGCCCACGGCCTGGGCCCGACCAGCGCCTGCCGTGGCAATGCCGGTAGCCAGCGCGGCTGTAAGGGCGACGTATTCGAGTTTCATATTATATCCAAGTCGTTTAATGGCGGTCGGTGTAGTGCGGTTGGCCCTGCGTGCAATGCTTGCTGCCCCATTCACCGCACAAACGCCGGCTGAGGAGGCAAATAATTGCGGCCATTTTTGAGCAAGTCCCAGCCTCCTGATGCACCCCCCAAGCACGTGGAGATCTTGTTCGCCTGGATCACGGTTGTTGAGCGTATCTAATGACCCGTTATCACATTCGTCGCGGGTGGCACTCACAGTTTCAGCGTTAGTGTTTATCGCATGCGGGCAAACCAGGCTTTTATGGCCATGGTCATCAGGCTTATCGCACCAACCAGTACGACATAGACGATCGCAGCGCCGAGCAGAGGCTCGAGAACGCGTAAGATATAATAAAGTTATAGACATTTACAAACGGCGAACCGAAGAGCTTCAAACGCCTGCCCCTCAGATCCGTAGAAGATTTCGGCAAGCCAACAGACTGCCTTTGATCACCCATGACGGCCCCCGCTGGCCACAGATCGCCCGAGGTCGCCACCGATCGCCCGGGGGGAAGATGGGGGGAAGGTGGGAACCACCGTGCGTTGCATCGGCACGGAAATTCCAACTACGTCAGGAGCATGATGTCGGGCCAAGTGCCCACGGCCGTCTCGGTGGTCTACATTGGGAACGCCAGGGCAGTAGTGCTCCCCCTACTTCAATCTGAGCACTCGCTTGGTAAGGCCGAATGACCGGCGTCTTGAAGGGATTGGGGAGGCGCTGACTCAGAGATACCGGGAGAGTATCGACGAGGCGAGCTACACGGTGATCCGTTTCCACTTCTCCTCCCGCGGGGTAGCGTGTCCCTTCTGCTGAAATTTTCTTCATCGGATGGCGGCGCGTTCACAGCGTGCATCATAAGGTCAGGACGGCATCCGCCAGGCGTAAAGCCTGTGGCCGGTGGCTGACCAGCAAGGTCGTGCGGCCCTGGCGCAGCTTGGCCAGAGCGGCGAGGACGAGTTGCTCTGTCTGCGCGTCCAACCCCTCGGTTGGCTCGTCGAGCAGCAGCAAAGGCGCGTCTTTCAGAAAGGCACGGGCGATGGAGAGG
>DATJXU010000182.1:0-22190 GCA_035499915.1 Acidocella sp.
ATCATTGCCAGACCAAGCCGGGTGATGCGGAGTCAGAACGCTTCAAGGTGATGGAGCGGCGCTTGCTCAAGCAGATCATCAATCCGGCGATGATCGGCACGTTCATTTTCGGTTTGTTGCTGGTTTTCACGCCGGGCGCGGTGAACTGGTCGGCCGGCTGGTGGTGGACGAAGATTGTGGCGCTGGTGCTGATGTTCGGCTTTCATGGCGCCTGCTCGCGCTGGCGGAAGGATTTTCTGAACGACGCCAACCGCAAGTCCGAGACATTCTATCGAATCGCCAATGAGGTGCCGACGATTTTGTTCATCATCATCGTCATCGCCGTGGTGGTGAAACCCTGAGTCTCTTCACCCCGCCTGTGCCGGGCGTGTATCGCTGTACCATGTTATAAAAGTTTTTGGTGCAGCTTTTTTCAAAAAGCTGCGAAGAGGCCGCCTTTTTTGAAAAAAAGCGGCCCCTCCGGCAGCATTCCAATGCTGCTTCGCAGCACTGGAACCTTTGCCGCCTTCGCCCAAAAAACTTTTATTTATTGATGAGGCTGCGCGTGTGGGTGGCGATCATCAGCTCCTCATCGGTTGGAATCACCCGTACCTCCACGGCGCTGTCAGGGGCGCTGATTGTGGATTCATTTGCCGCGTTGGCCTGCGGTGAGAGTTTGATCCCCATCCAGGCCAGGCGTTCGCAAATGGCGGCGCGGATGGCGGGGGCGTGTTCGCCGATGCCGGCGGTGAAGACCAAGCCATCCAGCCCGCCGAGCGAGGTGATCAATTCGCCCGCCTGGCGGGCCGCCTGATAGGTGAAGAGATCCAGCGCCTCCCTGGCTTCCTTTGTGGAATTTTCCTCCAATGTGCGGACATCGGCGGATATGCCCGAGACGCCGAGCAGGCCGGATTTCTTGTAGAGCAGGCTGGTGAGATCCTCCGCGTTCATGCCGTGGGATTGCATGAAATAGATCAGCACCCCGGCATCAATGGCGCCGCAGCGCGTGCCCATCACCAATCCATCGAGGGCGGTAAAGCCCATGGTGGTATCAATGGATTTTCCATCCTTTACCGCGCACATGCTGGCGCCGTTGCCAAGATGCGCGATGAGGAGCCGTGACCTGGCGAGATGCGGCGCCAGATCCGGCAGGCGGGAGGTGATGTATTCGTAAGAGAGGCCGTGAAACCCGTAGCGGCGCACGCCTTCATCATGAAATTTGCGGGGAATGGCAAAGCGCGTCGCGATGTCCGGGATGGTGTGATGGAAGGAGGTGTCGAAACATCCAACCTGCGGCAAGGCGGGACGCAATTTGAACAAGGCCTGCACGGCGGCGCAATTATGCGGCTCATGCAGGGGGGCCAGCTGGCTGAGTTGCGCGATCTCGGCCAGATGCGCGGGGTCGAGCAACAGCGGCGCGGTGAAGCTTTGGCCGCCATGCACGATACGGTGCCCGGCGGCCACCAGCACGTCATCGCCCAGATGCGCATCCACCCAGCCCAGAACCTCGCCGAGCAGGTCTTCATGATTCAGGGGGGCGTGGTCAGGCCAGCGTTTTTCCAGCGCGACCTGATCGCCGGTTTTGATGCGCAGATGCGGCGCGGCGCCGATATTTTCAACCAGCCCCACCGCCGTACGGATCAGCTCGTTCTTCAGCTCAAAGAGAGCGAATTTGATGCTGGAGGAACCGGCATTGATGGTGAGAATCGCGTCAGCCATGGGCGCCTCCCATCATCACGGCGATGGCGCAGGAGGCCAGGCGCGTTCGCTCATGATCCGCGCGGCTGGTGAGAATGATCGGCACCGAGGCGCCGAGCACGATGCCCGCGGCGTCCGCATTGGCAAGAAAGGTCAGCTGCTTGGCCAGCATGTTGCCGGATTCGATGTCCGGCACCACCAGAATATCCGCCTGCCCGGCGACGGGCGAGGTGATGTGTTTCTGCGCCGCGGCCTCGGGGCTGATGGCATTATCGAAGGCCAGCGGGCCATCGAGGATCGCGCCGGTGATCTGGCCGCGCTCGGCCATTTTGCACAGGGCGGCGGCATCCAGCGTGGCCTGCATGGCGGGGTTCACCGTTTCCACGGCGGCGAGAATGGCCACGCGCGGGGTATGGATGCCGAGCGAGTGGGCAAGGTTGATGGCGTTCTGCACGATGCTGTGTTTATCCTCCAATGTTGGGCAGATGTTGATGGCGGCATCCGTGATGAGCAGCGGCTTGGGGTAGGAGGGCACATCCATCACATAGACATGGCTGAGCCGGTTGCCGGTGCGCAGGCCGGTTTCGGCATGCATGACCTCGTGCAAAAATTCGTCGGTATGCAGGGCCCCTTTCATCAGCGCCCGGGCCGTGCCCGCGCGCACCAGCGCCACGGCGCGGCGGGCGGCCTGGGCGCTGTCGGCAGCGGGCTCGATGCGGCAGGCGGAGAGGTCGAGATTATATTGCGCGGCGGTGGCGCGGATGAGCGCCTCCGGCCCCACGAGGATGGGCGTGATGAGCTTGCGCGCGGCCGCCTGCGTGGCGGCGAGGAGCGAGATTTCATCGCACGGATAGGCGATGGCCGTGGGCAGGGGCACGCCGGACGTGGCCCTGGTAAGCAGGTTGCGCAGGAATTCATGGCGCAGCAGCCGCACCTCCGGCAAGGCGATGGCGGGGCGGCTGATTTTTTCCAGCGGCGCCAGCACCAGGGCGGTGCCGCTCAGCACATCCACGCCATCCTGGTTGAGGCAATGGCAATCCAGCGCCACGCTGTGGGTTTGCGGATACAGCGCGGTGACGCTGACCTTGGCGGTGATGGTATCGCCAGGGCTGACAGGGGCATGGAATTTCAGCTCCTGTTCGAGATAGATGGTGCCGGGGCCTGGAAGTTTTGTGCCCAGCACGGCGGAGATGAGCCCGGCGGTGAGCACGCCCTGCGCGATGATATGGTGGAACAGATCAGACGCGGCATAGTCCTTGTCCAGATGCGAGGGGTTTACATCGCCGGAAATGACGGAGAACAAGGCGATGTCGTCATTGGTGATGGTTTTGGAAAGGCAGGCGCAATCACCGAGGGCGATTTCGGAGAAGACCTGATTTTCCAGGAGCTCGGTTGTCATGTCCATGGGCATGTTCCTTCAGCGCTGGAAGATATACTGGCCCGGTGCGGGCTCAAGAACAAGGCAGCCCGCCTGGGGCGCGCCGGTTTGCGGCGGGTTGACCGGCTTGCCTGAAAGCCCGGCGAGCCAGGCGGCCCAGTCTGGCCACCAGGATCCGTCCTGGCAGACCGCATGGCTTTGCCATTCATCCGGCGGCACGTAGAGATCGCCCGGTTTGCGCTCCAGCTTGCAGAAATGCCGGTGCGGGTGGCCGGGCTCGCTCACCACCCCGGCATTATGCCCGCCGGAGGTGAGCACGAAGGTGAAATCCCCGGCGTTGAGCTGCTGCAATTTATAGACCGAGCGCCAGGGGGCGATATGGTCGCTCTCCGTGCCGATGACGAAGAAGGGCGCATGGATATCGGCCAGCGAGATTTTCGAGCCGCCGGCCTCGAACCGCCCTTCCGCCAGGTCGTTATTGCGAAACAGCAGATGCAGATAGTCCGAATGCATGCGGTAGGGCATGCGTGTTGCGTCCATGTTCCAGGACATCAGGTCGTTCGGATGTTCCGCCTCGCCCAGGTAGTAGCGGCGGATCATCTGCGACCAGACGAGGTCGTTGGCGCGCAGCATCTGGAAGGCGCCGGCCATCTGCTTGGCGTCCAGATAGCCTTGCGCCCACATCGTATCGTCCAGGAAGTGAAGCTGGGAATCGTTGATGAAAAGCTGCAATTCGCCCGCTTCGGTGAAATCCGTCTGCGCCGCCAGCAAAGTGATGCTGGCCAGGCGCTCGTCATGGTCGCGCGCCATGGCGGCGGCGGCGATGGCGAGCAGCGTGCCGCCCAGGCAATAGCCGGTGGCGTGGATTTTCGCGTCCCCGCAGATGGCGGTCACGGCCTCAAGGGCCGCCATGATGCCCAGGCGCCGGTAATCATCCAGCGAGACATCGCGCATCGAGGCATCCGGATTACGCCAGGAGATGCAGAAGACGGTGAAGCCCTGGCCGACGAGATATTTCACCATCGAATTGCGCGGCGAGAGGTCGAGGATGTAATATTTCATGATCCAGGCGGGAATGATGAGCACGGGCTCGGGCCGCACCGTTTCCGTTGCCGGGGCGTACTGGATCAGCTCCAGCAGCTGGTTGCGCAACACGACCTGCCCGGGCGTGATGGCGACATCCTTGCCCGGCTGAAGCGGCAAGGGGTGGGCCTTGGTGCGGCCGGCGTTGCGCAGATCCGCGATGAAATTCTTCGCCCCCTGGCGCAAGCTGTCGCCGGAGGTGATCTGGGCCTTGCTCAGAACCTCCGGGTTGAAGAGGGGGAAATTCGAGGGCGCCAGGACATCCAGGATCTGGCGCGCGGCGAAGCTGACGATCCGCTCATTCTCCCGCGAGACGCCTGGGGTGTCTTTTATGGCTTTGTCCCAGAAGCGTTCAATGCGCAGGAAGGCCTGTGCGGCCAGGGCGGCGGCGCCGTGCTGCCAGCCCTGGTCGCTGAAACGGTGGTCCTGCGGCTCGGGCTGCACCGGCTCGAAGTCCAGCCCCAGCGCCTGCCGGGCCAGGGCGTTCCATTCCCAAGCCGCCTGGCGGGCCAGGTCAATCTGGCGGCCCGGCTGGTCGGCGATGTGCAATGCCCAATCCGTCCAGGCCAGGCTGAGCGCGGTGAGGGACAGCCCGGCGGTCAGGCGGGCCTGGGCGGCGTGCAGCGTGCGGTCGAGGTCGTCGCAATTATCGGTCAGCTCGGACATTCAGCGGGCTCCTGTCCTCGTTGGTCAAGCGGGCCAATCAACCCAGCACATGCTCGCCGCCGTCGAGGGGGATGATGCTGCCGGTGAGCATGCGGGCGGCATCGCTCACCAGGAAGGCGGCCAGGGCGCCGCACTCCTCGATCGTGACCAGCCGCCCCTCCGGCGCCATGCGGGCGGCCCTGTCCAGCAATTCGGAAAAATCCGCGATCCCGCTGGCGGCACGGGTGGCGATGGGGCCGGGCGAGAGCGCATTCACCCTGATGCCCTTGGGGCCCAGCTCGGCGGCGGCGTAGCGCACCACGCTTTCCAGCGCGGCCTTCACCGGGCCCATGAGGCCATATTGCGCGATGACCCGCCCGGCCCCCTGATAGCTCATGGCCAGCATGGCGCCGCCCGCTTGCATCAACGGTTCCGCCAGCTTCGCCGCGCGCAGGAAAGAGTGGCAGGAAATATCCATGGCCCTGGCGAAGCCCTGGGCCGAGCAATCCACCACCCGGCCATGCAGGTCGGCGGCGGGGGCGAAGGCGATGGAATGCAGGAGGAAATCCAGCCTGCCCCAGCGCCGGGTGATGTCCGCGAACAAGGCTTCGAGCTCACCGGGAACCTCGACGTCACAGGGCAGGAGGATCTCGCAGGGCAGTTTGTCCGTGACCGCCGCGGCATAAGGGCGGGCCTTGGCGTTCTGATAGGTCGCGGCCAGAACCGCCCCTTGCGCCGCGAAAGCCTGGGCGCAGCCGGCAGCGATGCTGTGTTCATTGGCGATACCAAGGACAAGCCCGCGCTTGCCGGCAAGGCTTCCCGGCAAGGTGGCGTGACTCATGGAGCCGGGGCGTCGCTTCTGTGGGCGGTCCGGCTCGGGCGCTCGGCCCGGGAGACGCTCTCGGTCTCGTCATCGGTTGGCCCGGGCATTTCCATCAGCGCCGCCAGCAAGGCGGCCTGGGCGCGCATCACGGTTTGGCTGTAGGTGATCTGCGCCTGGGTGATGGTCCGCGCGGTTTCCGCCAGCTGGGCGAAAACCCGGCCCGAAGGCATGAATTTTTGTTGCGCGGACAGCATATCTTTTGACAGGGAAAACATCCCCGCCGGATCGATGATGTTCTTGTCAGTCATGATGCCGTGTTCCTTCATCCGTCCTTGTGCGATTGTGGCGGCACCCTGTGTGCCCCCGCATTGACCTTCATCAAATGCGCGCGAATGTGGACTTGGTTTCATGCAATGGATCGCCCGGCAGAGGAGAGGCGGCCGGGCAATCGCCGGGTTTAAAGAAACGGCTTGTTTACAAGCGCGTTACTAAGCTGCCCGCATGAACAATGCGCAGCGCAGAAGCCAGCCGCCATGCCGGTAGCGCCCGGGCCAGCAAGCCCGCCCGTGCTGCGGCGGGTTTTAGGCCGCCTGCGCGAGCTTTTCGCCTTGCCGGAGGCAGACCCCGCCCTTGCGGCCTTGCAGCTCGCGGCCCTGGCCCAAAGGGTGCCGGCACTTTACGCCGTGGTGATCTTCAACGTGACGGGCCTTGCCGTGACCTATCATGGCGTTGCCCCGGCGGTGCTGGCGCAGGTGGCGCCGGCCGGCTTGGCCGCCATAGCGGTGGTCAGGATGGTCGTCTGGGTGCGCCGGCGGCGCTGTTTCGCCGCGGGGGCGCAGGCCATTGCCAAGCTGCGGATGACGCGGGTGAGCGTGGCGCTGTTTGGCGGCTGTGCGGGAATCTGGGCGCTGCTGCTGCTGCCCTATGGCGGCGCCGCCCAGCAAGGCCTGGTGGAGCTGAGCATCGCCTTGACGCTGCTGACCTGCGTGGTCTGCCTGATCCATCTGCGCAGCGGGGCCCTGCTGCTGAGCGCGGTCGTGGGCCTGCCCTTCGGGATGGTGTTTCTGCGCGCGCCGGACGAGACAATGCGGCTGGGGGCGGCCAGCGCCATTCTGGTGCTGTGCATCATGGTGCAGATGCTGCTGCGCAACGCCGCGGATTTTGTCGCCCTCAGCCTTTCGGAGCGCGAGTTGCAGCGCCGCCAGAAAGAGACGCAACGCCTCTCGGACGAGAATTTGCGCCTCGCCAATCTCGACCCGCTGACCGGCCTGCCCAACCGGCGCCGCTTCTTTACCGAGCTGGAGCTGGTGCTGGCCGGTGCCGGGCAGACCGGGCGGCGCTTTGCCGTGGCGCTGCTGGACCTGGACCGGTTCAAGAGCGTGAACGACATTCACGGCCATGCGGCGGGGGACAGGCTGCTGACGCAGATCGGCTCGCGGCTGCGCCGCCTGTCGGGGGAGGATGTGTTCATCGCCCGGCTGGGTGGGGATGAATTTGGCATCATCCTGACAAATTGCGAGCGCGACGACATCATTCTCAGCTTCGGCGCGGATGTGAAGCAGGTGCTGGAGGCCCCCTGCGTGGTGGGGGACAGGCTGGCGGTGATTTCCTGTTCCGCGGGCGTGGCCATTTATCCGCATGCCGGGGCCACCACGGATGAATTGTTCGAGCGCGCGGATTACGCGCTGTATCACGGCAAGCAGACCCGCAAGGGCGGGATGGTGCTGTTTTCAGGCGAGCATGAAACCCGCATCCGCGCCGCGGCGCGGATCGAGCAGGCCTTGCGCATCGCGGATCTGGAGACGGAGCTGTGGATGGCGTTTCAGCCGATTGTCGATGTGGCGGTGGGCAAGGTCGTGGCGTTTGAGGCGCTGGCCCGCTGGCAGAGCCGGGAGCTGGGGCCGATTGGCCCTGGCGTGTTCGTGCCCATCGCCGAGCGGTCGCAGATGATCGGCAGCATGACCCGCGTGCTGTTGCAAAAGGCGCTGTCGGCGGCGCAGTTCTGGCCCGCTCATGTCAGCCTTTGTTTCAATCTCTCGCCCCAGAATTTCAACTCCGCGGAGACGATGGCCGCCATCCGCGCCATGGTGCGCAGCGGCGCGCTGGCGCCCTCCAGGATCGAGTTCGAGGTGACGGAATCCGCTTTGCTGCAGGATTTCGAGCAGGCGGAGGCGTCCTTGCAGGAGCTGCGGGCGCTGGGCGTGCGCATCGCGCTGGATGATTTCGGCACGGGGTTTTCCAGCCTTGGCTATGTGAACAGGCTGAAGCTGGACAAGATCAAGATCGACCGCAGTTTTGTGACGGATGTGCATGCGAGCCTCACCTGCGCCAACATCGTCAAGACGATCATCGCCCTGTGCCAGAATCTCAAGCTGGATTGCGTGGTGGAAGGGGTGGAGACGCCAGAGCAGCTGCATGCCATCATGGCGCTTGGCGGCCGTTTCATTCAGGGGTTTCTCATCTCGAAGCCGGTTGCGGCGGAGGTGGTGTCACGCCTGATCGAAGGCATAGAGACAACCAATTTCTTGGCCCCACCGCCGAAACCCGCTGCAACAGACCATGAAAAAACCCAGGCGCCTGAGCGCCTGGGCCAGCAATCGTGAAATGTCGGCGGTTTTGAGCGCGTTGAGGGTGACGCATGCGCGCCATCCTCAAGCGGTCAGGCTCTATTCCGCCGGCGCGTGGGTGAGCTGGGCGCCGGGGGCGCCGATGGGCAGCACGGTATGGCCATGCGCCTCGTTGATGATGTGCGCCGCACCGAGATAGAAGGCCAACAGCGCTGTCACCAGCCCGCCATAGCCGCCCAGCGTGCCAAGTGCCGGGATGCCCAGCAGGTCGGAGAAGCCGAGCAGCGCGAAGGTGACCCACAGCGCCAGGAAGATCAGGAACAGAGCGCGGTTGAGCGCGAAAGTGCCGATCCACATGGCGAAGGTGAAGGCGCCCCAGGCCAGCAGATACCAGCCGACAGCCGCGGGCGGCACGCCCTTGGCGAAGAATTCCACGAACAGCGCGAAACTCCACCAGAACGCACCGTAAGAGCAGAAGGCGGCAAAGCCGAAGCTATTGCCTTTGACCATTTCCATAAGCCCGGCGCAGAATTGTGCGGTGCCCCCAAAAGCGATGGCCATGGCCAGCACCAGTGGCACGGAGGTGCCCGGCAGGAAACCGGCATTCACCAGGCAGAGCAGCCACGTGGTGAGGGCAAAACCAAATAACCCCAGCGGGGCGGGATTCGCGAGCTTCATTTCTTGTTCCTCCAGAAGAGCATCGTTTCTTATCATTCGGGGTCTTTTCCTGACCCTTCTTGTGCAGATTATTGCATATTTTGAGGGTGGAAGGAAGTCGTTTAGTGCATGTCCGGTTTTGGGACGCCGCGCCTGGACGCGCAATTCACCGGAAATTCGCTAGGTCCTGGGGGCAGGCACAGCGGCCAGAAACAGAGCGCTGGCGGCGATGTCTTGCGGTTTCGCCATGCGGCCCATGCGGATTTTGGCAAAGCCGGGGGCTGGCGTTTGCATGATGCCGGCGGCCCGCGCAGGGCCCTGCGCCAGAAACGCCCTGGCGCAGGCAAACCCTATGCTTTTTCAGCCCGCGGTGAGGAGAGCCGCTTTGCCGGGAGGCCGAACGCCCTCAGGCCGTCTGCGTTGCGGCGGGCAGGAGGATGTGTTGCAGCGCGGCAACGAGCTGGTCCATCATCTCATCGGTATGTTTCGGCCCGGGCGTGAAGCGCAGGCGCTCCGTGCCGCGTGCCACGGTGGGGTAATTGATGGGCGTGGCGTACATGCCGTATTCGCGGATCAGCCGCATGGAAATTTCGGTGGCCTTTGCGGCATCACCGATCATCAGCGGCACGATATGGCTGTTGCTGTCCATCACCGGCAGCCCGGCGGCGCGGAATTTCGCCTTCAGCGTTTCCGCGCGCTCGAACAGTTTGGCGCGGCGCTCGTGGTCCTGCTTGAGGATACGGATGGAAGTGAGGGCGGCCGCCACGGTAGGCGGGGGCAGGGCGGTGGTGAAGATGAACCCGGCCGCGACCGAGCGGATGTAATCCAGCACCTTGAAGTCGCCGGTGATATAGCCGCCATGGCAGCCAAAGCCCTTGGCCAGCGTGCCCTCGATGATGGTGATGCGCGCCGCCACGCCGTCGCGTTCGGACACGCCGCCGCCATGGGCGCCGTACATGCCCACGGCATGCACCTCATCCAGATAGGTCAGCGCGTTATACTGGTCGGCGAGGTCGCAGATCTGTTCCAGCGGCGCGATATCGCCATCCATGGAATAGACGCTCTCGAAGACGATGAGCTTCGGCGCATCGGCGGGGGCGGCGGCCAGCAGCCGCTCCAGATCCGCCATGTCGTTATGCTTGAAGATATGCACCGTGGCGGTGCGCCCGCCCTTGATGCCGACGATCATGGAATTATGGTTCTGCGCGTCGGAGAACACATGCCAGTCGGGCAGGGCATTCAGGATGGCCGTGAGGGCGGCCTGGTTGGAGACATAGCCGGAGGTGAAGAGCAGGGCGGCATCCTTGCCGTGCAGATCGGCCAGCTCTTCCTCCAGCGCCACATGCAGCGGCGAGGAGCCGGCGATGTTGCGCGTGCCGCCCGCCCCCGCGCCATAGCGCCGCGCCGCCTCGGCGCTGGCTTCGATCACCCGCTGGTCGGTGCCCATGGCGAGATAGTCATTGGCCGACCAGACCAGAATGTCGCGCGTCTTGCCTTCCATGGTGACGGCATAATAGGGGAAGCGGTCAACCAGCTTCTCCAGTGCTACGAAGCGGCGATAGCGCCCCTGTGCCGAGATCTCGGCCAGGGCTTCGTCGCATTTGGTAAGAAATTGATGCATCTTGACCTATGGTGGCGAAAATTTCACGGACAAGAACGCCCCTTGCCCGGCCAAGTCAATGACGCAAATCAACCGGGCAGGTTTGTGTGAGGCACAAACATACGCGGGTCATGGCGCGCACAATTCAGTCTGAACCTGCTGTAAAGGCGGCTCAGACGCTTCCGGCCACATAGGTGCGCAGCGTATCGACCTCGTGCTGGCTCTGGTCGATGCGCGCCTTCACCACGTCCCCGATGCTCACCAGCCCGGTCAGGCGGCTATCCTGCAGAATGGGGAGATGGCGGAAATGCCCGTTCGTCATCATCTCCATGGCCTGTTCCACGGTGGTTTCAGGCGTGCCGGTGATGGGGTTGCGCGTCATCAGCGCGCCGGCGGTCATTTCCAGCGTCGCGGCGGCGCGGGTGGAGAGGCTGCGCACGATGTCACGCTCGCTTAAAATGCCGATCAGCGCGCCATTTTCGACGACCAGCACGGCGCCGATGCTTTTTTTAGCCAGGATTTCGATGACGCCGCTGACCGCCAGGTCCGCCGGCACCGAGATGAAACCGGACGGCTTGTTTTTCAGGATCGCTTTTACAAGCATTTTCTGTTCCTCCGTTTTTCTCAGTATGGGGAAAGTTGCCGGGTGGTTCAATTATTTTTCAATGACTGTCTGAACGAAGCTTCAGCCCACCCCTTGATAAAATCAAAAGTTTTTGGGGGCGTGGGGGCTTTTTACAAAAAGCCCCCACTTTTTTTTCGGTTTAAGGCCCTGATAACGCCAGCAACGCCGCCGCCAGCCTCTCCGGCATGGAGAGGAAGGGCGAATGGTCGGAGGCCAAGGTGAGCACCGGCGCGCAGGGCAGGGCGGCCCGCATGGCGCGTTGCAGGGCCAGGGGCACCACCTGGTCCTCGGCACATTCAATGTAGGCGCGGGGCACCTGGCCAAAGCGCGCGGCGGTGAGGGTGGCGGGGGCGGAGAAGCTGCCCAGAGGCTCGGGGTGCAGGCGCGCGGCGGCGGCCGCCGCCATATCGGGCGAGGCCAGGTGATAGAAGCGGGGGATGGCGGCCGGCGCCGCCACGGCGAGGCAGCGCCCGCGCGCGGGGCGCAGATAATCCGGCTCTCCCCCCGCCTCGGGCCGTGCCATGGCGCTTTGCATGCTCTGCCCGGCGGGGAGCAGGAAGCCTGAGAGATAGACAAGGCGGCGGATGGCGTGCGGGGCCAGCTCGGCGGCCTCGGAAATCACCAACCCGCCCCGGCTATGGCCGAGCAGGATGACGGGTTCGGGCGCGGCTTGGGCCAATGTGGCGATCTGCTTTGCCCAGAGCGGCAGCGGGTTGGCGCCGGGCGGCACCTCGTCCAGGTCCGGCGCGATCACCCGGTGCCCGGCGGCTTCCAGCAGGGGCGCCAGCCGCGCCCAGCACCAGGCGCCGTGCCAGGCGCCGGGCACCAGCAGAAACATGGCCATGCTCAGCCCGCGAGCGGCCCGTACAGCGCCGGGCGGCGGTCCTTGAAGAAGGGGTCGGCCTTGCGTACCGCCGCTTGGTGGGCGGGGTCGGTGTCCGCGAAGAACATCGTCTCGTCCGCGCCGGCCATGGCCAGCACCGCGCCGTCGGGGCCGCAAATGCTGGAGAGGCCGATATAGCCAAGCCCGTTCTCCGCGCCGGAATGGTTGGCATAGGCGAGATAGACCTGGTTCTCATAGGCCCGGGTGGGGATCACGTGGCGGGCCACCTGCTCATAGGGTTCCATCTGCGCGGTCGGGACCAGGATGATGTCCGCCCCCGCCAAGGCGAGGCGGCGGGCCGGCTCGGGGAATTCGATGTCGTAGCAGATCAGCAGGCCGATCCTGGCGCCGTTCAGCTCGGCCACCGGAAATTCCGTGCCGACCTGCGTGAACATGCCCCGGTCGAGATCGCCGAAGAGATGGGTCTTGCGGTAATTCAGCAAAATCTCCCCGTCCGGGCCGATCAGCACGGCGGCATTGGCCACCTTGCCGTCCACCAGCTCCGGATAGCCGAAGACCAGGGCGATATGCAGGGATTTGGCCGCCTCCCGCGCCGGGGCCAGCCCGGCTTGCGGGATGGCATGTTTCAACGCGGCCTCGGGGCCGATATTATAGCCCGAAAGATACATCTCCGGCAGCAGCAGAATCTCGGCGCCCTGCGCCTTGGCCTTGGCGGCCTGGGCGCGCAGATGGGTGAAGCCGGCTTGGATGTCGTTCAGGCAGCCGGGGCCTTGGTAGAGGGCGAGTTTCATGCATGGCAGCGTAGCACTGGCGCGCCGTTGTTGAAACGCCGCGGAAAACCGGATAAACCCCGCCCGCCGGCACCCCTGGAGGCCGGCTTTTGTTGTTTGTATGGAGCGTAAAATGGCCAATTTTGAAGTGATCGAGGCCTCTGCGCGTTCGCGTGCCGGCAAGGGGGTGGCGCGGGCGACGAGGCGTGAGGGCAAAGTGCCCGCCGTGATTTATGGTGCGAAGCAGGAGCCGAGCCTCATCGCGCTCGACCCGCGCATCGTGATGAAGGAGCTCAAGCGCGGCGGCTGGCGCTCGCGCCTGTATGAGATTTCCGTGGACGGCACCGCCACCCGCGCGCTGATGCGCGACGTGTCTTTCCACCCCGTCACCGACCAGCCCGAGCATGTGGACTTCCAGCGCCTTGTCGCCGGTGAGCCGGTGCGCGTGGCGGTTTCCGTGCACTTCCTGAACGAGGGCACCAGCCCCGGCCTGAAGCGCGGCGGCGTGCTGAACGTGGTGCGCCACAAGGTTGAGGTTGAGGTGGATGCGGACCGGATTCCGGAGCGCTTCGAGATCGACCTGAACAAGCTCGACATCAATGACAACGTGCGCTGGCACGACCTGCAGGGCGCTGAGAACTGCAAGCCGGTGATCACGGGCCGCGACTTCGTGATCGCCACCATCGCGCCGCCGCTGGTCTCCGCCGAGCAGCTGGCCGCCGAGGCCGCCGCCGCCGCGGCTGCCACCGCTGCCAAGGGTGGCAAGAAGGCCCCCGCGAAGAAGTAAGACTGATACCGCCGCGCCATGCTGCTTTGGGTTGGCCTTGGAAACCCGGAACCGGGCATGGCGCGGCAACGCCACAATATCGGCTTCATGGCCGTGGATGCGATTGCCGCCCGGCATGGCTTTTCCCCCTGGAAGGTCCGCTTCAAGGGCCTGACCGCCGAGGGGCGCCTGGGCACGCAGAAGATTCTGCTGCTGAAGCCGATGACCTATATGAATTTGTCCGGCGAGGCGGTGCAGGAGGCGGCAGCCTTCTACAAGATCATCCCGGAGCATATCGCCCTTTTCCATGACGAGCTGGACCTGGCGCCTGGAAAAATCCGGGTGAAGAAGGGCGGCGGCAATGCCGGCCATAACGGGCTGCGCAGCACGGACAGGCATCTCTCCACCCCGGATTACTGGCGGGTGCGGCTTGGCATTGGCCATCCGGGCGACAAGGCGCGGGTGACGGGCCATGTGCTGGGGGATTTTTCCAAGGCGGATAAGGACTGGCTGGAGCCCTTGCTGGATGCGGTGGCCGACAGCGCGGCGCTGCTGGCGGAGCAGAAACCGGAAGATTTCATGACCCGCATCGCGCGGGTGAGCGGAGAGCAGAGATAATGGGCTTTAATTGTGGAATCGTGGGCCTGCCGAATGTCGGCAAATCCACTCTGTTCAACGCGCTCACCGCGACGGTGGCGGCACAGGCGGCGAATTATCCGTTCTGCACCATCGAGCCGAATGTCGGCCGCGTGGCGGTGCCCGATAAGCGCATGCTGAAGCTGGCCGAGATCGGCAAATCGGTGAAGATCGTGCCGACGAGCCTGGAATTTGTCGACATTGCCGGGCTGGTGCGCGGCGCCTCCAAGGGCGAGGGGCTGGGCAACCAGTTCCTGGCCAATATCCGCGAGGTGGATGCCATCGTGCATGTGCTGCGCTGCTTCGAGGATGACGACGTGACCCATGTGGAGGGCTCGGTGGACCCGATCCGCGATGCGGAGACGGTGGAGACCGAGCTGATGCTGGCGGATCTGGAGAGCCTGACCAAGCGCGTGCCGCTGCTGCAGAAAAAGGCCAAGAGCAACGACAAGCAGGCCGCCGCCGAGCTGGAGCTGATCGAGCCGCTGATCGCGGCGCTTGAGGCGGGCAAGCCGGCGCGCACCGCCATTCCGAAGGGTGAGGAGGAGGCGGTGAAGCGCCTGAACCTGCTGACCTCCAAGCCGGTGCTGTATGTGTGCAACGTGGAGGAGGCCGCCGCGGCCACCGGCAATGCGCAATCGGCCCGGGTGGCGGAGATGGCGGCGGCGCAAGGGGCAGCCTATGTGATCATCTCGGCGGCCATCGAGGCCGAGGTGAGCCAGCTGCCCGAAGAGGACCGCGCCGGGTTCCTGGCCGATCTGGGGCTGGAGGATTCCGGGCTGGATAGGATCATCCGCGCCGGTTACGCGCTGCTGGGGCTGATCACCTATTTCACCGTCGGGCCGAAGGAGACGCGCGCCTGGACGATCATCAAGGGCACCAAGGCGCCGGGGGCGGCGGGGGTGATCCATGGCGATTTCGAGCGCGGCTTCATCGCGGCGGAAACCATTGCCTATGAGGATTACGTGGCCGGCAAGGGCGAGGCGGGCGCGCGCGAGACGGGCAAGCTGCGCATCGAGGGCAAGGAGTATGTCGTCAAGGACGGGGATGTCTTGCTCTTCCGCTTTAATGTTTAAAATCTTGTTGGCCTGAGGTAACAAAGCTTTTGGGGGTTGCCCGGCGCGCGCCGGGCAAATTCGTTTCAAAAGCCGCGAAACCAGCTCGGGAGCCAGCCCATGATCATCGCCCGCCTCATCGAAACCATTCTCTTCGGCGGGCGCTGGCTGATCGTGCCGATCTATCTGTCCATGCTGGTGCTGCTGGCGTCGCTGGTGGGGTATTTCGTCGCCGAGCTGTTCCATGCTCTGCCCAGCATCACGCATGTCACCGAAAACGACATGCTGATCTTCACGCTGTCGCTGGTCGATCTCTCGCTGACCGCCAATCTGGTGGTGCTGGTGATTCTCTCGGGCTATGAGAATTTCGTCCGCCGGGTGGAGTTCAGCGCCAGCGACCCGCGCCCGGAATGGATGTCGAAGATCGATTTCGCCGGGTTGAAGCTGAAATTGCTGGCCTCGATGACCGTGATCGCGGCGGTGCATCTGCTGCGCAGTTTTCTCAACATCGCCAATGAGACGGACAGGGATCTGTTCTGGCAGCTCGCCATTGTGCTGGGGTTTTCGGTCCTGTCGCTCATGCTGGCGGTGACCGACAGGGTGGAGGGCAAGGGGCGGTAGGGCTATTCAGGACGCGGATGCACAGCCAGGCGCGGGGGGCCGGCTTTGGCTTGTTAGCGCCGCCATCTCGTGTTTGTTTGTTCGGGCGGAAACGGTGCGATCGACTTTTTTGATTGTGGAGATAACATTTGCGTCTCGGTGACCTACTTATTGCGGCAAAGCTTGTCACGCTCCATGATGTCGAACAGGCGACGGCGCATCAAAGAGAATTTGGCGGTCGTCTTGGAGATTGCCTGGTCGCCACGGGCGCGATCGAGAAAGACGCGCTGGATCGGTTTTTTAACGCCATTCCCCCTGAACCCGACAGCCTCCGCGAAACCGGAATCAATGAGATCGAGCTTCTAAATCTGTTGATGAAGCAGATTTATACCACCCGGATTGAATCGGTTTTGCAGTTTATCGATGCGATCAAGCTGCCGCCATATATCGTGGAGGAGCTTGTGCGGATGGCCGTTGCGCGCCAGCTGCTGATCGCTCTCGGGGCTCTGGGGACGACAATGCGCTACGGGTTGAGCGACCAGGGGCGGCGGTGGGCCGAAGAGGCTCTCAAAAATTCACAATATACCGGGCCTGCCCCCGTTTCCCTGGAAGCGTTCTGCAAAAGAGTCCATTTACAGAAGATCACCAATGAAAAGGTCACCGTCGCCAATATCCGTGATGCGCTGGGGTCCTATAATATAACGGACCGGTTTATCCAGAAGATCGGGCCGGCGCTGAATTCGGGGCGCGCCATGCTGCTTTATGGACCTCCCGGCAATGGCAAAACGACGGTTGCGCTCAGTTTGGCGAATGTCTTCAATACCGTAGTCCATATGCCTTATGCGGTCATGATCGAAGGCCAGATCATGCGCGTTTTCGATCCGAGCGTTCATTTCGAATTGCAGGTTGAGCAAGCCGAGCAACCGAACGTATTTCAAGGCCTGCGGCGCGAACAATCCGACGCGCGCTGGGTTCCCATCCGGCGGCCTTTTGTCGTGGCCGGCGGCGAACTGACGCTGGAAATGCTGGATCTTCGCTACGACGCAACCGCGGGCTTTTATGAAGCGCCTTTGCATATAAAGGCGCTTGGCGGTTGCTTTGTCATCGATGATTTCGGCCGGCAGATCGTCAGCCCGACAAGCCTGCTCAACCGCTGGATTGTGCCCATGGAGAGCCGCATCGATTATCTGAAACTCTATAACGGCAAGAGTTTCTCCATTCCCTTCGAAGCCCTCGTGATTTTTTCGACCAACATCAATCCGGAAGATTTGATGGACGCCGCGTTTCTGCGCCGTTTGCCATATAAGATCGAAGTTGGCGGGCCCAGCCGGGAGAACTATCGGGACATATTCGACACGGTGTCCGCACGGGCCGGCCTTGTCATGACGGATGATATTTTCGATGCGATCGTTCACAAAGTGACGCAGGAAAAAAATCTGGAGCTCGCGGCCTTTCATCCCCGATTCATTGTCGATCAGGTCATCTCCATTTCACGATTTCTGGGAATACCGCCGCGTTTCACGCTGGAGGCGGTCGATTACGCGCTGGATAACCTCAAGGTCAGGCCTCAGCATTAGAGCCTGATCGCTTGAGGTTGGCGCGCCCTGCGCGCCAACAGAGGGCGTGAATCAGCCTCTTATCAAAGCGCCTGATCGCTTGAGGGTGACGCGCCCTGCGCGCCAACCGAAGGCGCAGTTCAGTAGCGCAGCGCCTGGTAGCCGTTGTCTCCCGGCTCCACACCGTGCGTGTCATGCGCGAAGCCGGGGAATTTACGGTCGAAATCCTCCAGCGCCGCCAGGTAGCGCAGCACCGGACCGTCCGCGGGGCCAAAATTTTCGCCGGGCATCAGCAGCGGAATCCCCGGCGGGTAGGGCACGATGGCGGTGGCCGCCACGCCGCCCGCCAGCGCGCTCAGCTTCGCCATGCCGCCCTCGCCGCGGATCAGCCGGTCATGCGCCTCAGCGGGGATCATCTCCGGTGCGGGGAGGAAATTATAGGCTTCCTGCAGCCGCTCGGGGTAGCCGGTGGCCTTCATGGCGGCGAACATGGCGCTGCCGAGATCCTTCAGCCCCATGGCGCCATAGGCGGCGGGGTGGGTGGCGCAGAGTTGGGGCAGGGCGCGGGCCAGCGGGGTGTTGGTGTCGTAATCGCGTTTGAAATCCAGCAGCGCGTTGACCAGCGAGCCCCATTTGCCCTTGGTCACGCCGATCGCGAACAGGAACAGGATGGAGAAATTCGCGGTCTTTTCCGGCGTGATGCCGTGCGCCGCGAGGTAATGGGCGAGCAGCGGGGCGGGGATGCCGGCCTCGTCCAGCTTGCCCGAGAGGGTCATGCCCGGCGTGGTGAGCGTCACCTTGATCGGGTCCAGCATGCAATAGCCGGGCTCCAGGCCCGTAAAGCCGTGCCAGGCGGCGCCGGGCTCCAGCGCCCAGCAGGATTGGCTCTGCGCCAGCATCTCGGCCGGCGCCTCGGCGAAGGAGACCTCCCCCGCCTCGTCGCGCACATAATCGGGCTGCCAGACGCCGAAGAACCAGTCATCGCGTTCGGCGAAGCTGGCTTGCAGCCTTGCCATGGTCTGGCGGAAGGAGATGGCCTCGGCGATGGCCTCCGAGGTGAGCAGCTGGCCGCCCGCGCCATCCATCATCGCCGAGCTGATATCGGCGGAGGCGAGGATGGCGTAATTGGGCGAGGTGGAGGCGTGCATCATCAGCGATTCATTGAAGCGCACATGCTCGATTTTCGCCCGCCCCTCGCGCAGATGCACCATCGAGGCCTGGGAGAGGGCCGCCAGCAGCTTGTGGGTGGATTGGGTGGCGAACACGCTGGGGCCCGCACGGTCCATGGCGGCGGGCTTGCCGCGCATGGCGTAATGGTCGCGGTAGAGCGTGTTGAAGCGGGCATGGCCGAACCAGGCTTCGTCGAACAAAATCCTGTCCACCGAGGCGCCGAGCAGCTCCTCCACCCGCGCGGCGTTGTAGCAAAGCCCGTCATAGGTGGAGTTGGTGACGATGGCGAGCGCCGGCTTTGCCGCGCTGCCAGCGGTGAGGCGGGAGGTGGCGAGGGTATGGGCGATGGCCTCTTTGGTGAGGGCCGAGGGTGGAATGGGGCCGATCATGCCCAGATGGTTGCGGTAGGGCAGCAGATAGGCCGGGCGCGCGCCGGTGAGCGCCAGGCCATGCTCGATGGATTTATGCGCGTTGCGGTCCGCCAGCACGGTCTCGCCGCGCGCCACGCTGGCGGTCATCACCACCCTGTTGGCCGTTGAGGTGCCGTTGGTAACGAAATAGCTGCGGTCGGAGCCGAACACATGCGCGGCATAGCGCTCGGCCGCACCGATGGGCCCGGTATGGTCGAGCAGCGAGCCCAGCTCCGCCACCGAGATGGAAAGATCCGCCCGCAGCAGTTTTTCGCCGAAATAATCGTAGAACATCCGCCCGGCGGGGGAGCGCAGGAAGGCGGAGCCGCCAGTATGGCCGGGGGTGTGCCAGGAATATTCCGCCTCGTCGGCGAATTTGGTGAGCGCGCCGAACATCGGCGGCAGCAGCTGGGCGCGGTAGCGGCGCACGGCGGCCAGAATCCGCTCGCTGATGAATTCCATGGAATCCTCCAGCAGCCAGATGAAGCCGTCGGCTTCGCTCATCACCTCGGCGGGCACGTGGGAGGCGTCGTTGCGCTCGGCCAGCAGAAACACCGGCACCGTGGCGTTGCGGGCGCGGATGGTTTTCAGCAACTCCTTGGCATGGGCGTGGCCGGGGTCCTGGTGCAGATCCCAGTCCAGAATGATCGCCTGCAGATGCGGGTCTGACTCGATCTCGTCCTGTGCGTCGGTGGCGCTGAGCGAGGTGGTGGCGGCGACGCCATGGGTTTTCAAATCCGCCAGCAGCGCGCGGGCGGCGCGGCCCAGGGCGGTGGGCTCGTGCAGCTTGTCACAGACCAGCAGCACGCTGAGCTCAAGGGTCTGTGATTTCTGCTCTTGTCCGGCCATGGGCGCTCCTGGTGAATCCGCCCTGATAGGATGGTTTTTGGTCCGTTCTGTCCACCCCTCTTTGAGCAACATCCGATCCAATGGACATCGCTGATCGGATAAAATTGCCGGCTGAAACAGCGAGCCAGAGCGCGACAGGGTGGCGCAGGCGCGCCAGCCTGTTCAGGCGCTCTCCAGAACCTTCCCGGCCTTTGCCCGCGCGGCGCGCTTTTCTTCCTCGGTCCAGATTTTGCGCTCGCGCGTTTTTGCCGGCTTGATCTGCTTGGCCGGGCCACCGCCCAGCACGGGCGGGCGCATGGTCGAGTTGCGCGCCGCTTCAGAATGCCACGGGTGATCGGCATGAACGGTCAGGGCGCGGCCGATTTCGCGCTCCACGTCGCGCAGCCAGGCGCGCTGCTCGGCATCGCAGAGCGTGATGGCGAAGCCGCTGCGCCCGGCGCGGCCGGTGCGGCCGATGCGGTGGACATAGCTTTCCGGCAGGTTCGGCAGGTCATGGTTGAAGACATGCGTCACGGTCTCGACGTCGATGCCGCGCGCCGCGATATCCGTCGCCACCAGGACCTGCACGGTGCCGTTGCGAAAGGCGTCCAGAGCGCGCTCGCGCTGGCCCTGCGACTTGTTGCCGTGCAGGGCCTCGGCGGTGATGCCCGCCGCGGTGAGGAAGGCGCAGACTTCATTGGCGATGTTCTTCTGCAGCGTGAAGACCACGGCCTGGCCGATCCCCGGTGTGCGCAGCAGCGCCAGCAGGGCCGGCTTCTTGTGGGCGGCATCCAGGAACATGACCGATTGCTCGATCCGGTCGACGGTGGTGGAGGGCGGGGCGATCTCGACCTTCGCCGGATTGCGCAGGAGGCTTTCGGCCAGGGCGGCGATGGATTTGGGCATCGTCGCCGAAAACAGCAATGTATGCCGATCCTTCGGCAGCGTCGCGACGATGCGCTCGATCGGCTTGGCGAAGCCCATGTCGAGCATCTGGTCGGCTTCATCGAGCACCAGCGCCTCAAGCTGCGAGAGATTGCAAAGGCCCTGGTTGATCAGATCCAGCAACCGCCCAGGCGCTGCGACGATGATGTCGACGCCATTCTTGAGCGCATTGACCTGGTGGAGCTGGCTGACGCCGCCGAAGATTGTTGTCACGCTGAGCGGCAGATGGCGGCCGAAGCGCTCGAAGCCGTCGGCGATCTGCGAGACCAGTTCGCGCGTGGGGGCCAGGACCAGAACGCGGGCACCGCCCTTGGGGGCCGGCCGGGGCGCCAGGGCCAAGCGATGCAGCAGCGGCAGCGCGAAGGCGGCAGTCTTGCCTGTGCCGGTCTGCGCCATGCCGAGCACGTCGCGCCCCGCCAGCAGCAGCGGGATCGATTGGGCTTGGATGGGGGTGGGGGTGGCGTAGCCCTCTTCGGCCAAGGCGCGTTGCAGGGGCGGCGCCAGGGAGAGATCGGCGAAGGTGATGGACATGGTCAAGCTGCGCCTCCGGCGCTGAGTAAGGTTGCGCCGAATGGGGCTTTGCTGGTTTGGAGCGCGGGCTTTTAAGGGGGATGCTGCACTGCGTCAACGCGCGGAGGACGGGCGGACGGGCGAATATGGGCTTGACTTCACGGCGAAGCCGGACACCAGCCCCCAAAAAACAAACCGCGCCGGGCGCAAAGCACGCCGGCGCGGCAGGTTGTCAGAAAGGGTCCGTGAAACTTACGGGAACTTCTTCCTGGTATAGAGATAGGCGATGTAGACGAGCGCCAGATAGACGAAGGGGATGAAGACGATCAGGCTTTCGAGGTCGGCGGGCATCAGATCTCTCCTTTCCCGTTCTCATGCTGGGCGTCGAACAGCACCGCCCCGGCACCGGCGATCAGCACGATCATCACCGTGCCCACCATCCAGGCGAAGTACCAGGGGCCGTAATCCCCGGCCACCACGGCCAGCAGCAGCGCCAGAGCGAGTGCCGCGGCAAGGCCAATGAAGGTGAATAACTTACCCATTGCTGTGCTCCTTAATAGCTGTGCTCGTCATGGGCCACGTGGTCGGTCTTCACCTTGCCGCGCATCACGTAAAACGCCCAGGAGGTGTAGCAGATGATGAGCGGGGTGAAGACCAGCGCGAAGAGCAGCATCCAGCCGAGATTATATTGGCTGCCGGAGGCGTTCCACACGGTCAGGCTCTGGCTCGGGTTGGTGGAGGAGGGCATCAGGAACGGGAACATGCTTGCCCCGGTCGTGAAGATCGCGCCGATCCAGCCGATCGCGCCCAGCCACCAGGCCAGCACCGGCTTGCGCGCGGTGTTCATCAGCGCGCAGCCCAGCATGCCAACCAGCCCCAGCAGCGGCAGCACCCACAGGATGGGATAGGCGGCGTAGTTGTGCAGCCAGGCGCCGACCACCGGCGCCACGGCCTGGCCCGTCAGCGGGGTGGCGGGGGCGTTGGGGTCCACCGGGCCGGTGAAGGCATAGCCCGCGATATGGGCGATCCAGAACCCGCCGATGAT
>DATJXU010000183.1:0-4529 GCA_035499915.1 Acidocella sp.
GATTTTGACGGCGAGGGCTTCGGGCTTGAGGCGCGCACCGTGGCAGGCGGCGCAGGGGCGCTCGGCATGGTAGCGGGAGAGTTCCTCGCGGGTCCAGGCGGAATCGGTTTCCTTGTAGCGGCGCTCAAGGTTTTTGATGACGCCCTCGAACGGCTTGGTGACGTTATAGGCGCGCGCCGTATCCTTGTAGGTGAATTTGATCTCCTCCTTGCCCGAACCGTAGAGGAAGATATCGCGCACATCCTCCGGCAGATCCTCCCAGGCGGTGGTCAGCTTCACGCCGTAATGCTTGGCGATGGCGGCGATGGTCTGGTCGTAATAGGGCGATTGCGCGCCCGCCCAGGGGGCGATGGCGCTGTCATTCAGCGCGCGGCGCTCATCGGGCACCACCAGATGCGGATCGAAATAGATTTCATGCCCCAGCCCGTCACAGACCGGGCAGGCACCGTGCGGGGAGTTGAAGGAGAACAGGCGCGGCTCGATCTCCTCAATGGTGAAGCCCGACACCGGGCAGGCGAAGCGCGAGGAGAACACCGTGCGCTCCTGCGTGTCGGCGGTCTCGGCATAGACGATGCCATCGGCCAGCCCCAAGGCGGTTTCAAAGGAATCGGCAAGGCGCTGTTCCAGCCCCGGCTTCACCACCAGCCGGTCCACCACCAGCTCGATATCGTGCTTGAGCTTCTTGTTCAGCGCCGGGGCCTGGTCGATCTCATAGATCGTCCCGTCGATCTTGGCGCGGGTGAAGCCCTTGCGCTGGAACTCCGCCAGATCCTTCTTGTACTCGCCCTTGCGGCCGCGAATGACGGGCGCGAGCAGCAGCAGGCGCGTGCCCTCCTGCATCGCCATCACCCGGTCCACCATCTGGCTCACCGTCTGCGCCTCGATGGGCAGGCCGGTGGCGGGCGAATAGGGCACGCCGGCGCGCGCCCAGAGCAGGCGCATGTAATCATGGATTTCGGTGACGGTGCCGACGGTGGAGCGCGGGTTCTTCGAGGTGGTCTTCTGCTCGATGGAGATGGCGGGGGAGAGCCCCTCGATGGAATCCACATCCGGCTTGCCCATCAGCTCCAGGAACTGGCGCGCATAGGCCGAGAGGCTCTCCACATAGCGCCGCTGCCCCTCGGCATAGATGGTATCGAAGGCCAGCGAGGATTTGCCCGACCCGGAGAGGCCGGTGATGACGGTGAGCTGCTCGCGGGGAATCTGGATGTCGATATTCTTAAGGTTATGCTCGCGCGCGCCGCGGATGGTGATAAACCCCGCGCCCTTCTGCTCCGCCATGATCTGCCCCGGATGTTCGTGCAATGTTCTTGTAAGATAGGGGGTGTCGGCTTATAAAGCAAATATTGCCCGCTGGTTTCTTGGCACCGGATGCGCTATTCTGGAAGACAATTTTGAGTTGTAGAGGTCCGTATGGCTGGTAGTGTGAACAAGGTGATCATCGTGGGCAATCTGGGGCGCGACCCGGAGGTCCGCAGCACGCAAGCTGGCATGAAGATCGTCAATCTGGCTGTGGCGACCTCCGAGACCTGGAATGACAAGGCGAGCGGCGAGCGCAAGGAGCTGACCGAGTGGCACCGCGTGGTCATCATGAACGAGCGTCTTGGCGAGGTGGCGGAGAAATATCTGCGCAAGGGCTCGAAGGTGTATCTGGAAGGCAAGCTGCAGACCCGTAAATGGACCGACCAGTCCGGCCAGGAGCGCTATACGACCGAGATCATGATCGGGCGCTTCAATGGCGAGATCGTGCTGCTGGACCGCGCCGGCGGCGGTGCCGGCATGGGCGGCGGCATGGACGAATATGCGCCCCGCCCCGCCTCTTCCGCACCGGCGGCGAAATCCCCCGCCCGCGCCGTTGGCGGCTGGGACACCCGCCCGGGCAATGACCTGGACGACGAAATTCCGTTCTGAGAATCCACAGAATTTTCATTAAACAAGGGCCGCAGACATGCGGCCCTTTTTATTTGCGCGGCGCCCTGGCCCAGTACGCCGTGCCGCGCGCCGCGCCGCGACATGTCCTGAATATTAAACAGTCGATACATTTCCCGTTTTCCGTGCGGAACGCGAAATTTTTATACCGGAAGTTGACCATTCCCGGTTTAATTCCAGCATCGGAATAAAGTTCGTGGAGCGGCCGTCTTCCAGCGCGCTGACAGCAAGCCATGGGAAACAGAGACGACAAACAGAATGATAGCGCTTCTGCTCACCTTCTTTCACGCTTGCCTGCACCGGCTGCTGCAACAGCGCCAGGCCGGCATCGCAATGATGACAGGGCTGAGCTTGCCCTTTCTCATCGGCGCGGCGGGGCTGACGGTGGATGTGGGCTATTGGTTCACCCAGCGCTCCGCCTTGCAGATGGCCACCGATGCGGGCGCGATGAAGGCCGCGCGCGACCTGCAGCAGAATGCCGCCACGCCACTCGCCACGTTGCAAGCCGACGCGCTGGCCGCGGCCAATAGCGCCTCCGCCAACCAGTTCGCGCTGACGAACAGCAACCTGAGCACCACTCTCTCCAGCACGGATAACCGCGCGGTGCAGGTGAGCGCCGCGGTGCCAGCGCGCACATTCTTTACCCGCGCCCTGGGGCTCTCTTTTTTCAACATCCGCGCCACCGCCATGGCCGGCGTGGCCTATGCGGACGTGTCCGCGCAAGCCACATGTTACGCGGCGGATGATTTCGCCTCTCTCTATTCCACCGGCTTCGGCACCATCGACACGTCTCATGCCTCGGGGATCGATTCCTATATGTGCGGCAGCACGCCGCCAGCGCCGCCCGCGCCCTATTCCAGCTTCTGCCAGCCCAGCCTGCTGTTGAATTTAACCTGCAGCCTTCTGAATATCGTGCTGCCCAGCAACGGGTTTGCCAGCTTCCTGCTCCCCTTCGCCTTCCAGATCGAACCCAGCGGCGTTGGCAGCACAAGCGGGCTGGGCCTTGTGCTCACGAATGTGGTGCAGACGCTCAACCTCCTCGCCGCGACATCGCCCGCCAGCGGCAGCGCCGTTTCCTACACCCAAGGCAACTGCCCCAATACCTGCTACATACCGGCTGGCGTCTATGTCGGCGGCATCACGATCGGCCCGGGTGTCAATTTCGCCTTCACGCCATCTGGCGGCAGCCATGTGTTCGAGATCATCAACGGCAATCTGATCATCTCCACCCAGGCCAGCCTGAGCGCCGCCACCGATACCAGCGCCATCTTCTACATGACAGGCGCGACGCCGGGCGCGGTAATCCAGGAAACGCAGCTGCTCTTCAACACCGCCCCCATCAAGCAAGGCAGCATGATCATGACCAGCACGGCGAATTTTTCGTCGAGCAGCATCATCGGGATACAAACCTCCGCGCCGTCTTCGGTCATGGGCTATGCCGAGCAGCAAGAAACCAATAGCGGCCTGCTCAGCCTGCTGGGCCTGCCTCTGGGCAATCTGCTCGGCACAAATTTCATGGCGGCCACCGGTGTCTGCGCCATGGCAAACGCCACCTGCAGCGCGCCGCAAAATGAAAACGCGCAATCCATGACCAATCTTCTGACGAGCCTGCTCTCGAGCGTCACCGGCTTGCTGAATTTCCTGGGGTTGAATTCGGAATCACTCATCTCGCAGGATGTCACGGCCTCCGGCCTGACACTGGCAAACGGCACGCCGACAGACTGGTCGCAGAACGAAAGCACAAACGCCTCCCTCACCATCTATATCAATTTATTGTTGTTGAAGCTTCCCCTGGGCAGCATCGCCGTCAACCCAACCTCCTCAGCCAGCGGCGTCGTCTCCGGCCAGAGCAGCAACGGCGCGCCCTCCTGCACCGGCCAGTCTCTCTACAGCGCCACCATTACGCCGAATTATATCGTCAATTTCACGAACATTCTTAACAGCTCCGGCAGCGGCGGCGCCAACGGCACCCAGCAGGTCACGACGGATAACATCAAGATCTGCGGCACCGAATCCTCCCTGAACGGCAGCACGGTCACCATCGCGCCGCTCAAGACGAACCAAACCATCGTTCGCACCACATCCTCTGGCTCATCAACATTGGAGTTGCTGCAATGAAACGCCTTCTGCAGGACTGCCGCAGCGTCGCCGCCATGGAGTTCGCGATCAACAGCTTCGTCTATATGCTGTTCCTGCTGGTGCTGATCGGCCTGGGGGATCTGGCCTTCATCTTTTCCGGCATGAGCTATGCGGCGCAGGCGGCGGCACGGGCCGCCGCGGTGCAGACCGGCGTGACCCTGGCCAGCGGCGGCACAAGCTGCGCCAATGCCGGGCAGGTGGCGAGCCTGATGCGGGGCATCCTGCCCGGCCTGCTGCCCGCCGCCAGCGCCACGGCGGCGCCGGGCAGGATCCAGGTGCAAACAAGCTGGGTGAACAATGCCAGCACCAATGTGGTGTCCGGCACCTATCTGCAGGTTACCGCCACCTATGTGTGGACGCCCCCGGCAGGCCCTTTCAGCTTCAGCCTGCCGCTTGGCACCAGCGCCACGGCGACGGTGGGGGGCACCTCCGGCACGGAGGTTACCTCATGCGGCTAGAGC
>DATJXU010000184.1:0-2419 GCA_035499915.1 Acidocella sp.
TTCTCCCTGGGGTGGGCGGGGTGGACGCTCTCCCTGTTGCTTCCCCACTGCAGAGCGCCCTGTAGCACCAGCCGCGCGTTGGATTTGCTTGACGGTTTGTCCATAAAGCGGCAGGGGGTCCGTTGCATCCCGTTACAGCGCTGGCCGTGTCCGGCCGCGTGCGCGGAGCAATTTTTCCGGGCCGGACCCCTAGGGAGCAAGAATGACTGCTGACGTAACCCCCGAACTCTATGGCATCATCGAAGAAAAAGGCATCGACGAGGTCTCCCTGAAGGAGCGTCACGGCAGCCCGAAAGCCGTGTTCGGCCTATGGATGGCGGCGAATATCGAGTTCGCGACGCTGACCACCGGCGCGCTGGCCACCGGCTGGCTCGGCCTGTCCTTCTCCTCGGCCGTGCTGGCCATCCTCATCGCCAACGTGCTGGGCGGGTTGGTGCTGGCCTTCTTCAGCACCTTCGGCGTGGATTACGGCCGCCCGCAGATGATCCAGGGCGCCACTTGGTTCGGCCCGCTCGGCAACAGGCTGCCCTCGCTGCTCAACTTCTTCGGCGGCTTCTCCTGGTTCGCGGTCAACACCATCGCCGGTGCCTATGCGCTGCAATATTTCTTCGGTGGCAGCCTGATCGTCGGCGTGGTCATCCTCTCGTTGGTCCAGGTCGCCATCGCCTTCTTCGGGCATGACCTGATCCAGACGGCGGAGAAATACCTCGTCTACGTCCTCACCCTGGCCTTCCTGGCGCTGACCGTGGTGGCGGTGCAGCATCTCAGCCTCTCCGTGCCGGAGAATGTGAAGGCGGAGGCGGCGGTCGGCGGCTTCTCGGGCGCCTTCATCCTCACCGTGTCCATCATGGTGGGCTATATGGTTGGCTGGATTCCCTATTCCTCCGATTATACGCGCTACCTGCGCACCGATACCGGCGCCGCCAAGGTGAAGAAGACCGTGTTCTCCTACGCCTTCCTCGGCTCCGTGATCTCCACCGTGTGGATCGAGGCGCTGGGCGCGCTGCTGGGCGCCGCCGTCTCCCTCACCACGCCGTCGGACCTGTTCACCACCTGGATGCCGGAATGGTTCAAGGTGCCGTTCCTCATCGCTGTCATCCTCGGCACCATCAGCGCCAACATCATCAACATCTATTCCGCCACGCTCTCCGCCCTGGCGGTGGGGGTGAAGCTGAAGCAGCATGTCGCGGCGCTGATCACCGGCGGCATCGGCACGGTCATCGCGATTCTGGCGGCGGCCCATTTCATCACCAACTACGAAAACTTCCTGTTGGTGCTCGGCTACTGGAGCATGCCGTGGATCGCCATCACCCTGCTCTGCCACGTTACCGACCGTGCCTCGCGCCTGCCGGTGAGTGCGGCCTTCGTGGCCTGGGTGGCGTCCATCGCGGTGTCCTGGCCATTCTATAACCAGGCGCTGTATGTCGGGCCGGTGGCGGCGAAGTTCCCGCAGTTCGGCGATGCCACCTTCATCGTCTCCTTCGTCGCCGCTGGCCTGTTCTACTACCTGCTGACCAAGCCGGCCGTGGTGCAGGCCGCCGTGGCGGAATAAGCCGGGGGCGCGCAAGCAGCGGCACATGCCCGCCAGGGGGGCAGCCTCCTGGCCGGTTTTTTTATGCCTTTTTGCCGATGGCCACACTGGGGCGCAGGTCGATTTCCGGCAGGCGCGCCACCAAGCCGAGCCCGAGGGCCAGGAACAGCGCGGCGGTGAGGAAGCCCAGGCGGAAGCCGGAGGCGGTGGCGTGGCCGGCTAGGGTGATGGCCAGGCCCGCCAGGGTGGCGCCAAACGTGCCGCCCATGGCGCGCACCACCAGCAAGATGCCTGTCGCCGCGCCCATCTCGCTCCGGTTGGCAAGGCTTTGCACTGTCACCAGCGTTGTCGGCATCAGCGCACCCAGCCCCACCCCCGCCAAGGCGGAGAACGCCACCGGCCAGGCCGGGCTCTTGGCGAGCAGGCTGAGGCTGAGCAGCGCGAAGCCGGTTGCGCCGACCAGCAGCCCCGCGGCCAGAACAGGCTTTATTTGCCCGGTGCGCCGTGTGGCCTGCCCGGCGGCGAAAGCGCCGATCGCGGTGGCGAACAACAGCGGCACCAGATGCATCCCGGCGGTCGAGGCGGTCTCGCCATATATCCATTGCAGCAGCAGCGGCAGCAGGAAGATGGCGGTGAACATGGCCGCTGAACTCAGCCCGCCGAGTGCTGCGACATGGCCGATCCGGCCCAGCGATGGGGCGGGCAGCAGCGGCGCTGCGGCGGTGCGCTGCTGGGCCGTGAGCAGGGCGAAGCCGAGCAGGGCCGCGGCGCAGATCGCCGCCTCGGGCGCCGAGGCCCAGGGGAAGTCCGTGCCGCCTTCGGTAAGCGCCAGCACCGTGGCCGCAACGCTGAACATCAGCAGCAGTGCCCCGGCATAGTCGATTCTCC
>DATJXU010000185.1:0-2728 GCA_035499915.1 Acidocella sp.
TTGCTTCATCGGCTGGGGTTAACCCCAGCCGATGAAGTGCCGAAACTCTCGTTTCGAGTGGGGCAGTTTTCGGGACAGGCTCACTCCAAAACAAAACTACACAAAAGGTGGAGCACTTCTAAGGGGGCAGACCAAGCACGAGCGCCACAATTGCAATGGCCGCGACAATGGCCAATGCCCTGTTCGGCCGCCGCAGCGCCGCCAGCGCCTTGCCGCCCAGCATTTTGTTGCTCAGCACCAACCCGAGATTCCCCACCACCAGCGTTGTGAACGCCATGGCCCGGCCCGTGCTTTCACCTCCCGCGCCATGCGTGCCCAGCAGGAACACCAGCAGCGCCGCGGCCAATACCGTGCCCCCCTGCAACAGCCCTCCGGCGAGCAGGCCCAGGCTGAACAACGGCGCGCCGGGCGGGCGCGGCGGCCTGGACATGATGCCAGCGTCCTCCGGCTCCGCCTCGAAGACGATGGAGGAGGCAGGATCGATGATCATTTCCAGGAACACCACATGCACCGGTCCGAGCAGCAACGGCCAGCCCAGCAGCACCGGAATCAGCGACATGCCCGCGATCGGCACGTGCACCGCAAGGATATAGGCGAAAGCCTTGCGCAGATTGTCGTCGATCCGCCGCCCCAGGCGGATGGCGGCGACGAGGCTGGTAAAGTCGTCATCCAGCAGTATCAGCGCAGCGGCCTCGCGCGCGACATCCGTGCCGCGCCCGCCCATAGCGACGCCGATATGCGCGGCTTTGAGTGACGGCGCGTCGTTGACGCCATCGCCCGTCATCGCCACGACCTCGCCACTGGCGGCAAAAGCCTGCACCAGCCGCAGCTTCTGCTCCGGCATGATACGCGCAAACACCCGTACATCTGCAACACGCTGGCGCAGGGCCATGTCATCAAGCGCCGCCATTTCCTGCCCGGTGAGCACATTGCCGCTGGCAATACCGGCCTGCCGGGCGATGGCCAGAGCCGTCCCCGGATGGTCACCCGTGATCATGGCAACGCCGATACCCGCCGTCCGGCACGCGGCAACGGCCTCGCCCACTCCAGGGCGCAGCGGGTCGGTTAGGCCAACCAGCCCCAGGAAAGTGAAATCGAAATCATGCTGCGATTTCGGCCAGCCCGGCTTCGCATACACGCCCTTGGCTATGGCCAGCACACGCAGCCCATCAGCAGCCATCCTCGCCACGTCTTGCCGGATGGCCTCCAACGCCACCGCGCCCAAATGGCACAGATCGGCCACCGCCTCCGGCGCGCCCTTCGCGGCAATGACATGCGCATCGCCCGCGCGCACGCACCACGCCTGAGACATCGCCAGCAACTCGGGCTGCAGAGGATAGTTCTGTGCCAGCTCCCAGCCCGCGTGCAGATGCTCCGTGCCGGCAAGGTATGTCTGGCCCAGACGATGGAAGGCTCGTTCCATCGGGTCGAACGGATCCGGCCGGCTCGCCAGGATGGCAAACTCCACAAGCTCATGAAACGGCTCGGGCAGGGCTGGCGTCTGTTCACCTATGGCCATCGTGCTGTCCCCAGCCTTGAGCATCGCAGCGGACATGCGGTTCTGCGTCAGCGTACCCGTTTTGTCCGTGCAGAGTAGCGTCGCGGTGCCAAGCGCCTCGATCGCCGCGGAACGGCGGGCCAGCACGTGGTACCGTGACAGCCGCCAGGCGCCGAGTACAAGAAAGATGGTCAGAACAAGAGGGAACTCCTCTGGCAGCGTGGCCATGGCGAGAGTGATGCCCGCGAGAATGGCTTGCAGCCATTGGCCGTGCAGAGCGCCGTAGACGACGGCGAGGACGACCGAGGCGCCGATGCCGAGCGCGGCGAAGAGCCAGACAAGGCGGCGCATTTGCAGCTGCAACGGTGCCGATGCCGCTTCTACCGTGCCTAAGGACTTGCCAATCTGGCCGATGGCGGTGCGCGGCCCCGTGGCCCTCACCAGCGCCGTACCGCTGCCGCCAACAATGAGGCTGCCGGCCCAGACATGGGGGCTGTCATCGCCGCCCGGGACCACGTGCACCGCATCGGCGGCGCCGGCACGTTTGCGGACGGGGACAGATTCGCCAGTGAGCAGGGATTCGTCTGCCTGCATGGATGTGGCGTCGAGCAACATCGCGTCGGCTGGCACGCGTTCCCCCTCGGCGATGGAGATCACATCACCCTGCACGAGATCCTTGGCGGGAAGGCGTACCCGCTGCCCATCGCGCCAAACCTGTGCCTGGGGGCAGGCAAGGTCACGCAGCGCGGCCAGCGCGGTCTCGGTACGGGCTTCCTGCACCACAACCATGACCACGTTGAGCACGGCAAAGCCGAGAAGGATCAATGCCTCCGACAGATTGCCCAGGAGCAGATAAATGACACCCGCGGCCAGCAGGAGCTGTAGCATCGGTTCCCGCACCGCATCCCAGGCGATGCGCGGCAAATGGCGGCGCTGGTCCTGCGGCAGCTCATTCGGGCCATCCCGGCGCAGGCGTTCTGCCGCCTCGCTCGTGGACAGGCCCTTAAGCGGCGCAGCGGCTTCTGACGCAGGACTTGCTGGTGCCACACCACGGCCCCTCCCGAAGATACGATCGGTATCAAAATGATGCGCAGAAGGTCTAACACACCTTGATCGGGTGCGATATGATTTCGCCATGCTGTCGTAATGATCGCGGCCGCACGAGGAACGGGGGGAAGCAATGAGGCGAATTTATTATAAAGAAAGCCTTCTGCGCGAGCGCTAGGCCAA
>DATJXU010000186.1:0-18045 GCA_035499915.1 Acidocella sp.
GTCGATCTGGCCCGCGGGGAGGAATGGCCGGAAGAGATGGCCTATGAACAGCGCGCCCAGCAGCGCCATGGAGAAGGGCTTGACCAGCCAGTTGATCCCGACCGTGGTGGCGATGCCGCGCCAATGGTCCCCCACCTCGCGCAGCGCGGCGGGATCGATCTTGAGCAGCATCGGCACGATCATCAGCCAGACCAGCACGGCGATGGGCAGATTGACCTGCGCCACCGTGGCATCGCCCAGCCTCTGAAACACCGACGGCACGAACTGCCCCAGCGCCACGCCGCCCGCCATGCACAGCGCCACCCAGAGGGTCAAATAACGTTCGAAAACCCCGAGTGCTGGCGCCTTGGCCGGTGCCGCCAGCGTTGCCTCGCTCATGGCGTCAGCTTCCGGCCCGAAGCATCAACCACCGCCTCGCCATCCTCCTTGGCAAAGGCGCCGCGCTGCGGGCTGGGCAGAATGTCCAGCACCAGCTCCGAGGGGCGGCACAGTTTCACGCCCAACGGCGTCACCACAATAGGCCGGTTGATGAGGATCGGATGTGCCATCATGGCATCGATGAGCTGGCTGTCGGTAAGGGCAGGATCGTCCAGGCCCAGCTCTTCATAGGGCGTGCCCTTGCGGCGCAGCAGGTCGCGCACCGGCATGCCCATGCGCTGGATGAGATCCTCCAGTTCCGCCCGGCTGGGCGGCGTTTTCAGATACTCGATGACAAGCGGTGCCTCGCCGCTATTGCGGATCAGGCCCAGCACGTTGCGCGACGTGCCGCAGTTCGGATTATGGTAGATGGTGATGGTCATGGATACCCTGTGTCTTGGGGTTGAGCGCCGGTCAGGAGGCGTTGCTGCGTCCCGTCGCGGCCCCTTCGGCCGTGCCGATCTCGCGCAGCCGCGCCTGCAGCGCCAGCCTGTCGATGCTGGCCAGCGGCAGGCTCAGGAAGAGGCTGATGCGGTTCCTGAGATATTTGAAGGCCAGAACGAAGGCTTTCTCTTTCTCGATGTCCGGGCCGGTGACATGGGACGGATCCTCAATGCCCCAATGCGCGGTCATTGGATGGCCAGGCCATATCGGGCAGACCTCGTCAGCCGTATCGTCGCAGACGGTGAAGACGAAATCCATCTGCGGCGCATCGGGTGCTGAGAATTCGTCCCAGCTCTTTGAGCGCATGCCATCGGTCGGGTAGTCGTAGCTCTCCAGCACCTTGAGCGCGAACGGGTTGACCGCCCCCTTCGGGAAGCTGCCGGCCGAAAAGGCGTTGAAATGGCCCGCCCCGTCCTTGCGCAGAATGGATTCCGCCAGAATGGAACGGGCGCTGTTGCCCGTGCAGAGGAAGAGAACGTTATAGGTCCTGCCGCTCATGTCACCGCCTCCGGCCCGCGCGGGCAGCAGGCGGCCAGCGGCGCCGCGACGAGCGCGCTGTGGAGCTGGATCGGCTGGTCGAGCGTCTCAACGGGCACATGCAGGCGTTTCATGGCGGAGCTCTCCCTCGTTGTCGGCAAACGGAACGCAAGCGGAAACATCGCATGAAGCAGCGCTCCCGCGGCAACAATTTTCGGTAAGATAGGCCAGCAACCCGTTCATCGCATCATATGCGGCCGCGTAGATCAGGGAGCGGCTTTCCCGCCGGAAGCTGACAAGGCCGGCATGGCGGAGCTGGCTGAGATGAAAGGAGAGCGTGGCCGAGGGCAGCCCAAGCTGCTCGGCCAAGCGGCCGGCGGGCAGGCCTTCGGGGCCGGCCTGGACAAGCAGGCGGAAGATGTCGAGCCGCGTCTCCTGGGCCAGCGCGGCCAGCGCGGCAATGGCGTCTGTCTTCTCCATACTTCCATTTTCATGGAAATATGGAGAAGAGTCAACAACGCGCCGCGCGCCGCCTCAATCGTTCACCGACAGCACCATGATCGGGTCGGCGGGAACGGGGAGCGGGGCGGACAGCGTCTCGTTCATGAGGCCACTCCGGTGGATGGGCGCGTGCTATGCGCTCTCCTTGTTCGGTGAAACCGGCCATGCCATCCCTCGCCCGCGCGGGAAGGAAGGACATGGCCATGACGCACCCATCGATCATTCTGCATCTCGGGCTGGGCGCCTTTCACCGGGCGCACCAGGCCGTCTATCTGCAGGCCCTGCATGATCTGGGCGATACCGGCTGGGTGCTGGCGGGCGCCAATATCCGGCCGGACATGCAGGCGGTAGAGGCGGCGCTGATCGCCCAGAACGGCGTGTATCATGTCGAGACCGTCACCCCCGCCGGGGTCCGCGCCTATCAGGAAATCAGCGCGATCAAACACATCATCGCGTGGGATGAAACCCTCTCCGGGCTGATCGCCTTCGGCGCGCGGGCGGATGTGAAAATCATCTCCTTCACGGTCACGGAGGCGGGCTACTACCTCACCCCCCAGCACGCGCTGGACCTCAACGTCCCCGATCTGGTCAGCGATCTCGAACAAGGCACGAGGCTAACCATCTACGGCGCGCTGGCGGCGATGCTGCATGAGCGCATGCGCTGCGGCAGCGGTCCGGTCACGCTGCTCTCCTGCGATAATCTGCGCAGCAATGGCGAGCGCTTTTATCGCGGCTTCAGGGAATTCCTCTACCGCCGCGGGGATGAGGCGCTTGCCCTCTGGCTCGGGCAAAATGCCAGCGCCCCCGCCTGCATGGTGGACCGCATCACCCCCCGCCCCTTGCCCGAGGTGGCGGCACGGCTGCACGCCGCGCGCGCCATCCAGGATGAGTGCCCGGTGATGGCCGAGGACTTCATCCAATGGGTGATCGAGGATCGTTTCATCGCCGGCCGCCCGGCCTGGGAAAAAGCCGGCGCCGAACTCGTGGGTTCCGTCCAGCCTTATGAGGAAGCGAAAATCCGGCTGCTGAACGCGCAGCATTCCACCATCGCCTGGGCGGGCACGCTGCGCGGCTATCTGTTCATCCATGAAGGCACGCAGGACCCGCAAGTGCGCGGCTTCGCCTACGACTATGTCACCAACGACGTGCTGCCGGTGCTGGAGCCCAGCCCCCTCAACCTGCGCGCCTACCGCGACACGGTGCTGGAGCGTTTCTCCAACGCCTATATCCTCGACACCAACCAGCGCGTCGCCGCCGACGGCTATTCCAAGATTCCCGGCTGGGTCACCCCCACCATCCGCGAGCGCCTGGCGCGCGGCGAGAGCATCAGCAGCGTGGCGATGATCCCGGCCTTGTTCTTCCTGTTCCTGCAACGCTGGGCGGCGGGGCTGCTGCCCTTCGCCTATCAGGACCAGGCGATGGACGAAGCGGCGGTGCGCGACATGCTCCGCGGCCAGATGCCCTTGGTGGCATTCTGCCGCGACACCGTGCTGTGGGGCGATCTGGCGGGCGATGCACGGCTGGAGGCCGCCATCGCGGGGGCGCATGCGCGGGCCCTCGCCTGGCTGGGCTGAGCCTAAACTATCCCGGGGCTGGCCGCTCACTTGCGCCGGCCAGCCCCGGCGGCGCGGCTCAGTCGATATCGACCAGCACCAGCTCGCTATCCTCCAACGCCCTCACCGTCAGGGTTTCGGTATCCTTGATGGCCGCGCCATCGCGCGCCTTCACCGTGACGCCCTCGATCTCGACCGCCCCCGTCGCGGGCACGAGATATGCCAGGCGCTCCTTGCCGAGAGGGTAGTCGCAGCTCTCCCCGGCCTTCAGCGTCGCCCCCATCACGCGGGCCGGGGCGCGCAATTGCAGCGCCTCCTGGTCCTGCGCAAAACCGGAGGCCAGCGTCACGAACCGCCCGGCGCGCTGCCCCTTCGGGAAGGGCCGCGCCCCCCAATGCGGCGCATGGCCCTGCGCGGCGGGGGCGATCCAGATCTGGAAAATCTGCGTCTCGCCGGGCTCCAGATTATACTCGCTGTGACGGATGCCGGTTCCCGCCGACATGATCTGCACATCCCCCGCTTCGGTCCGGCCATGGTTGCCGAGATTATCCTCATGCGTGATCGCGCCCTTGCGGACATAGGTGATGATTTCCATGTCCCGGTGCGGATGCGGCGGAAAGCCGGTGCGCGGCTGGATGGTGTCGTCGTTCCACACCAGCAGCCGCCCCCAGCCAGTGCGGTTGGGGTCGTGATACGACGCGAAGGAGAAATGATGCTTGGCCTGCAGCCAGCCATGGTCGGCGCCGCCAAGTTTTGCAAAAGGCCTGAGTTCGATCATCTGGTACCTCATCATCTGGAATTTTTGTTCGAGGGATAATTAGGCTTGCGGCATATCATAAAAAATGGAAATAATTGAAATTCATCTATTCTGAAATTTTATGCAAAAACTACCTGACCTGGAAGCCTGGGCGATCTTCGCCAAAATTGCCGAAACCGGCTCCTTCGCCCGCGCGGCGCAGGCGCTGGGCCTGTCCCAGCCCACCGTGTCCAAGGCCGTCTCGCGGCTGGAGCAGCGGCTGGGCACCACCCTGCTGCACCGCACCTCCCGGCAGCTCTCCTTGACCCAGAGCGGCACGCTGGCGCGCGAGCGGGCGATGCGCATCCTGGCCGAGGGCGAGGCGGTGGAGGCGGAAACCTCGCTCCAGGCCGCAACACCGCGCGGGCTGGTGCGGGTGGCGGCGCCGATGTCCTTCGGGGTTAAGTTCCTCGCCCCCATCCTGCCGGCTTTTCTCGCGCGCTATCCCGAGGTCGATATCGAATGCAGCCTGAGCGATTCCTTTGTCGATCTGGTGGCGGATGCCTTCGATGTGGCGCTCAGGATTGCGGCGCTGACGGATTCCTCCTTCCGCGCCCGGCGGCTCTGCCAGGTGCGCCGCCCGCTCGTCGCGGCCCCCGCCTATCTCGAACGCCACGGCCCCCTGCGCCACCCGCGCGAGCTGGAGCAGCATGTCTGCCTGCAATACAGCAACCTGCCCTCGGCCAGCCTCTGGTGCTTTCACCACGCCGTGGAGCGTGAGTTCACCGTCTCGGTGCAAGGACGCCTGAAGATCAACAATGCGGACGCGCTGATGCCCGCCCTGCTGGCGGGGCACGGTCTGGCGCTGCAGCCGGAATTCATCGTGTGGGACGAGCTGGCCTCAGGGCAGCTCGTGGAGGTGCTGCCGGACTGGCGGATTGAGGATGTGGCGCTGAATCTCGTCACCCCGCCCGGCCGACTGCGCCCCGCCCGCGTGCTGGCATTGCTGGACTACCTGGCCGCGTGTTTGCAAGACGTGCCCTGGGCGCAGCCTGTGGAACAGGCCTGAGGTCAGCCGCGCACTCACCCCGCGAGGGACAGCGCCACCCCGCCCGCGGCACTCACCGCCACCACCAGCAGCGGCGGCGCCTTCCAGACCGTCAGCAGCACGAAGCCGAGCAGCGCGATGGCGAAATCCCCCGGCGTTTTGACGGCACTTGTCCAGACCGGGTTGTAGAGTGCGGCCCCCAGCAGCCCGACCACGGCGGCATTCACCCCGCGCATCGCCGCCTGGGCGCCGGGCCGTTTGCGCAAGCCATCCCAGAAGGGCAGCGCGCCGGTGAGGATCAGCATGCCGGGTAGAAAAATCCCCACCAGCCCCAGCACTGCCCCCGCCACGCCATGCGGCGAAGGGCTGGCGACCGCGCCGAGATAGGCCGCGAAGGTGAAGAGCGGGCCGGGCACGGCCTGCGCCGCGCCATAGCCGGCGAGGAAACTGCCATCGCCCACCCAGCCCGGCGTCACGAAACCATTGCGCAGCAGCGGCAGCACCACATGGCCGCCGCCAAACACCAGCGCGCCGGAGCGGTAGAAGGCATCGAACAAAGCGACAGCGGAGGAGCCGGTAAGGCCGCGCAGCACCGGCAGGCCTAGAAGCAGCAGGAAAAATGCCGCCAGGCAGGCAAGCCCCGCCGCGCGCGAGACGGGGACAGAGACATGACCGGACGCCCCAGCCGGCAGGTTGCGGCAGAGCCACAGCCCCGCCGCGCCGCCGAGCAGGATCACCCCGACCTGCGCCAGTGAACCGCTGCTGAACAGGATGACCAGCGCCGCCGCCACGGCGATGCTGGCGCGCTCACGGTCCGGGCAGAGCGCGCGCGCCATGCCCCAGACCGCCTGCGCCACGATGGCGACGGCGACGAGCTTCAGCCCATGCAGCAGCCCCACCCCGGCCGGGCCATTGAGCGCGCCCGCCCCGAAGGCGAACAGCACCAACAGCATGGCGGAAGGCAGCGTGAACCCCGCCCAGGCCGCCAGCGCGCCCCAGAACCCGGCGCGCATCAAGCCGATGGAAACCCCCACCTGGCTGCTGGCCGGGCCGGGCAGGAACTGGCACAGCCCGACAAGATCGGTATAGGCGTGCTCATCCAGCCATTGGCGGCGGCGCACGAACTCCTCGCGGAAATAGCCGATATGGGCGACCGGCCCGCCGAAGCAGGTGAGCCCGAGCCTGAGGAAGATGCGCAGGACCTCAAGGGCCGAGCCGTCGCGCGCCGCCTGGGGGGCTGCTGCTTGCGTGGAGGTTGCGGTCATGCTGCGGCTCACCTGGCCAAATGTTTGAGTCTTACCCGGCATAATCCATGCGCGGCGCACAAAGCCAAGGCCGAAGACGTAAACTATTTATGCCGGCGGCGGTTCAGCCCGCCAGATGCGCCTCATCGGCATGCGGGTCGCCCGGCGCGGTGGCCCAGGCCAGCTCCACCAGGGTCACGATCCGCCGCCCCGCGCCATCCTGCTGGCAGACGATCAGCCCCTGCTCCTCCATATAGGTGAACAGGCGCCGGGCGCGGCCCATGGAGCGCGTGCCATAGGCCCGGGCGATGGCGGCATCGCCCGGGCAGGGCAGGCCTTCCTTCGCGGCGCGGGCGATCATCATGTAGATGCCCTGCATATCCTCCGGCAAAACCGCCGCGCGGGCGGCGACATCGCGCCAGATTTCATCCTCCGCCATCTCGGCGGAAATACCGGCGCGGGCGCGGGTGAGCATGCGGCGGAAGGCGTTGAGGTCCGGTGCGCCGGCGCCCATGCCCTCGATCCGGCAGCGGACCAGGAAATCCTGATACAGCACGCCGACGGCGCGGAACCCGGCCTCCGGGTCGGCCAAAATGGCGGCGAGAATCCTGTCCAGCCTGGCGCGGCGTTCGGCGAGCTGCTCGGGGCTCGGCGGCTCGGGCGCCTCTTCCTCCTTCGCCTCGACCGCCGGGGCGGCGGCCATGAGCTGGCTGAGCAGGTCCGGTGCGGGCGGCGGCGGCGGGCGGCGGGCGGGGCGCGGGGCGTCAGGCGGCGGGGCGGCGAGGATCACCGCATGCGCATCCTCCAGCGCCGCGCCGGGCAGCGGCATCAGCCTGGGCGTGGTGGTGCGGGGCTGGGTCTGCGTGGCGCCGATGCGCAGGCTCATGGGCCGGCGCGACAAGGCCGGGCCCAGCGCCATGAAATGCCCGCGCTCAAGGTCGCGGAAGGATTCCGCCTGGCGGCGCTCCATGCCCAGCAGCTCGGCGGCGCGGGCCATGTCGATATCCAGAAAGGTGCGGCCCATCAGGAAGTTGGAGGCCTCCGCCGCCACGTTCTTGGCCAGCTTGGCCAAACGCTGGGTGGCGATAACCCCCGCCAGGCCGCGCTTGCGCCCGCGGCACATCAGATTGGTCATGGCGCCCAGGGAGAGCTTGCGCGCCTCATCGGGCACCTCGCCGCCCACCGCCGGGGCGAAAAGCTGCGCCTCGTCCACCACCACCAGCATCGGGTACCAATGGTCGCGCGGGACCTCGAACAGCCCGCCCAGAAAGGCGGCGGCGCGGCGCATCTGGTTTTCCGCATCCAGCCCTTCGAGATTCAGCACGGTGGAGACGCGGTGGATGCGCGCGCGCTCCCCCGCCAGCTGCAGCCCCTGCTCGCTATGCGCCTCGGCATCGATGACCAGATGGCCGAAATGCTCGGCCAGGGTCACGAAATCGCCTTCCGGGTCGATGATCGCCTGCTGCACCCAGGGAGCACTCTGTTCCAGCAGCCGGCGCAGCAGATGCGATTTGCCGGAGCCGGAATTGCCCTGCACCAGCAGGCGGGTGGCCAGCAGCTCCTCAAGGTCGAGCGACGCCGGGCCGCCGCCCGGAACCTGTCCCATCTCAATCCCAACCGTCATACCCGACTCGCAGCCCCCTTCACCGGAGGGGCTTATCAACCCGGCCGGGGCCCGTCGAGCGCCCCCTGGTTGAGTGCCGCGACAAAGCTGCGGCTATAGGCGCCGGCATCATGCCTGCGCACGCAGGCCAGCAGGGCGGTGTGGCGCTCCTGGCGTTCCTCCAGCGTCATGGTCAGGGCGGTGTTGATCGCCTCGGCCACCTTGTCGACATCATAGGGGTTCACCTGCAGCGCCTCCGGCAGCAAGGCAGCGGCCCCGGCGAAGCGCGAGATGATGAGCACACCCGGATTCTCCGGGTTCTGCGCCGCGACATATTCCATGGCGACGAGGTTCATCCCGTCGCGCAGCGGCGTGACCAGGCCAATGCGCGAGATCCAGAACAGCCCGGCGATCAAGCCGCGGCCCACCACGCGCGTCATGTAGCGCAGCGGCACCCAGTCGAAATCCGAATATTCGCCGTTGATCGCCCCGGCCTTGTAATCCAGCTCGTCGCGCAGGGATTTGTACTTCTCCACCTCCTCGCGCGAGGGGGCGGCGATCTGCAGAAAGCTGATGCGCCGGCGCTGGGCCGGGTACAGGGAGAGAAAGCGCCGATAGGCATCAAAGCGCGCGGGCAGGCCCTTGGTGTAGTCCAGCCTGTCGGCGCTGATCATCAGCGCCCGCCCGGCCAGGCTCTCCACCACGCGCCGCGCCTCCACCCGCCGCGCGGCGCGGGTGGCGAGGCGGCTGAACCCTTCCACATCCACGCCGATGGGCGTGACCACGCTGCGGACAAGCCGCCCGCCATGCAGAACATCCCCGCCCTGCACGGGAATGCCCCGCGCCTGCAGCGCCGCCAGGAAATGCCCCTGGTCCTGCGCCGTCTGGAACCCGACCACATCATGCGCCAGCAGGCCCATGAGCAGCTCATCGCCGGGCGGCAGCAGGTCGAACAAGGCCGGGGCCGGAAAGGGAATATGCAGGAAGAAGCCGATGCGGTTGCCCACCCCCAGCCGGCGCAGCGAGGCGGCGACGCCGAGCAACTGGTAATCATGGATCCAGATCAGGTCATCGGGCCGCAGCAGCTTCAACAGCCCCTTGGCGAATTCCTCATTCACCACCTTGTAGGCGGCGTAGCCCGCCAGGTCGAAGGTCAGGAAGCCCGGCATCATATGAAACAGCGGCCAGAGCGTGCCGTTGGAAAAACCGAGATAATAGGCGCGGTAATCATCCTCGGCCAGGTCGATGGTGGCGTAGGTGACGCCATCGGCCTCCATGCTGCGGATCTCCTCGGTGCGCGCGGGCACGCGCCGGCCCGACCAGCCGAACCAGAGCGAGCCCGGCACCAGCGCATCGGCCAGCCCGGCGGCCAGCCCCCCCGCGCGCGGGCTTGAAGGGTCCGATACATCCGGCAGGCGGTTGGAGACGATTACGAGGCGCGCCACAAACCCTCCTCCCAGCCGCGCGAGAGCCGCATGGCGCCAAGAATCAAACCGACATGGGAATAGGTCTGCGGAAAATTGCCCCAGAGCCGCGCCGGCTCCCCATCCGTGGGCGGCGCCACATCCTCAGACAGCAGCCCGACATGGTTGCGCACCGCCAGGATACGCTCGAACAGCTCCATCGCCTTGGCCCGCCGCCCCGCCAGCGCCAGCGCGTTGACGTACCAGAAGCTGCACAGCAGGAAGGCGGTCTCCGGCAGGCCGAAATCATCCGGATCCTCGTAGCGCATCACGAAGCCGCCGCGCATCAGGCGGGTCTCGACCATGTCCAGCGTCGCGGAGAATTCGGGCGAGGCGGATTCGATGAAGCCGATGCTCGACAGCACCAGCACCGAGGCATCGGCCACGGCCTCGTCGAGCACACCCGAAAGCCAGCCCTCCGGCGTGACGATGCGGCGCAGGATCTCCGTGCGCAGTTTTTGCGCGCGCAGGGTCCAGTTCGCGGCCTCGGCCTCCAGCCCCAGCGTGGTGGCGATCATGGCCAGGCGCGAGAGGGCCGCCCAGCACATGGCGGCGGAAAAACTATGCACCCGCGCGATGCCCCTGAACTCCCACGGCCCGGCATCGGGCTCCAGCGCCACGCATTCCGCCAGCTCCCCCAGCACGCAGAGCTGGCGATACAGCACGTCATCGCCGCGCACCTGCAGGCGGTGGTCGAAATAAAACTGGGTGAGGCTGAGGATGATGGCACCGTAAGCGTCGTTCTGCCGCTGGGAGGCGGCGCCATTGCCCACCCGCACCGGCCCGTCGCCCTGGCCGTAGCCCGACAAGGCCGGGGCGATATATTCCTCAAGCGGCATGCCCGGCGCGATGGAAAAGAGCGGCGGCAGCTCACGCGGGCCGGAGCCGGCGACGGTATCGAGCACGAAATTGAGATAGGTCTCCATCGTGCGGGTGGCGGAAAGCCGGTTGAGGGCGGCGATGGTGAACAGAGAATCGCGCAGCCAGCAGAAGCGGTAATCCCAGTTGCGGCCCGAGCGCGGCGCTTCGGGAATCGAGGTTGTCAGCGCCGCGACGATGCCGCCGGTGTCGTCATAGGAGCAGAGCTTCAGCGTGATGGCGGCGCGGATCACCGCATCCTGCCAATCGAACGGCACATTCAGGTTGGCCACCCAGTCCTGCCAATAGCCCAGAGTCTCGGCCAGGAAATGGGCGCCGAGCGCGTCGGGGGCCTGGCCCAGCGGCTCGTCGGCGCTGAGCACCAGCGTGGCGGGCCGCCCGAGCGTGAAATCATGCGCGTGCAGGAGATGGGCGATCGGCATATCCGTGGTGGCGCGCAGCGAAAATTCAGGCCCGGCGAAGCGCAGATGGTTGCTGCCGATGGCGGGCACCGGAAGCTGCTCGCCATAAGAAAATCCCGGCCGCACCCGCACCGTGATGCGCGGCCGGCCGGAGAGCGGCTCCAGCCGGCGGACGAGCATCGGCGGGCGGAAAATCCGCCCATAGAGCCGAAAGCGCGGGCAGAAATCCAGGATGCGCAGGACATTGCCCTGGGCGTCGCGCAGGATGGTTTCAACAATGGCGCTATTGGGCAGGTAGCTCTGGCTGGCCTCGACCTGCCCGGCCAGTTCCACGCTCATTTGCCCATTGCCGCTATCGCTCAGCAGGGCATGAAACACCGGGTCGCCATCCAGGCGCGGCCAGCAGCACCAGACATGCGTGCCCTGGCGGTCGATCAGCGAGGCGATGGCACCATTGCCGATGACGGCGAGATTGAGATCAGGCCGTGGCGTCATGAGATGTCTCCTTTCTCCAGGCTCTGTGCCAGCCAGGCGCGGACGGCTTCTGTCCTGCCGCCGAAATCGCGCGCCACATGCAGCCCCAGCCCGCCCATCTCCTTGGCGCGGGCAATGGCGGGTTCATCCGTTGCGTCGTCGCCGATGAACACCGGGCGCCGCCCCGCGAAGGGCGGCATGCCCATGAAGGTTTCGAGCGCGGCGCCCTTGTCCGTGCCGCGCAGGCGGATCTCCAGCGCCTCATGCGCGGGCTGCAGCATCAGCCCCGGATGCGCCGCCGCGAGTGCGGCGCCCAGCGCCGCCAGCTCCTGCGCCATGGCGGGCGCCGCGCGCCAGTGCAGGACCAGGCCGAAGCGCTTCTCCTCCAGCAGCGTTCCGGGGCGCGCGGCGATGGCGGCGCGCAGGGGGGCTGCCAACGCCGCCAGGGCCGGGTTGGGGCTGGCCTCGGCGATCAGCGTTCCATCGGCGGCGCGCAACAGGGCGCCATGCTCGGCCCCCACCGCCAGGCCGGGCCCGAACAGCGCCTCGATATCCGTGACCCGGCGGCCAGAGAGCAGCGCCAGCGCACCATCCAGCCATCCCCCGAGGCTATGGAGCATCGCGGGCAGGCCCAACGGGACGATGACCCCATCCGGCCTTACCGAGAAGTCGAGCAGCGTTCCGTCAACGTCGAGGAACAGGGCGCAATCCCGCGAAAGCGCGGGGAGAGGCGGAGTTGGACGCATGGCTTTGGATATGGTCCCTACCCGCCCGCCTGTCCTAGCGATAAAATTAAGATATCGTAACCTTAAGCCGCAACGCCCGCTGAGTGCCCTGGCCGCCCGAAGCCTTCCTGGCTGTTTCAGCCTGGATGCGGATCGCACAGCCTTACGCATGGTCATTTACCAAACCCATCGCCTGCATGAAGGCATGGAGTGCCGTCGGCCCGGCAAACGCCCTGCCGCGCTGCCCCTCGGAATCCCCCGGTCAATATATTTTACCGTACCGTAACGTGCTGCTTACACACGGGCAAATTGCCGCGTTCCCAGCCGCCGGGAAACCGCCTATAGCACCGGCCAATGGCAGCTTTTCGGAATATTATCGACGTGAAACACAATACCTCGCCTTTCACCACAACCGCCCCTAGCCGCCATGACAGCCCCACCATCGCCCTGCACTGGCTCACCGCCCTTCTGGTGGTGGTGCAGTTCCTGCTGGGGGAATTCTGGGGTTTCTTTCCCCGCCCCACGCATAATCTGATGGTCACGGCGCATATGTCCCTCGGGCTGATTTTTGCGGCTGTCTTCGCGCTGCGGCTCGTCTGGCGCCTGCGGCCGGGCCATTCGCATTTCGATGACGCAAGCGATCTGCTCAACCGCATCGCCCGGCTGATGCACTTCCTGCTCTATGCCCTCGTCGGCGCCGAGATCGTGCTCGGCTTCTTCACCCGCTGGGGGGGCGGCAAGGCGATCAGCTTCTTCGGGCTGCTGATCCCCTCGCCCATCGACGGAGTCTCGAAAGCCACGCACCATTTGATCGATAAGCTCCATGACGTGGCCGCCTGGGCCATCATCATCCTGGCTGGGGCGCATGCCGCGGCGGCTTTGTTCCATCATTACTTCCTCAAAGACGGCATTCTGCGCCGGATGCTGCCGCTGCGCGGCTAGAGCCTGATCGCTTGAGGTTGACGCGCCCTTGCGCGGCAACCGATGGCGTGAATCAGCCTCTTATCAAAGAGTTAAAGCGCGTTGAGGGGGCGCGCAGGCGTCAACCTCAACCTATCGCGCTCTAAGCGCCCAGAGCCGCACAAAGGTCTTTAACAAGCAACTCTGCCGGCCGGCAGCGTTGCTTGTGCACGCGCCGCCGCCAGCGCCACGGCCAAGAGGCCGGACAGGGCGGAAAATCTTTATGCCATCTTTATTCCGGCGGGCCGCTTCCCGCATCGCGGCCTTATGCCCGCACGCCTAAAGGGGATGCTTCGATAAGGAGATCTCCCATGGGCGATGTCATCGCGATTCTATTCGGCGCGGGTATTTTCGCGCTTCTTGTGCTTTACGTTCCAGCCTGCGAGCGCGTGTGATGCTGGACCTGGTTCTCGGCGGCGCCGTTTCCGCCACTCTGCTGGTTTACCTTGTCTGGGCCATGCTGCGCCCGGAAGATTTCTGAAAGACCTATTCCCATGACAATCCAGGGCATCGCGTATATCGCGCTGGTCTTTATTCTGGTGCTGGGCGCGGCCTTCCCGCTCGGGCGCTATATGGCGGCCATCTTCGAGGGGCGGGTGAAGTTCCTGCGCCCGGTTGAGGTCGGCTTCTATCGCCTGGCCGGGGTGGATGAAAACCGGCAGATGGGCTGGCAGGGTTATGCGGTGGCGCTGCTGCTGCTCAGCGTCATCCATTTCGGGCTGCTCTATGCCATTCTGCGGCTGCAATATTATTTGCCGATGAATCCGCAGCATATCGCCGGCATGTCGCCGCGCCTCGCCTTCAACACCGCCGCCAGCTTCGCCACCAACACCAACTGGCAGGCCTATGTGCCTGAGGCGCAGATCTCCAACGGTGCGCAGGTTTTTGGCCTGGTCGTGCATATGTTCATTTCGGCGGCGGCGGGCATCTCGGCGGCGGCGGCGGTCATGCGCGCCTTCACCGGCAGCGGGCTGAAGGCCATCGGTAATTTCTATGCCGATCTCACCCGCATCACGCTCTACCTGCTGCTGCCCATCTCCATCGTGGCGGCTGTGCTGCTGGTTCTGGCTGGCATCCCGCAGACATTCGGCGCCTTCGTGAGCGCAGACACGCTGCAGAGCGGTCACCAGACCATCGCCATCGGCCCCATGGCGCTGCAGGAGGCGATTAAGGAATTCGGCACCAATGGCGGCGGCTTCTTCAATGCCAATTCTGCGCATCCGTTCGAAAATCCCAATGCCTGGACCAACCTGCTTGAAAACTGGCTGGATCTGGCCATCGGCTTCGCCCTGCCCATCGCCTTTGGCCACATGGTGAAAAATCCGCGCCAAGGGCGCGCGCTGATGGCCGCCATGGCGATCATCCTGGCGCTGGGCTGCGTTGGCACCTATGCGGCGGAAGCCTCGGGCAACCCGCTGCAAACCGCCGCCGGCGTTGCCAACACCGGCAACTGGGAGGGCAAGGAGGTCCGCTTCGGCATTCCCGCCAGCACGACCTTCAACGTCTCCGCCACCGGCACCTCCACGGGGGCTGTGGACAGCTTCACCGACAGCTACACCCCGCTGGGCGGCGTCATCCCGCTCTTCCTGATGCAGCTTGGCGAGGTGACACCCGGCGGCGTCGGCTCGGGCTTCTACACCATCGTCGTCTTCGCCCTGCTCTCGGTGTTCGTGGCGGGCCTCATGGTCGGGCGCACGCCGGAATATCTGGGCAAGAAGGTGCAGGCCAAGGAGATCAAGCTCGCCATGCTCGGCGTGCTCATCCTCACGCTCTTCATCCTGGCCGGCGCTGGCTTCTCGCTGGTCACCAAGTCGGGCCTTGGCTCGCTGGCCAATGCCGGGCCGCATGGCTTGACGGAAATGCTCTATGCCTGGAGCTCCGCCACGGAGAATAACGGCTCGGCCATGGCGGGTATTTCCGCCGACACACCGCTGCTCGATTTCGGTCTGGGCGCGGCCATGCTGTTCGGGCGTTTCGCCTTCATGATCCCGATCCTGGCCATTGCCGGTTCGCTCGCCGCCAAGCCCCGCCTGCCGGAGAGCTCTGGCACCTTCCCCACCACCGGGCCGCTGTTCATCGGGCTGCTCATCGGCGTCATCGTCATCCTGGGCGGGCTGCAATTCCTGCCCGCGGACACGCTGGGGCCGCTCGCCGAGCATTTCCTGCTGCAAGCCGGCAAGACCTTCTAAGGGACATCGCAAATGTCACATGCAGAAACCATCTCGCTGTTCGATGCGCGGATCATCCGCCGGGCAGCGCTGGAGTCCATCGTCAAGCTCAACCCCGTCACGCTGATGCGCAATCCGGTGATCTTCGTCACCGAGATCGTCTCCGCCCTCGTCACCGCTGCCGGGGTTGAGGCCGCCATCCGTCACCAGCCTTACGGCTTTCCGCTGGTGATCGCGGCCTGGCTGTGGCTGACGGTGATCTTCGCCACCTTCGCGGAAGCCGTGGCGGAAGGGCGCGGCCGGGCACGGGCGGAATCCCTGCGCCGGGCGCGCTCCGACACCATGGCCAAGCAGCTCACCAACCCGCCCAACCGCGCCCTCTACAAGCCCACCCCGGCGCAGAGCCTGCGCCAGGGCGATGTGGTGCTGGTTGAGATGGGCGATCTCATCCCCTCCGATGGCGAGGTGATCGAAGGTGTCGCCAGCGTGAATGAAAGCGCCGTCACGGGTGAATCCGCCCCGGTGGTGCGCGAGGCGGGCGGCGACCGCTCCGCCGTCACCGGCGGCACGCAGGTGGTGTCCGACTGGCTGGTGGTGCGCATCACCGCCGATGCCGGCCACACCTTCCTGGACCGCATGATCTCGCTGGTGGAAGGCGCCGAGCGCCGCAAGACGCCCAATGAGATCGCGCTGAACATTCTGCTGGCCGGTCTCACGCTGGTGTTTCTCATCGCCGTGGTCACGCTGGTGGGGTTTGGCAGCTATTCGGGCACGCGTTTCTCCATCCCGGTTCTGGCGGCGCTGCTCGTCTGCCTGATCCCCACCACCATTGGCGGGCTGCTCTCGGCCATCGGCATCGCGGGCATGGACAGGCTGGTGCGCTTCAATGTCGTGGCCACCTCCGGCCGCGCGGTGGAAGCCGCTGGCGACGTGGATGCGCTGCTGCTGGACAAGACCGGCACCATCACCTTCGGCAACCGCATGGCCTCTGGCTTCTATCCCGTTGCCGGCGTGCAGGAGCGTGACCTGGCGCAAGCCTGCGCGATGGCAAGCCTGGGCGATGACACCCCGGAAGGCCGTTCCATCCTCACTTTGGCGCGGGAGAAGTACAACATCGTGCCGGAGCGCCCGGCGGGGGCGGAGATCATCCCTTTCAGCGCCAATACCCGCATGTCCGGCGTGGATTTTTCCGGCCAAAGCTACCGCAAGGGCGCGGTGGATTCCGTGCTGAAGGCGCTGAACACGCAAGGCGACGCCGCCTTCGCCGAGGCCGCCGCGCGCATCGGCCGTGCCGGCTCCACGCCACTGGCGGTCTCCTTCAATAACCGCCTGCTGGGGCTGATCGAGCTGAAGGATATCGTCAAGCCCGGCATCAAGGAGCGTTTCGCCGCCCTGCGGTCCATGGGCATCCGCACGGTGATGGTAACGGGCGATAACCGCGTCACCGCCGCCGCCATCGCCGCCGAGGCCGGGGTGGATGAATACATCGCCGAGGCCACGCCGCAGAACAAGCTCGATTATATCAGGAAGGTTCAGAACGAGGGCCGCCTGGTGGCGATGTGCGGCGACGGCACCAACGACGCGCCCGCCCTGGCGCAAGCCGACGTTGGCGTGGCGATGCAAACCGGCACCCAGGCCGCGCGCGAAGCCGGCAACATGGTGGACCTCGACAGCGACCCGACCAAGCTGATCGAGATCGTCGAGATCGGCAAGCAATTGCTGATCACCCGCGGCGCGCTCACCACCTTCTCCATCGCCAACGACATCTCGAAATATTTCGCGATCCTGCCGGCGATTTTCGTCACCACCTACCCGCAGCTCGCGGCGCTGAACGTGATGCATCTGCGCACGCCCGAGAGTGCCATTCTCTCGGCCGTGATCTTCAATGCGCTGGTCATCGTGGTGCTGGTGCCGCTGGCGTTGAAGGGCGTGAAGTTCCGCGCCATCGGCGCCGCCGCGCTGCTCAAGCGCAACCTGCTCATCTACGGGTTCGGCGGCATCGTTGCCCCCTTCGTGGGCATCAAGCTGATCGACATGCTGCTCGGCGTGTTTCACATCTTCTCGTAACGGGGGCTTTCCATGCTTCTCATCCGCGAATTACGGCCGGCTTTCTCGCTGGTCGTGCTCTTCACCCTCTTCCTTGGTTTCGTTCTGCCGGAGGTTTTCACCGGCGCCATGCAGGCCACCCTGCCCTTCCAGGCCAACGGCTCGCTGCTGACCGAGAATGGCAAGGTTGTGGGGTCAGCCTTGATCGGTCAGAATTTTACCGACGCCAAATATTTCCAGCCCCGCCCCTCGGCGCTGGACAAGCCCTATGACGCGGCGACCTCCGGCGCCTCCAACCTGGCGCCCACCAGCGCCAGCCTGCAAACCAGCGTGCAGCAGCGCGTGGCGGCGTATATCAAGGCGTTCGGCCCCGGCCCGGTGCCCGCCGATGCCGCCACCGCCTCCGGCTCGGGGCTGGACCCTGACATCTCGCTGGCCAATGCGCTGCGCCAGGCCCCTGCCGTAGCCGCCGCGCGGCATCTGCCCGCGGCCACCGTCATATCCCTGGTGCAGCAGATGACGCACCATGCCTTTCTGGGGGTGGTCGGCACGGACCATGTGAATGTGCTGGAGCTCAACCTTGCGCTGGACAAGCTGGCCGCTTCATAACACGGCATGGCAATGCGAGATGATGGCCGGCCCGACCCCGATGCACTGCTGGCGAATGCGCAGCGGGGCGGGCGCGGCCATCTGAAAATCTTCCTCGGGGCGGCGCCCGGTGTCGGCAAGACCTGGGAAATGCTGGACGCCGCCCACGCCAAGCGCCAGCGCGGCGTGGATGTGGTGGCCGGGTTGATCGAGACCCATGGCCGCGCCGGGACATTGCAGAAAATCGGCGAGCTGGAGCTGCTGCCCCGGCTCGCCGTGCCGTATCGCGGCCAGGTGCTGGAAGATTTCGACCTGGAC
>DATJXU010000187.1:0-24156 GCA_035499915.1 Acidocella sp.
TGCCGCAAGGGGCCAGCATCATGCGCGAGCGGCTGGATGTGGCCGCCTACCGCAAACTCTATAACGAGGTGGGCAGTCCCTGGCTCTGGTGGCTGCGCCGGGTGATGCCGGATGCGCTGCTGGAGAAGCATCTGGCCAGCAGCACCGTCACCACCCATGTGCTGCGGGTGGATGGCGAGGTGGCCGGGTTCTTTGAGACCGATTCCGGCTACTGGCCTTATGTGAACCTGAATTATTTCGGGCTGCTGCCGGGCTTCATCGGGCGCGGGCTGGGCAGGCCGTTCCTGGATTGCGCGGTGGATACGGTGTTCAACGGCGCCACGGCGTTGCGCGGCATGAGCGTGAATACCTGCAATGCCGACCATCCGCGCGCCTTGCCCAATTATCTGGCCGCCGGCTTCACGGAATACCGCCGCGCCCAGGAGGAGTGGGATATTCCGGTGCGGCTGGGCTTCACCATCCCTGAGCATCTGCGGGGCTGATGCCTCTGCCGCCTGATAGTCTCTTCGCCGATGACCGTGCCCTGGTGGTGAACAAGCCCGCCGGGCTGCCGGTTTATCCCGGCCGGGCGGGCGGGCCCAGCATCGAGGATTTTTTCCCCGCCTGGCGCCGGGGCAAGAACGGCCCCTGGGCGGTGCACAGGCTGGACCAGGATACGGCGGGCTGCCTGCTGATCGCGCGCAAGAAGGCGTTTTTGCTGGAAGCCCAGGCGCTGATGGCCGAAGGCAAGGCAGAGAAACTCTACTGGGCAGCCTTGCGCGGCGTGCCCGAGGCGGGGCAGGGGCTGATCGACGCGCCTCTGGCCAAGGTCACGCAAGCCCGGCGCTGGCGCATGGCGGTGGCGGCGGATGGCGCGCCCGCCCGCACATCCTGGCGGGTGCTGGGCGTGAGCGGCGGCAATGCGCTGGTGGAATTCACGCTGCATACCGGCCGCACGCATCAAATCCGGGCGCATGCCGCGCATCTTGGCCATCCGGTGCTGGGCGACGAGGTTTATGGGGGCGGGGCGGGGGGGCTGCAATTGCTGGCCAGGCGCTTATCTCTGCCCTTGGCGGTGCCGGTTGCGGCCACCGCGCCGGTGCCGCCGCATATGGCATCTTTCGTGGAGGCATGCCTTGGAACGCTCTGAATTCGAACCCGGCCAATATGTCCGCCACCCGCGCCAGCCCGATTGGGGGTTGGGACAGGTGCAAAGCGCCATCGGCCACCGGGTGACGGTGAGTTTCGAGCATGCGGGCAAGGTGCTGGTGGATACCAGCGTGGTGGCGCTGGAGCATGCCGAGCCGCAGTGATTGCAAAAGGACCGGATCGCTCCGAAATAGAGTGCCATGATCGACCCGTTCGGCCGGACTGTTTCCTATCTACGCGTATCGGTGACGGACCGCTGCGACTTTCGCTGTGTCTATTGCATGGCGGAGGATATGAGCTTTCTGCCCAAGGACGAGCTGCTCTCGCTGGAAGAGATGGAGCGGCTTTGCGCCGCTTTCATCCGCCTGGGTGTGACCAAGCTGCGGCTGACCGGCGGCGAGCCGCTGGTGCGGCGCAATGTGATGAGCCTGATCGAGGGGCTGGGGCAATATCTGGGGCACGGGCTGGAGGAGCTGACCCTCACCACCAATGGCTCGCAGCTTGCCAAGCATGCGCAGGCTTTGGCGGCGGCAGGGGTGAAGCGCATCAATGTCAGCCTCGATACGCTGGATGCGCAAAAATTCAGCCAGATCACGCGCTGGGGGCGGCTGCCCCAGGTGCTGGACGGGATCGCCGCCGCGCAGGCGGCCGGGCTGAGGATCAAGATCAACATGGTCGCGCTGAAGGGCGTGAATGACGGCGAATTCGACGCCATGCTGGCCTGGTGCGGGGCGCGGGGGCTGGATCTCTGCCTGATCGAGACCATGCCGATGGGCGAGGTGACGCACCGCGAGGAGACGCATCTGCCGCTCTCGGGCGTGCGGGCGGATCTGGCGCGGCGCTGGACGCTGCGCCCGAGCGATTACGCCACCGGCGGCCCGGCGCGCTATGTCACGGTGGAAGAGACAGGCGGCAAGCTCGGGTTCATCACCCCGCTCAGTCATAATTTTTGCGAGGCCTGCAACCGCGTGCGGCTGACCTGCACCGGCACGCTCTATATGTGCCTGGGGCAGGAGGATGCGGTGGACCTGCGCAAGCCCCTGCGGGCCAGCGCCGATGACGCGGCGCTGGAAAGCGCGATTCACCGCGGCATTGCCGCCAAGCCGAAGGGGCATGATTTCGTCATTGGCCGCACCGCGGTGCCGCGCCACATGTCCGTGACGGGGGGTTAGTCCTCGCTGTCTTCCGCGCGCAGGCCGGCGAGGAAGATGGTCACGGCGCGGCGGATGCGAGCCTCCAGCACCCGGGCGCCGGGCACCGCGCGAAAGCCGGACAGGGCGCCGAAATGGAACTCCCCCAGCGCCATGCCAAACAGCATGGCGGCCAGTTCGCGGGTTTGCGCGCGCGAGCTGCCATGCGTCAAAGCGAGGTCGAGCAGGCAGGTTTCAAGATGCGATTTGGCCTTGCGCACGCGGCTTGAGAGGAAGGCGCGGCTGAAATCCGGGCTATGGGCATATTCCGTGATGACCAGCCGGGTGATCGAGATCTGCACGGGATCCAGCAGGAATTTCGCCAGGCACATCAGATTGGCGCAGAGCGTGTCATGCAGGGTCCAGCCCGGTTCCGGCACCGGGAACTGCACCATGGACTGGCGGTGGGCCAGCAGTTCGGCAAACAACTCAGTCTTGGACTGCACCAGGGTGTAGACGGTGCGCTTGGACATGCCCGCCTGCCGCGCGATGTCCGACATCGTTGCGTCATGGTAGCCTTTGGATAGAAAGACATGCTCCGCCGCGGCGATGAGGCCGTCCATGCGCGGCGGGGGGGCGTCAGATTCCGGGTGCGGCTTGGGCTTGCGGGGCGGTCCGTCCGGTTCCATGGCGCGAGTATAAAAGCGGGAGTTGAAAACCATCAAGTTTTCATTATTGGTTTGTGATGTGGAATATCCCGCTTGACCCTGCTCGGAAAGGCCGTTAGCTGCGTTAACATGAAACCGCGTGGTTTCCATCCCTGGTCGTGCCTTTCGGTCCTGGGGCTTGGTCTTGCCGGTTGCGCCGTGGGGCCGGATTACCGCCATCCGGCGGCACCGAACGTGGCTCTCACCGCCACGCCTTTGCCCGCCGCCACCGCCCAGGCCGATGGCATGGCGCAGAGCTTCGTGCCCGGCGGGGATATCGCCGGGGATTGGTGGCATTTGTTTCAATCCCGGCAGCTCGATACGCTGATCCAGGCCGCGCTTCGGAACAATCCCAGCCTTGCCGCCGCGCAGGCGACCTTGCTGGAAGCCGAGGAAAATGTCCGCGCCGCGCAGGGCGGGCTGCTGCCCAGCCTCTCCGGCACGGCCAGTGTGCAGCGTGACCAGAGTTCCAGCGCCGTGCTGGCGACCTCCGGCGCGAACGGCCATTTTTCCATCCCGGCCTACACGCTTTATAACGCCTCGCTTTCAGTCGCCTACGCGCCGGATGTGTTCGGCGGCACGCGCCGGCAGATCGAGAGCCTGGCCGCGCAGGCCGAGTACCAGCACTGGCAGCTTGAGGCCTCGTATCTGGCGCTGACCGCCAATATCGTCACCGCCGCGGTGAGCGAGGCCTCGCTGAACGCGCAGATCGACGCGACGCAGACGCTGATCGGCGATGAACGGCAATTGCTGTCAATTCTGCAGACGCAGGTGAGCCTGGGCGGCGTGGCGCAGGCGCAGGTTCTGCAGCAGCAGGCGACCCTGGCGCAGCAGGAGGCGACGCTGCCGCCGCTGCAGGGGCTGCTGGCCCGGGCGCAGGACCAGCTGGCCGCCTATGCCGGCGAATTTCCCGGCAATTTCCATCTGCAAAGCTTCACGCTGGATGACTTGACGCTGCCCGCCGATCTTCCGGTCAGCCTGCCTTCGGCCATCGTCGCGCAGCGGCCTGATATCGCGGCGGCGGCGGCGCAGCTGCATGAGGCCTCGGCGAATGTCGGCGTGGCGGATGCGAACATGCTGCCGCAGATCACGCTCTCGGCCCAGATCGGGCATGAGTCGCTCTCCACCGGCACCTTGTTCACGCCGCAGACCTTGCTGTGGAACCTGGTGGCGGGCGTCACCCAGCCGATTTTCGAAGGCGGCACGCTCTCGGCCCAGCGCAAGGCGGCCCTGGCGGCGTTGCAGGTGGCCGGGGCGCAGTACCAGTCCACGGTGATTTCCGCCTTCCAGAGTGTCGCGGATGCGCTCGAAGCCCTGCAATATGATTCCGAAACGCTGGCGGCGGCGCAGGCCTCGCGTGACGCGGCGGCGCAGAGCCTGACGGTGACGCAGGCGCAGTACAGGCTGGGCGGCCAGCCCTTCTCCTCCGTGCTGACGGCGGAGGCGACGTATGAGACCGCCTTGATCGCCGCGGTGCGGGCCAAGGCGGCCCGGCTGGCCGACACGGCCGCTTTGTACCAGGCGCTGGGCGGGGGATGGTGGCACCGCCAGGATGTGACGGTGCAATGCTGCGGGGTGATTCCATGAAGGAAACCGGACGATGAGCCAGTCAGGCAAGACCGCGAAGCGGATGACCATCATGCTGGTCGTCGTCGTGGTGATTTTCGCCCTCGTCTTCGGCTGGGGCGCGCTGCGTGCCGTCTTCATCGGCAAATTCCTCAAGAGCTTCGCCAACCAGGTGCAGACCGTCGCCACCATTCAGGCGCAGGAGACGCCCTGGCAGCCCGAAATGCAGTCCGTCGGCACGCTGACGGCGATCAACGGCGCCTCGCTCTCCGCTGAGGTGGGCGGCATTGTCGATACGATCGATTTCGAATCCGGCAAGGATGTGCAGAAGGGCGAGGTGCTGCTGACGCTGCGCCCCAATAACGACCCCGCCGTGCTGGCGCAGTATCAGGCCCAGGCCAGGCTGGATGCCATCACCTATGCGCGCGACCAGAAGCAGTTCGCGGCCAATGCCATCGCCCAGGCGCAGCTCGATACCGACCGCGCCAATCTGGACGCCGCCCAGGCGCAGGTGGCCGCCCAGCAGGCGAGCATGGCGGAAAAGATCGTCCGCGCGCCCTTCTCGGGCCGGCTTGGCATAAGGCAGGTGGATCTGGGGCAATATCTCCAGCCCGGCAGCGCCATCGTGACGCTGGAGCAGCTCAACCCGCTCTTTGTCGATTTCTATCTGCCCCAGCAGGCGCTCGCGCAGCTGCAGGTGGGGCAGGCGGTGGATGTCGGCCTCGATGCCTATCCCGGCCAGAACTTCAAGGCAAAGATCACCGCCATCGGCGCCACGGTTGATTCCGCCACGCGCTCCATCGCGGTGCGGGCGGTGCTGGAGAACGACCAGCTCCGCCTGCGGCCGGGCATGTTCACCACGGTCTCGGTGGAAACCGGCGCGGCGCAGGAGGCGGTGACGCTGCCGCAGACCGCCATCACCTACAGCTCCTATGGCGACACGGTCTATCTCGTGCAGCATGGCAAGGATGCGCAGGGGCATGAGGCGCTGGTGGCCTCGCAGGTGTTCGTGACGCTGGGGGCGACGCGCGGCGACCAGGTGCAGGTGCTCTCCGGCGTGAAGCCCGGCGATGAGGTGGTGACGGCCGGGCAGGTGAAACTGCATAACGGATCGCCTGTGGCCGTGAACAACACGATCCAGCCAGGCAACGACGCCAACCCCAACCCGCCGAACGAGTGAGGCGGCGATGAAGCGCTTCACCGACCTGTTCATTGCCCGGCCGGTGCTGTCCATCGCAGTGTCGGTGCTGATTCTGGTGATGGGCCTGCGCGCGGTGGGCACGCTGCCCGTGCAGCAATTCCCGCAGACCGAGAACGCGACGATCACGATCAGCACCACCTATCCCGGTGCCTCGCCCGATACCATCGCCGGGTTCGTGACCACGCCGCTGGAAAACGCCGTGGCGCAGGTCAATGGCATCGACGACATGACCTCGACCAGCCAGACGAGCGTCTCGACCATCACGATCAATCTGGTGCTGAACCATAACCCGGACCAGGCGTTGACCGAGGTGTCGGCGCGGGTGAATTCGGTGTTGAACCAGCTTCCATCAGGCACCGAGCAGCCGGTGATCACCCTGGCCATCGGCCAGGAGGTGGATGCCATGTATATCGGCTTCCGCAGTTCGGTGCTCAGCGCCAACCAGATTACCGACTACATCACCCGCGTCGTGCAGCCGCAATTGCAGGCGGTGCAGGGGGTGCAGACGGCGGAGATACTGGGCGGGCAGAATTACGCCATGCGCATCTGGCTGGACCCGCAGAAGCTGGCGGCCTTCGGGCTGACGCCCTCCGATGTGTGGAACGCGCTGGCGGCGAATGATTTCATCTCCGCGCTGGGCAACACCAAGGGCACGATGACCCAGGTGACGCTGGATGCCTCCACCGGGCTGCATACGCCAGAAGAGTTCCGGCAGCTGATCCTCAAGCAGCAGAACAACACGATCATCCGGCTGCGCGATGTCGCCAGCGTGACGCTGGGGGCCGACACCTACGAGCAGCACGTGACCTTCGACAACAAGCTGGGTGTGTATGTCGGCATCAAGGTGGCGCCGGAGGCCAATCTGCTGAGTGTGATCTCCGGCGTGCGCAAGGTGATGCCGGGTATCCAGGCCAATCTGCCCACCGGCCTGACCGGCGAGGTCGTGTATGACTCCACCGTGTTCGTGAACGCCTCGATCCATGAGGTCGTGGCCTCGCTGGTCGGGGCACTGCTCATCGTGACGCTGGTGGTGTTAGCCTTCCTGGGCTCGCCGCGCTCGGTGCTGATCCCGGTGGTGGCGATCCCGCTCTCGCTGATCGGCGCCTTCGCGATGATGGCGGCGTTCGGCTTCTCCATCAACCTGCTGACCCTGCTGGCGCTGGTGCTGGCCATCGGGCTGGTGGTGGATGACGCGATCATCGTGGTGGAGAATGTGAACCGCCATCTCGATCTCGGCGAAAGCCCGCTCGCGGCGGCGCGGGTCGCCGCCGCCGAGCTGGGCGGGCCGATCGTGGCGATGACGGTGGTGCTGATCGCGGTCTATGTGCCCATCGCCTTCCAGACCGGCCTCACCGGCGCGCTGTTCACCGAATTCGCCCTGACGCTCGCGGGCTCGGTGACGATCTCCGCCGTGGTGGCGCTGACGCTGACCCCCATGCTCAGCTCGCGTTTCCTCAAGCATGTGAACCGCGAGACGCCGAACTGGGAAGGCAAGCTGATCAATTTCATCGATGCCAGCTTCGCGAAACTGCACAGCGGCTACACAAGGCTGCTGAGCGCCAGCCTGGATACCCTGCCGGTGACGCTGGTTTTCGCGGCGATCATGCTCACCAGCATCTACTTCCTGGCGCAGGGTTCGAAGAGCGAGCTGGCGCCGGCGGAGGACCAGGGCATCGTGCTGTTCGCCAGCACCTCCGCGCCGAACGCGACAATCGGGCAGAGGGCGATGTGGGATACGTATCTCAACGGCTCCATCCTGAACTATCCCGATGTCGACCATACATTTCAGATCGACATTCCCGGCACGGATATTCTGGGTGCGGTGCTCAAGCCCTGGGGGCAGCGCCGCCCGGCCGCCGCGCTGCAAACCTTGATGCAGAAGGACGCCAACGAGATCGATGCCGGCCAGCAGGTCGCGGCCTTCCCGCTGGCGCCGCTGCCGGGCTCATCGGGCCTGCCGGTGCAGTTCGTGGTCAAGGCCACGAGCGATTTCCAGGTGCTGTACCCGGATGCGCAGAAGCTGCTGCAGGCGGCGCTCAAGAGCGGCAAGTTCATCTTCCTGCAAAGCGACCTGAAGATCGACCAGCCGCAATCGACGGTGGTGATCGACCGTGACAAGGCGGCGGCGCTGGGGCTGGATATGAGCCAGGTCGGCCTGGTGCTGAGCGAGGCGCTGGGCGGCGGCTATGTGAATTATTTCGATCTCGATGGCCGCTCCTACAAGGTCATTCCGCAGATGCGGCGCACGGCGCGGCTGAATGTCGCGGATCTGAAGACTTACTATATCCTGTCGTCGAACGGCATCGATGTGCCGCTCTCATCGATCGCGACGATCCAGAACAATGTCATTCCGGAGACGATCAATCATTTCCAGCAGCAGAATTCGGCGACGCTGCAAGGCGTGGTGGCGCCCGGCGTGGCGGAGGCGGATGCGCTGCACACATTGCAGAGCCTGGCCGCGCAGATTCTGCCGCCTGAGGACACCATCGATTATGGCGGGCTGATGCGCCAATATGTGCAGACCAGCAGCGCCTTCATCTTCACCTTCATCTTCGCGCTGGTCATTATCTTCCTGGCGCTGTCGGCCTTGTTCAACTCGTTCCGTGACCCGCTCATCATTCTCGTGTCGGTGCCCATGTCGATCGCGGGCGCCCTGATCTTCATCTATATCGGTGTCGGCGGGCTGAGCCTGAACATCTATACCGAGGTGGGGCTGGTGACGCTGATGGGGCTCGTCTCCAAGCACGGCATCCTGATGACCGAGGTGGCCAACGAGGCGCGGCTGAATGGCATGAGCAAGCGCGAGGCGATTGAATATGCCGCCAATATCAGGCTGCGGCCGATTCTGATGACCACCGCGGCCATGGTGGTGGGCGTGCTGCCGCTCATCATCGCCAGCGGCGCGGGGGCGGCCTCGCGCTATGCCATGGGCATGGTGATCGCGGGCGGGCTTTCCATTGGCACCTTGTTCACTTTGTTCGTGGTCCCGGCTGTGTACATGGTGCTGGCCAGCAGGAAGGATGGCCATGAGGGCGCGCCGGGCGTGCCCTGACAGAATCAGAAATGCTTCCGATCGAAAGAAAAACACAACCGAAATTATTAAAGCAGTATTTGTGATTACTTAAAGTTGTGTCACGTTGGCGCACGATGAAGAAGCCCCGCACGCCAGACGGTTTTTCTGACATATCATTGCTCGCCGCGCTCTCTCCGGAAATCCGCCCGGCACCTTTGGCGGTTGGCACCGAGGGGCACAGAGCCCGGCTGCGGGCGCGGTTTCTGGCCGGCGGGCCGGACGCGCTGGCGGATCATGAGTTGATTGAAATGACCTTGTTCCTGGCCCTGCCGCGCCGGGATACAAAGCCCGTCGCCCGGGCGTTGCTGGCGAAATTCGGCTCCTATGCCAATGCCATTTCGGCCCCGGTGCCGGATCTGCTGGGCGTCGAGGGGCTGGGCGAGGCCGGGGTGGCGGCGCTCAAGCTCGTGCAGGCGGCCGCGCAGCGCCTGGCCAAGGCGCAGGTGCTGTACCGCCCGGTGCTCAGCAACTGGGACAGGTTGATGGAATATCTCCAGGCCGTGCTGGCGCGCGAGAAGGTCGAGCAATTCCGGGTTCTGTATCTGGACAACCGCAACCGCCTGCTGGCCGATGTCCCGCAGTCCACGGGCACGGTGAACCACACCCCGGTCTATCCGCGCGAGGTGGTGAAGCGCGCGCTGGAGCTGAATGCGACGGCGATCATTCTCGTCCATAACCACCCGAGCGGCGACCCGTCGCCATCGGATGAGGACATCGTGATGACCCAGGAGATCAAGCGGGCCGCCAACGCGCTCGCCGTGGTGCTGCACGACCATGTGATCGTCGGCAACGGGCGCTGGCTGAGCTTTCGCAAGGCGGGGCTGCTATGAGGCCCAGCCGGTGAGCACCGCCATGCGCAATTTCACCGCCGTGCGGCCCTCTTCCTGCGGCAGGGCCGCCAGCGCGGCGGGAAACAATGCCCGTGGCGCAATGGCGCGGCTGCGCCCGTGCAAGGCGTTGGTTTCGCCCGCGTCGCGCAGTTCATGCAGCAAAGCCAGCGGGTTGGCGTACAGGAAGTTCAGCTCCTCAACATCCGCCACCGGGTGCGCAAAGCCCGCGCGCTGCAGCAGCCCCGCGCAATCGCGCAATTCCGGGAAGGGGGAGATGCGCGGGCTGACCCTGCCGGTGAGGGCTTCCTCCGCTTCCAGCAAGGCGAGGCGCAGCTCATGCAGCGTGCCCAGCACCGGCAGGCTGGCCAGCAGCAGCCCCTCGGGCTTCAGGGCGCGGCGGAGCTGGATGAGCGCGCCGGGCAGATCGTCCAGAAAATGCAGGGAGAGAGGAGCCAGGATGATGTCATATGTCTCCGGCGCCAGGCCGAAATCGGCCGGGCCGGGCAGGGTTATGGGCCGCCCCCCGGCGCGTGCCGCCATGACGGCGGAAAAATCCGCGCTGTCGACCAGCATGCCGCGGGCGGCAAGCTGGGGGGCCACGGCGCCGCGCCCGCCGAAATCCAGGGCGCGGGTGAAGCGCTTGGTGGTATCGTCCAGCCGGTCGAGCAGGCGTTCCGTCAGCTCCTCCAGTACAGGCAGAACAGGGGCGAGCCGGCGTGCCGCCCTGTCCCGGTGTTTCACCATCGCGCCGAAATCGAAGATCTGCTGCACATGAAGCCCCTGTTACGCTGGGTCCTGGATAGCGTCCTCCCGCCTTCTTGTCTTGTCTGTACCGAGGCGGTGGAGGCCGAGGGGCAGCTCTGCCTGAAATGCTTCAACACGGCGAATTTCATCACCGCGCCGCTCTGCGCCTGCTGCGGCGTGCCGCTGGCCTTTGCCGGGCCGGGGGCGCAAGAGTTGCGTTGCAGCGCGTGCGAGGCTGCCCCGCCAGCCTTCACCATGGCGCGGGCGGCGCTGCGCTATGACGAGACCGCGCGGCGGATGATCCTGCCGCTGAAATATAACGACCAGAGCGAAGCGGCGTCCGGGCTGGCCCGGCTGATGCGCCGGCCGGGGGAAGCCATGCTGCAATCGGCCAATCTGCTGGTGCCGGTGCCCTTGCACGCGGCGCGGCTGCGCCAGCGCCGCTATAACCAGGCGGCGGTGCTGGCCATTGCCCTGGCCAGGCTGACCGGAAGGCCGCTGGGGCTGGATGTTCTGCGCCGCTGGCGCGCCACCCGGCCGCTGGAGGGGCTGGGCGTGGCGGAGCGCCGGATGGAGCTGACAGGCGCCATCATGTTGCGGGAGGGGGCGCAGGTCGCCGGCAAGCGCGTGCTGCTGGTGGATGATGTGATGACCACGGGGGCCACGGCCCATCAATGCGCGCTGGCCCTGCGCGCGGCGGGGGCGGCAAGGGTGGATGTGCTCACCGTGGCGCGCGTGGCTGACCCGCGCCTGCATTAGATTCACCTTGCATTCGGCATCCTCTGGGCTAAGTGGTGGGGAAATGCCAGAGATCGACATCTATACCCAGCCTTATTGTCCTTATTGCACACGCGCGGTGGCGCTGCTTGAGCAGAAAGGCGCCAGCTTCAAGGAAATCAGCGCCCCGCATGGCACGGCGCAGCGTGAAGAGGCGATCAGCCGCTCCGGCGGGCGCACCACGGTGCCGCAGATCTTCATCGGCGCCCAGCATGTGGGCGGCTGCGACGATCTGCTGGCGCTGGAGCGTGCCGGCAAGCTGGACCCGCTGCTGACGCCATGATCCATTACCAGCTCCGTTGCGAGGCCGGCCATGAGTTTGATGGCTGGTTCAAGGACAGTTCCGGATTCGAACTGCAGGTCGCTTCCGGCCTGGTGGCCTGCCCGTCCTGCGGCAGTGTGGAGGTTTCCCGCGCGCTGATGGCGCCCGCCATTCCGCGCAAGGGGCGCGAGTTGATTATCACCGCCGACCCGCCGCCGCCGCCCTCTGACCCCCTCATGCCGCAGGCCGCAGGCGGGGCGATTCCCGATTCCGTGCGCGCCGCCTTGCAGAAGCTGCGCGAAGAGGTCGAGAAGAATTGCGACTATGTCGGCGGGGATTTCGCCGAGGAGGCGCGGCGCATCCATTATGGCGAAGCCGCGCCGCGTGGCATTTATGGCGAAAGCTCCGATGAGGATGCCGATGCCCTGGCCGAGGATGGCATCGCCTTCGCCCGCATCCCCTGGGTGCCGCGCAACGATAGCTGACCCGTGCGCGAGATTATTTTTTCCGCCGATGATTTCGGCCTGACCGAGTCCGTGAATGAGGCGGTGGAGCGGGCCAATCGCGAAGGCCGGCTGACCCAGGCGAGCCTGATGGTGGCCGCCCCGGCGGCGGCGGATGCGGTGCGCCGGGCCAGGGCGCTGCCTGGGCTGAATGTCGGGCTGCATCTGGTGCTGGTGGATGGCGATTCGATGCTGGGCCATGCCCGCCTGCCGCATATCACCGGGCCGGATGGGCGGTTTTCCACCAACCAGGCGGCTTTGGGCGTGCGCTATTTCTTCTCTCCGGCGGCGCGGCGGGAGCTGCGTGCCGAGATCGAGGCGCAATTCGCCGCTTACGCCGCCACCGGACTCGCGCTGAACCATGCCGATGCGCATAAGCATTTCCTGCTCCACCCGACCATTGCGCGGATGCTGATTGAGGTCGGCAAACGTTACGGGCTGAAGCGGCTGCGTGTTCCGGCCGAGCCCCCCTCCGTGATGGCGGCCTGTGGGGAGAAGGTCAGCTTCGGCGACCGCGCGCTTTACGCCTGGACGAAGCTGCTGCGCTGGCAGGCGCGGGGGCTGGAGGTGCCGGACCAGGTGTTTGGCATCAAATGGTCAGGCCATATGACGCGCGGGAAGATAGAGCGTTTGCTGGCGCATCTGCCCGAGGGGCGCACCGAGATCTACACCCACCCCGCCACCTACCGCGACGAGGCGCTGGAGCGGCTCATGCCCGGCTATGAGCATGTGGCGGAGTTCGAGGCGCTGCTGGGCTGAAGATCAATGGTGCCAGGCGGCGCCGGAGAAGAAATAACGCCCGAGGCCGATGGTGAAAACCAGGCAGCCATAGAGCGCATGTTCCAGCGCGGTCAGCGTCAGGGAGCGGGTTTTGGAATAGCTGCGCGCAAACATCGCCCCGCCCGCCAAAGTGAGCACCACCGCCAGCGGATTCAAATAGATGATATGGGCATAGCTGAACGCAATAGCCGAGGCTGCGGTGATTCGGTTTCCGAATAACAAGCCGTAGCGGTGAAACAGAAAGCGGCGGAAAATGATCTCCTGCGGCCAGACGGAGAGCAGCGGGTAGAGTAGCATGACCAACGCCCAGAAGCGCGGGTGCTGCAAGGGCAGGGAGAGAAACAGGGCAGGGGCCAGCGCCCAGGTGGCCAGCGTGAGGGCGGCGCCGCAAAGCGCGAAGCGGGCGAGCACGCGCTGAATGCCGAGCGCCTTTCCCTGCGGTGCGGCGCGGCTGGCGGCCCAGCAGGCGAACCCGCCGCCCCAGAGCACCAGAACCAAGATGCCCGGCTGGCGGAGCGAAAGGACGAGCAGCGGCACCAGCCCGAACAGGACCAGAAACTCCGCGCATAAAAAAACCCGGCCGGAGCCGGGTTTTTCGGGGTGCATCAGCGCTTGGAGAACTGGAAGCTGCGGCGGGCCTTCGGCTTGCCGTACTTCTTACGCTCGACCATACGCGGGTCACGGGTGAGGAACCCGGCGGCCTTCAGGATGGAGCGCAGCTCCGGCTCATAGAGGGTGAGCGCGCGGGAGATGCCGTGGCGAACCGCGCCGGCCTGGCCGGAGAGGCCGCCGCCATTGACGGTGCAATACACGTCGAACTGGTTGTAGCGGTCGGCAACCAGGAAGGGCTGGGTGATCAGCATGCGCAGCACGGGGCGGGCGAAATAGACCGGCGCCTTCTTGCCGTTGATGATGATCTCGCCCTTGCCGGGCTTCACCCACACGCGGGCGATGGCGTTCTTGCGGCGGCCGGTGGCATAGGAGCGGCCCTGGGCGTCGCGCTTGGGCTCACGCTTCTGGGGCTGGGCGTCCGGGGTGGCGCCGGCGGTCTGGAGGTCCTTCAGACCGGCGAAAGCATTGGTGGTTTCGGACATGGAATCAGGCCCTCTTGTTCTTGGGGTTCAGCGCGGCGACATCGAGCGCCTTCGGCTGCTGGGCGGCGTGCGGGTGCTCGGGGCCGGCATAGACATGCAGGTTCTTCATCTGCTGGCGCTGCAGCGGGCCGCGCGTGATCATGCGCTCAACCGCCTTCTCGACAACGCTCTGCGGGTTCTTGCCGTCCAGGCGCTCCTTGACGGAACGGCCCTTGATGCCGCCGGCATAGCCGGTGTGGTAGTAGAAGATGCTGTCCTGCATCTTCTTGCCGGTCAGCTTCACCTTCTCGGCGTTGACGATGACAATGTTGTCACCGCAATCGACATGCGGGGTAAAGGTCGGCTTGTGCTTGCCGCGCAGGCGGTTTGCCACGATCGCGGCGAGGCGGCCGAGGATCAGCCCTTCGGCGTCGATGAGGATCCAGTCCTTCTTCACGTCCGCGGGTTTGATGGAAATCGTCGTTTTCATATGCTCACCCAAATATAGAGCCGGACCTGTCCGACTTGAAACATCCCCGCAGGATGTTTCAAGTCGGACCGCGTTCCGTCTCTCATCATGTTAAGCGGGCGATTCACGGCCTGCAGGGCGCCACATTGGGCGCCCTGCAGGCCGATCGCACGCTGTGGGCGGGCTTATGGGGAAAACACGGTGAAAGGTCAAGTGTTTGGTGTGTGGTATTTTAATACCACAGGCCGGGGCGGCCGCATTTTCCTGCCAAAACGCAAGATCCCGGCGGATGCTTGTCCGCCGGGATCTTGTCAGTCCAGCCTTGGTTCGGTGCGGCGCGGGCGCGCTGGCGTGGAGGGCTGGGCGGGGCGCTCGCGTGAGGCGGTGAAATCGCGCGCCGCGAAGCTGCGCGGCTCGGCGCTGGGGATGCGCGCGCGCGAGGGCGGCGGCGGGTCCTCCTCGGGCGGCGGGGCGGCGCGGCCACGCTTGAGCTGGCCGAAATTCGGCACCTCGTCATGCGGCTCCATGCCGCGCACCGGGGCGGGCAGCACACCGGCGGCGCGCATTTGCATGATCCGCAGCTCCTCATGCAGGGATTCAAGCTCCCCTTCCAGCGTCTCCAGCCGTGCCTTCACCCCGAAGACACTGAACGGCACCATCAGGAAGGCCAGGAACCAGAGAAGCGCCGGCACGGCGAGTGCCAGAAAGAGCCATCCCGGCATCCAGTCTGGCAGTGAAAAAGGCAAGGTCATCAACATAGCCTCCTATTACCGGATTAATGCCGGAAATGCCGCATGTTTGTGAAGACCATTGCGATGCCGGCCTTGTCGGCGGCCTCGATGACCTCCTTGTCGCGGATCGAGCCGCCGGGCTGGATCACGCAGGAGGCGCCGGCGGCGATCGCCGCTTCCAGCCCGTCCGCGAAGGGGAAGAAGGCGTCTGAGGCCACGGCGCAGGAGGAAAAATCCAGCTTCGCCTCCTTGCCGCGCCAGGCGGCGATGCGGGCGGAATCCACCCGGTTCATCTGCCCGGCGCCGACGCCGATGGTGGCGCGGTTCTTGGCATAGACGATGGCGTTGGACTTCACATGCTTGGCCACACGGAAGGCGAAGAGCATGTCATCGAGCTCCGCCGCCGTGGGGGCGCGCTGGGTGACCACTTGCAACTGCGCCGCCGTGACCCGGCCCGCGTCGCGCGATTGCAGCAGGAAACCGCCGGCCAGGGATTTGAATGTGACACCGGCCTGCGTGGGGCAGGGGACGCCGCCGGTGGTGAGCAGGCGCAGGTTCTTCTTGGCCGCCAGCAGGGATTTTGCCCCCTCCGTCACCTCCGGGGCGATGATCACCTCGGTGAAGATGGTGGAGATTTTCGCGGCGGTTTCCTCATCCAGCGTGCGGTTCAGCGCCACGATGCCGCCGAAGGCGGAAACCGGGTCGCAGGCCAGGGCGTGGTCCCAGGCCTCGGCAAGGGTGAGGGCGGTGGCGACGCCGCAGGGATTGGCGTGCTTGACGATCACCACGCTCGGCTCGTCGAACTCGGCCACGCACTCGAAGGCGGCGTCAGTGTCGTTGAGGTTATTGTAGGAGAGTTCCTTGCCCTGGTGCTGGGTGGCGGTGGCGACGCCGAAACGGGCCGGGGCGCTGGTGTAGAAGGCCGCGGACTGGTGCGGGTTCTCGCCATAGCGCAGGGTCTGCTTCAGGGCGCCGCAGAAGGAGAAACGCTCGGGATAATCCTCGCCCAGCTGCCCGGCGAACCAGCCGGAAATGGCGGAATCATAGGCCGCCGTGCGGGCATAGGCGCTCGCCGCCAGCTTGCGGCGGGTGTCTTGCGTGGTGCCGCCATGGGCGGCGATGTCTTCCAGAACCTTGGCGTAATGGGCGGGCTCGGTGAGCACCGCCACGCTCTCATGGTTCTTGGCGGCGGAGCGGATCATCGCCGGGCCGCCAATGTCGATATTCTCGATGCAGTCCTCGAACGCGGCGCCGCGCGCCACCGTGGCCTCGAACGGGTAGAGATTGACCGCCACCAGGTCGATCGGCGCAATGGCGTGCGCGGCCATCTGGGCGATATGGCTGGGGTCGTGGCGCCGGCCCAGAATGCCGCCATGCACCTGCGGCACCAGGGTTTTCACGCGGCCATCCAAAATCTCGGGAAAGCCGGTATGTTCGGAAACCTCGGTCACCTCCACCCCGGCCTCGCGCAGCATCTTGGCCGAGCCGCCGGTGGAGAGGATTTTTGTGCCCGTTGCGGCCAGCGCCTTGGCGAACTCGACGAGCCCGGTTTTGTCGGACACGGAAATCAGGGCGGTGCGGATGGGGACGATATCTGACACGAGGCGGCTCCGTTATATGCGGCGTTGCAATGCCCAGGCGCGCGGCGGCTTCCCTCACGCTCCCCGATGGTGACCATCTGAGCGCCAGTCACGTGAAGGTGCGGCGCGGTTTGGCACGCGGCAAGGGCGGATGCAAGCAGATCAGGCGGCGTCTCCAACGCGGGCATGTCTGAAATTTAAACCTTGGCATCTGTGGCAAAATTGTCGCAGTGTAATCGAACAATGCTGTATGATTAAAACATGGTTGGGTGAGTCCTGGCCGGCCGATTTCTGGAGGTTCGTGGCATGATCTGGCAAGCAAGGAGCAGGCAGGCACGGCAGGGGGTTGTGGTCTTTGGCATGGCCGGGCTGGCATGCCTGGGCGGGTGCGTGGCACCCTCCGCCGCGCGTGGGCCGGGAACGGCGAATGCCTCTACCCCCACCCCGGTAACTTTTACGGTGCACACGCCGATCGACAGGATCGCGGCGGATGAGCGCGGCAAGGCGGTGCTGGACCGCGATGTGCCGGGCGTGATGTCCAACCCGCAATATGTCCTGTTCTCCTCGATGAGCCTGTCGCAGCTCGCCTCGCTCTCCGGCGGGCGGCTGACCCAGAGCACGCTGAACGAGGTGAATGCGGATCTGGCCGAGCTTGCGCCCAGCCAGTAATCCTCAGTTCCCGGTCGCGGGCGCGCTTTGCGCCGCAACGGCGGAGATCGCGTTGGCTGGGGAGCCTTTCAGCACCTTGGTGCTGGTCAGCATATAAACCAGCGCGTCCCGCTTATCATCCACGATGCGGGTCAGGATGAAATGCTTGAAGAAGAGCGAGGCGGAGATGGCGCCGATCTGCTCCTGCTGCGGCAGGTCTGAGGGCAGCACAACCGGCCCGTGAGCGATGCAGTTGAGCGAGAATTCGCTGGGGTTGGTCGCCAGACCCGCTCCGCCCGCCAGCCCGCCGGTCTGGGCTGAGGCGGCATAGCAGGAGATATTCGGGATTTTCGGGTCGTCGAAGCGCTCGACGATGACCTTGTCGTTCGGGCCGATCCAGCGGAAATTCGTGCTGACCGCGCCGATCTGTTGCCGCTCGCCCATGCGTGGCGTGACCAGCCAGAAGAACAGGATGACGATGGCCAGGATGCCGGCCAGGACCGCCAAGACGAGCCCGAGAAATTTCTTCATGCCTTGTCCTCTCCAGAGCGCATTGAGGTTGGCGCGCATGCGTCAACCTCAAGCGATCAGACGCTTTGATGAGAGGCTGATTCACGCCCTCGGTTGTCGCGCAAGAGCGCGTCAACCTCAAGCGATCAGACTCTTTGACGAGAGGCTGATTCACGCCTTCGGTTGTCGCGCAAGGGCGCGTCAACCTCCAGCGATCAGACTCTAAGAGCCTCATACACCGCCATGGTCTTTTGGCAGACGATTTCGTCCGAGAAATTCTGCTCCACCCTGGCCCGCCCGGCCGCGCCGAACCGCGCCCGCAGAGCGGGATCGGCGATCAGTTTGCGCAGTGCCTCGGCCAGGGCCAAGGGGCTGTGTGGCGGCACCAGAAAGCCGGTTTGGCCATCCACCACCGCCTCGCGGCAGCCGGGAATGTCGGTGGCAACCACCGGGCGCCCGGCGGCCATCGCCTCCAGCACGGCTTTCGGCAGGCCTTCCCGGTAGGTGGAGGGCAGGGTGAAGATATGGACCTGTTTCAGCAGCCCCGCCATGTCTTTCACCGGCCCCAGCCAGCGGATGATGCCTTCTGTTTCCCAGCCGCGCAGCTCGGCCTCTGTCACCGGGTTGGGGTTGGAGAGGTCCGGCGCGCCGGCCAGCCAGAATTCCGCCTGGCCTTTCAGGAGCCGCGCCGCGGCGATGAAGTCGGGAATGCCCTTCTCGTGGATCATGCGCGCGGCAAGCGCGATGCGCACCGGGCCTTCAGGCTCCGGCGTGGGGGCGAAGCGTTCGATATCCACCCCGGCCCCCCTGATGAGCCGGGTGCGCGCCTGGCCGACCATGCCGCCCTGGACCATGGCGTTCAGGTCGTCAGGGTTTTCGAACACCGCCACGCCGCGCTGCGGGTTCATGGTCACGCGCAAGCCCGCGGAGACCACGGGTTTGAGGAGTTTTGCCAAAAGCTTGTCCGAGGAGAAGACGAAGCCAAGCCCGATGGGCGCGTTCAACACCGCCGGCACCCGTGCCAGCCGCGCCGCGATGCCGCCGAAAATAATGGGCTTGAGCGCGATATGATGCACCACATCCGGCTTGATGCGCCGGTAGAGCCGCGCCAGCCAGAAGGAGAAAGCCAGCTCCTTGAACGGGTTGAGGCGTTTGCGGTCGAGGTTGGCGGCGTGGAATTCGATGCCTGAGGCCTCGATCTCCCGGGCCGCCTGGCTTTGCCGGGAGATGAGGACCACACGCCAGCCCGCCTTTTGGGCGGCCAGCCCCCGCGCCCAGAAATGCGAGGCGAAGAACCAGTCCTCCATGACCAGGAAGACGAGGGTAGGGGGTGTATCTGACATATAGCGCGGTTTAGGCCAACCCTGGGTTTAGGGGAAGGATGGTCGAAACTGTAAACCCGGCCGCAGGCGCTTTTGCGCTTATGCCTCGTGCTCCTCTTCGTCCTCTTCCTCCAGGCCAAATTGCTGCGCCTCTTCGTCATATTCGAAGATTTCCGCGTAGCGGCCCCAGGCGATGACGGTGCGCAGCGTCTCCTCGGCATATTCGGGGGACATATGGTCTTCCAACTGGTCGCGGAAGCGCATTGCGGCGGCGCGGTGGTTGGAGCGCTGGTCGATGACGGAGCGGATCTCGGTGATCAGCGGCACATGGGCGCGCAAAGCGGCGGCAAAGATCTCCTTGCGGTCCTCGGTCTCGGCCTCGGCGAAGCGCCGGCCAGTGGCGGTGATCTGGAGGTCGCCTTCCTCCAGCAGGGCGAAGCCCAGCATGCTCAGCGTCTCACCCAGCGGCAGCAGCTCATCGACCTCGAATTGCAGGGCGGCGGCCAGCGCGGGCAGGTCGGCCCGGCCGCCATAGGGCTCGCTGCTGAGTGTCTCCAAAAGCCCGGCCATGAGGTTGGTGCCAATGGGGTGCAGCGGGTGCGCGAATGGGTTGGGCGCGGCGGCGGCGGTGTGGATCTCGGGCACCTTGCGGCGGGTCATGATGCCGTAAATATCGTCCACCATCTCGCGGAAGGCGGGGTCGAAGCGGTTGCGCGGATGCGCGAAGGGCACTTTCAGCTCATGCGCCACCCGGCCGGGGTTGGAGGAGAAGACCAGGATGCGGTCGGCCATCAGCACCGCCTCCTCGATGTTGTGCGTGACGATCAGGATGGATTTCACCGGCAGCTTGCCGTCCATCCAGAGGTCGATGAGGTCGGTGCGCAGGGTCTCGGCGGTCAGCACGTCCAGCGCCGAGAAGGGCTCGTCCATCAGCAGAAGGTCGGGGTGGACCACCAAGGCGCGGGCCAGGCCCACGCGCTGGCGCATGCCGCCCGAGAGCTCCTTGGGGTAGGCGCCGTCATAGCCGCCGAGGCCGATGAGGTCGATCGCCTCTTCGGAGCGCTCCTCGCGGTCATCCTTCTTCACGCCCAGAGCTTCCAGGCCGAGTTCCACATTCTCCTGCACGGTGAGCCAGGGGAACAGGGCGAAGCTCTGGAACACCATGGCGACACCGGGGGCGGGGCCTTTCAAGGGCTCGCCGCGCCAACATACGTCGCCGGAGGTGGGTTTGAGCAGCCCGGCGACGATGCGCAGAAGCGTGGACTTGCCCGAGCCCGAGCGGCCGAGCAGGGCGACGATCTCGCCTTCCTGCAGGGTGAGGTCCACATCGTCCAGCACCACCAGGTCGGCGCTGGCCTCCTTATGATAGGCCTGCCGGCAGTTGCGCACGGAGACGAGCGGCTTGGTCTGTTGGTCCATGGCGGTTACCCCAGCGTGGTGCGGCGGGTGGCGTAGGCATAAAGCGGCCGCCACAAGATGCGGTTGAAGAACATCACGAAGCAGGACATGACGACAACGCCGAGCACGACGCGCGGCGTATCGCCGGCCGCGGTCGCCCCGGCGATATAGGCACCGAGCCCGTGGGCGGCGAGGTTCGCATTGCCCCAGCTCGCCACCTCGGCGACGATGGAAGCGTTCCAGGCGCCGCCCGAGGCTGTCAGTGCCCCGGTGATGAAATAAGGCAGGATGCCGGGGATCATCACCTTGCGCCACCAGAGGAAGCCGTGAATGTGGAAATTCGCCACGGCCTCCTTCATGTCGCCGGGAAAGGCGGCGGCGCCGGCGATGACGTTGAACAGCAGATACCATTGCGTGCCGATGAGCATCAGAGGCGTCAGCCAGATATCCGGACTCACATGGAAATAAACGATGGCCAGCACCACCGGCGGAAAGAGCAGGTTGGCCGGGAAGGCGGCGAGGAATTGCGCGATGGGCTGGGCGATGCGGGTGGCCTTTGGCCGCAGGCCGATCCAGACTCCCACCGGCACCCAGATCGCCGCCGCGATGATCATCAGCACCGTGACCCGGATGGCGGTGTAGAGCCCCATCAGCAGGGCGGTGAAGAGGTCGTGCCAATGCAGCGTGGCGGAGACATACTCCACGATTTGCCAGCCGGCGTAGATGGCCATGGCGGCGATGAGCACGAACCACACGCCGTCCACCAGGCGGGAGGGTTCGCTGGTTTCGTCTACCTGGCCCGGCTGGCGCAAGGACAGGCGCAGCCGGAAGACCGTGCCGAAGATCTCGCTGATGGCCTCGCCGATGGCGCGGAACAAGGCGGTGCGGCGCAGCAGCTTGAGCATCCAGGGCTCGGGGCCGGAAATGGCGGCCGTGGTCTCGAAGCGGAATTTCCCCGACCAGGCCACCAGCGGGCGGAAAATCAGCTGGTCGTACAGCAGAATCACCACCAGCATGGCCAGGATGGCGTAGATGACGGCGTGCAGGTTCTTCTGCGCCAGCGCCACCGCCACATAGGAGCCGATGCCGGGCAGGGTGAACTGGGTGTTGCCGACCGTGACAGCCTCTGACGCGACCACGAAGAACCAGCCGCCAGACATTGAGAGCATGGTGTTCCAGACGAGGCCCGGCATGGCGAAGGGCACGTCCAGCTTCCAGAAACGCTGCCAGGGCGAGAGCCGGAAGCTGCGCGAGGCCTCCTGCAGGTCAGCGGGCAGGGTGGTGAGGGACTGGTAGAAGCTGAAGGCCATGTTCCAGGCCTGGCTGGTGAAGATGACGAACACCGAGGCCAGCTCCGCCCCCATCACCTGGCCGGGGAAGAGATGCAGGAAAAACACGGTGGTGAAGGTGAGAAAGCCCAGAATGGGCACGGATTGGAGGATATCCAGGATCGGGATGAGCACCATGCCGGCACGGCGGGATTTGGCCGCCAGCGTGGCATAGCTGAAGGTGAAAAGCAGCGAGAAGAACAGCGCCAGGAACATGCGCGCGGTGGAGCGCAGCGCGTAATAGGGCAGCCAGCTCGGGTCCAGATGGATGGGCGTGTTCTGGATCTGGGCGATGGGGGTGGCGATGGTGCCGCGCCCGACCTCGACCAGCGCGATGAGCAGCCCCATGACCAGGAGCATGGCGGCGCCGTCGAAACGGTTGGGCAGGCGTTGCCCAGCCAGGGCAGGGGGGGTGTAATTCGTCATGGGACCGCCTGGCTTCGGGTGGAGGACTTGAGTCCCCCCTTAGCCATGTGTCGGGACTTTGTCACCCAGGGAGGGGTTGCGCTTTCATGACAGCCAAGGGGCTACAGCCTGCCATGGGTAGGGGGGGCCGTCATGGCTGTGGGTATGGTTCTCACGCGTCAGGGGGGTGAGGTGCGGATGCACGTGGCGCACCCCACGCTGGGCGGGCAGGCAATCCACATGGCGTTTGACGGCCTCGGGCGGGCCATCCTGAATCAATCCTTGGAACCGCCAGCAAAGCGGGCGGTTCCAAGGTCATCGCACTCTAAAACGCCGATCAATAACGGGCGTCCTGAGGCCGTACGCCGTCAGGCGGCTGCGGAGGTCTCGCCCAGCATCTCCAGGGGTTTCAAGAGGAGAGCGTTGTGCGAGTAATCCACCGGGACGGAGATCACGACCGGGCCTTCGACGTCCATGGCCTGGCGCAGCGCGCTGGCAAGGCTGGCCGGCGAATTGACGGCGATCCCCTTGGCGCCGCATGCCTGAGCGTAGGTGGCAAAATCGATCGGCCCGAATTCAACGCCAGAGCCGCGGCCGTACTTCTTGCGCTCCTGGATCTCGACCATGTTGAAGGCGTGGTCGACCCAGACCACGTGGACGATGTTGCACTTCAGGCGGACCGCGGTCTCCAGTTCCATGCTCGACATCATGAAACCGCCATCGCCCGAGACAGACACCACCTTCTGGCTGGGATCGACCAGGCTGGCGGCGATCGCCCAGGGCAAGGCCACGCCCATGGTCTGCTGCCCGTTGCTGATCAGCAGCTGGCGCGCGCGGAAGGAAAGCAGGTAGCGGGCCAGCCAGATATGGAACGAGCCCATGTCCAGGCAGGCGGTGACATCCGGAGTGATGATTTTCTCCAGCTCGCGCACGATCTCCAGCGGGTGCAGGGCCGGGCCTTCGCTGCGCGCATTGGCCAGCGCCAGAGTGCGATCCGCCTTGTAGCGGCGCAGGATGGCCTCCAGGCTCTCAGCGCGGGGAAAGCGCTTCACGGCGGCTGTCAGCGCCTCCAGAGAGGCGGCGATATCACCGATCAGTTCGACGCAAGGGGCGTAGCGGTTGTCAAGCTCCGCCGCCACCACGTCGATGTGGATGATCTGGCGCGCGTCATCGACATTCCAGAGATTCGGGTCATATTCGACCGGATTATAGCCGATCGTGACCACCAGGTCGGCCTCGTGCAGCAGCTGGTCGCCCGGCTGGTTGCGGAACAGCCCGACGCGGCCGCCAAAGCGGTCCACCAACTCGTGAGACACCGCGCCTGCGGCCTGATACGTGCCCACCACCGGCGCCCCGGTGGCCAGGATCAGCTTGCGAACGGCATCGGCCACCGCCGGACGGCTGGCCATGAGCCCCAGCATGATGACCGGGCGCGCGGCCTTGCCGATGACTTTCACGGCCTCGCTGATCGCCGCCTGAGGCGCCGCCCCGGACTGGGGGGCGGCCTTGCCGGCCAGAACCGGGGCCGTGCTGGGCAGGTTCAGAACATCCATAGGCGTGCTGACAAAGGCCGCGCCTGGACGCCCGCCCTCGGCGGCGCGCAGGGCATTGGCAACAACCTCGGACACCGCATCGGGGGACGTGATTTCCGCGCTGAATTTGGTGACCGGCTTGAACAGGCTCACCGTATCCATTGTCTGGTGGGTGAGCTTCAGCCGGTCGGCCAGCTTCACCGCGCCGCCAATGGCCAGCACCGGGTCGCCTTCGGAGTTGGCGGTCGCCAGGCCGGTCGCGAAGTTCGAGGCGCCAGGCCCCGAGGTGGCAATGCACACGCCCGCGCGCCCGGTCAGGCGGCCGATGCCGCCGGCGATGAAGGCGGCATTCTGTTCATGCCGGGTAACGACGGTCTCGATCGGCGAATCCACCAGGGCATCGAACAGGCGGTCGACCTTGGCGCCGGGGATGCCGAACACATGGGTCACGCCGTGCGC
>DATJXU010000188.1:0-2132 GCA_035499915.1 Acidocella sp.
GCGGTTGAAATCGCCTTCGAGCCCGTGGCCAATCGCCTCGTGCAGCAGAATACCCGGCCAGCCCGGCCCCAACACCACTTCCATCTCGCCCGCCGGGGCGGGGATGCTCTCCAGATTCACCTCCGCCTGGCGGATCGCCTCGCGCACCGCCGCCTGCCAGAACTCAGGGGTCACGATGGGCCCGTAGCCCGTACGCCCACCCGCGCCATGCCCACCGGACTCGCGGCGGCCGTTCTGCTCCATCACCACCGAGACATTGAGCCGCACCAGCGGGCGCAGATCCGCCACCCGGGAGCCATCGGCGCGGATGATCTCGATCACCTGCCATTCCCCGGCGATGCTCGCCATCACCTGCACCACGCGCGGATCGGCGGCACGGGCGAAAGCATCGATTTGTTGCAGCAACTCGGCGCGGGCGGCGAACGGCGCCTCGGCCAGCGGGTTCAGCCCGGCATAGAGGGGCTTGGAAGCCAACGCCGGACCAGCGGCGGTTAGCGAATGTTCCCGGGCCTTGGCGGCACGGATGGTCTCAGCAGCGCGGGCCAAAGCGGACTCGGAAATCTCCCCGGCATGGGCGAAATACGCCGCCTCCCCCAGCACGGCGCGCAGGCCGAAGCCGCGGCGCGTATCGAAGCTGGCGGCACGGATGCGCCCGTCATCGAGCGAGACGGACTCGGACTCCCGGTATTCCAGGAACAGCTCACCATCATCGGTGCCATCCAGCGCCGGGGTGATGAGCCGGACGGCCTGTTCCGGGTCGAGACCCTCAACACCATGGAACAGCGTGCTGGCGGTCTGCAAAGCCTCGGTCATGTCTATCGTCTCCTTATTCCGCCGCGGCGGGCAGTGGCTGCGGCAAATTCACCGGCAACGCACCGCGCAGCTTGTGCCGCGCGGCGATCGCGGTGGCAAACAGCAGCACGGCATTCAGCTCATGCACATAGCCGAGCTGCACATCGCCCAGCACGATGGTGGTCATGCCCAGCAGGTATTGCAACGCCACCAGCCCGGCGAGCAGCAGAAAATTATCACGCAGCGCGGGACTCAGCTTCATGCGCAGGCCCATCACCGCCGTGGTCAGCACCGTCAGCGCCGTCACCGTGGCCAGCAACCGGTGGTAGAACTGCACCGTCGCTTTGTTCTGGACGAAGTTCAGCAGCGCCGGGTGCAGGTCGAACATCCCCGGCGGCACCCAGGCGCCGTCCATGGTGGGGAAGGTGTTGAACACCGTTATGGCGTTGGAGGTGGCGACCAGCGCGCCAAATCCCATGGTGCACCAGATCAGCGCCACGCTCGCGGTGGCCCAGCGCCGCAGATGCGCGGCACCCGCCACCGGCACGGGCTCAGGCGTGCGGAAGGTCAGCCCGGTCCAGACCAGGAGGAAGAAAATCAGCATGGCGGAGCCGAGATGCGGCCCAGCCCAAGCTGGCGGGGGAGAGATAACGCCCGGCCGCATGCCGGTCTGCACCATGTACCAGCCAAAGGCGGCCTGCCCCGCTCCGCACAGGAAGATGAAACCCATCCACAGCGCGCGCCTGCCGCGCAGCCGCCCCTGGATGAGGAACACCGTGAAGGGAATGAGGAGCGCCAGCGCCATCAGCCGCCCCCAGCAGCGGTCGAGGAACATCGGCCAGAACAGCGCCTTGTAGTCGTCCAGGCCGATCGGGTGGGACTGGTAGAGCGCGGTCTTCTGGAACAGGCCGAACAGATACGCCCAGTCCGCGGCGCTATGCGGCGGGATGAAGCCGGTAAAAGGCCGCCAGACCTGGATGCTGAACCCGGCGCCGATGGTGCGCGCATGCCCGCCGCCGATGGTCATGCCGAAGACCATGCAGGCGAGGATCAGGACCCAATTCCCGAGCCCCCTGTCAGCCTTCATGCCGTCGCCCCGCGCAGGCGGTGCAGCAGGTTGAGCAGCGCTCCCAGCAGCAGCACCGCATTCATCTGATGGACCACGCCGATATCGATCATCTTCGAGACCAGCGCCGTCACGCCGAGCACGAATTGCAGGATCACCAGCAGCCCGATCAGCGCCGCCGCGTCACGCACCGGGGCGGGTGGCTCATGGCGGATGGTCTGCACCGTGACGGCGAGAATGGCGACCGTGGCGAGCACGGCGAGCAACTGATGGT
>DATJXU010000189.1:0-5948 GCA_035499915.1 Acidocella sp.
TCCTGCGGTGGACCTTGCTTGAGATAGCCATAGACAAGCTGACCGAGAAATCCCGGCAGCAAGAGCAGAAACAGAAACAGCACCGTAACGTCAGCAGAAAGAAACTCATCCATGCGCGGACTCGCCGTTGCCCGGTCAGACTAGCTGGACGGCGGCGAAGGGCAAGTAATTAGATACGCCGCAGGATCTCCGCCACCAGCGCGTCGATATCTTCTGCCGTTGTGCGGTGATTGACGATGGCGCAGCGTATGGCAGTGCGGCCATTGATGGTGGTGGTGGAGGGGGCGAACAGGCCGTCTTCCTGCAAATCCGCCACGAGGTCCAGAACCTCCTGGTTGGTTTTGCCCTCGATCCCGAAACAGACGATGTTGAGCGCCGCCGGGGCCAGCAGCGTCAGCCGGGTGCTGGCCTTTACTTGCCTGGCCAAACGCTGGGCGAGGGCGCAGCTATTATCCACCACGCCGGCCAGGCCTTGCGTGCCGTAGGCGCAGAGCGTCATCCAGATTTTCAGCGCCGAGAAGCCGCGCGAGAGGTCCGGCCCCAGGTCGCACGGCCAGGGAAAGCCCCCCGCCAGACCGCGCGGGGCGGCGGCGAGGTAATTTGTCGCCTGGGCGAAGGTGGCGTTGTGGATGGCCGGGTCGCGCACCAGCAGGCAGCCGCAGGAATAGGTGACCTGCGCCCATTTATGGAAATCGAAGGCGATGGAATCCGCCCGGCCGAGGCCCGCGGTGAGGTGGCGCTTGGCGGGCGAGAGCGCGGCCAGCGCGCCGAAGGCGCCGTCCACGTGGAACCATGCATTCTGCGCCGCGGCGATGTCAGCGGCTTCATTCAGGTCGTCGAATGCGCCTGAATCCACGCTGCCCGCCGTGGCGGCGATGAGGAAGGGGGTGAAACCCGCCGCCTTGTCCGCCGCGATGGCCTCGCGCAGCTTGGCCATGTCCATGCGGAAATGCTCGTCCAGCGGAATCTTGCGCAGGCTCGCACGGCCGAAGCCCGCCATGTCCAGCGCGCCGGTGACGCAGCGATGCACCCCCGCCGAGGCATAGGCGGTGAGTTTTGCGCCATTCACCCCGGTCTCGTGCCCGGCCTCGCCCAGGGCTTTGTGTTTGGCGCAGAGCACGGCGCAGAAATTGGCCATGGAGGAGCCGGTGAGCAGCACGCCGGAGGTTTGCGCGGGCATGCCCAGCATTTCGGCGGCCCAGGCGATCACCTGGCGCTCCACGGCGATGCCCACATGGTCGCGCCCGCCGCAATTGGCGTTCATGGCGCCCGCCAGCAGCTCCGCCAGCATGGAAACCGGGTTCCCGCCGCCATGCACCCAGCCCATGAAGCGCGGATGCAGGTTGCCGGTGACATAGGGCTGAATCTCGGCCTGGAAGCGGGCGTAGAGGGCCTGCGCGTCCGTGCCGCTGCTGGGCAGGGGGGCGGTGAAGGACTGGCGCACAGCCTCGGGCATGGGGCGCCAGACGGGCTGTTCGCGCAGGGTGGCGAGATGGTCCACCATGTCGTCCAGCATTTGATGGCCAAGGGCCCGCAGGGCGGACCAGTCGGCGGGGTCGAGGGTGCTCATGATGGTTTAGGCGGCTCCTCTGGCGCGCAGGGCCGTGGCCAGCGTGCCTTCATCCAGCACCTCCAGCGCGCCGCCCACCGGCACGCCCTGCGCCAGGCGCGAGATGGGCACGCCGTAGCGCTTCAAACGGTCATTGAGATAATGGGCGGTGGCGGTGCCATCCACGGTGGCGGGCAAAGCGAGGATCACTTCCTCGATGCCGCCTTGCTCCAGCCGGGCGAGCAGCGGGCGGATGGCCAGATCCTCCGGCCCGCGCCCTGAGAGCGCCGAGAGCGTGCCGCCCAGCACGTGATATTTGCCGCGATAGACATGGGCGCGCTCCAGCGCCCAGAGATCGGCCACACCCTCCACCACGCAGATGCGCGCCTCGCGCAGAGGCTCGGCGCAGATGGCGCAGGGGTCGGAGGAATCGAGGTTGCCGCAGACCGAGCAGGTGCGGATTGAGGCCGCGGCGGCGCGCAGCGCATCCGCCAGCGGCAGCAGGCCGTGTTCCTTCTCGCGTAGCAATTTCAGCACAATGCGCCGCGCGCTGCGGGGGCCGAGCCCCGGCAGGCGTGAGAACAGGCCGATCAGGTTTTCGAGGTCAGGTCCGCCCATTTAAAGAGAGAACTGCTTTTTTGAAAAAAAGCAGCAAAAAACTTTTGCCCCTGGGGTCATGGGCAATGCCGCCGCCACAGCCCATGACCCAAGGTCATAAAGTTTTTTTGCTTCTTTTTGTTCACAAAAAGAAGACTCTTCCTTCCTCATTAAAACGGCAGCTTCAGCCCCGCCGGGAGGCTGATGCCACCCATGGCGTTCTTGGTCTCGGATTCCATCATCGCATCCAGCTTGGACTTCGCATCCGCATGCGCGGCGGCGATGAGGTCTTCCAGCATCTCAACCTCGTTGGGGTCGATCAGCTTCGGGTCGATCTTCACGCGTTTCAGCGCGCCCTTGCCGGAGAGGGTGACGCGCACCAGCCCGGCACCGGCCACGCCGTCCATCTCGGTGGCTTCCAGCTTGGCCTGCATGTCGGCCATTTTCTGCTGCATCTGCTGGGCCTGCTTCATCAGGCCGGCGATGTTTTTCATTTACTCATCTCCTTCATATAGCTCGTCGGGCGGAACCAGGGCCGCCCAGTCGGCGGGCAGGTCGGGCTCTGCTTCCGGTTCATGGGGCGTCTCTACCTTGGTGCCGGGGAATTGCACCAGAATGGCCTGCACCAGCGGGTGGGCAAGCGCCTCGTCGCGCGCCTTGGCGGTGGCGACACCTTCGGCCTCGTCAATGGTCGGCTCGCCCTGCTGGTTGGAGAGCACGACGGTCCAGCGCCGTCCTGTTTCGTTCTCCAGCAAGACGGAGAGTTTATGCGCCAGGTCACGCGGCACGCGCGGGTCGTCCACCACGCGCATCTCGATAACGGGCGGCGCGAAGCGCACCAGATGCACGGATTGGCGCAGATGCGCGTAGAGCATCACATCCCGCTTCTGCTGCGCCAGGGCAACGACATCATGGAAGCTGAGCGCGCGCGGGGCGGGCGCCTGCATCACCACATTGCCATTGGCAACCGCACGCGCGCCACCGCCGCCTGGGCCATTGGTAGGCGCGCCGCCCAGGGCCGCGCCGGGATTTTCCGTGAGCTTCTTCACCAGCTCGCCCGGCGGCGGCAGATCGGCCACATGGCAAAGGCGGATCAGAATCATTTCCGCCCCCGCGCGGCGGTCCGGCGCGGTTTCGACTTCCTGAAGCCCCTTCAGCAGCATCTGCCAGAGCCGGCCGAGGAAGGGGATGGAGAGCATCTCCGCCAGCGCCACGCCGCGCGTGCGCTCCATCTCCGGCAGCGTGCCGCTTTGCGCCAGGGCGGGCACGGATTTCATGCGGGTGAGCAGATGCGCCAGGCCCAGCAGATCGGAGAGCAGCACGCCGGGATCAGCGCCGCGCTCATAGGAGTCGTCGGAGATTTTCAGCGCGGCCTGGATGTCGCCCTTCACCAGCGCATCCATCATGTCGAACACGAAGCCGCGATCCGCCAGCCCCAGCATGTCCGCCACCATCGGCGCGCTGATCTCGCCGCCATCCTCCGCGCCGCGGGCAATGGCCTGGTCGAGGAGCGACAAACCGTCGCGCACCGAGCCATCCGCCGCGCGGGCGATATGGGTGAGCGCGGCCTCTGAAATCGCCACCTGCTCTTTTTTCGCGATGCGGGTGAAGTGCGCGGCGAGCTGCTCCACCGGCACACGGCGCAGGTCGAAACGCTGGCAGCGCGAGAGCACGGTGATGGGCACCTTGCGGATCTCGGTGGTGGCCAGCACGAATTTGATATGCGGGGGCGGCTCTTCCAGCGTTTTCAGCAGCGCGTTGAACGCCGCCTTGGAGAGCATGTGCACCTCGTCGATGATGAACACTTTCACGCGCGCCGAGAGCGGCTTGAAGCGCGTGGCCTCGATGATCTCGCGCACATCATCCACGCCGGTATTGGAGGCGGCGTCCATCTCCACCACGTCGGGGTGGCGGTCGGTCAGGATGGCCTTGCAGTTCTCGCATACGCCGCACGGGTCGGGCGTGGGGCCGCCGGTGCCATCGGGCCCCGTGCAGTTGAGCGCACGGGCGAGGATGCGTGCCGTGGTGGTTTTGCCGACGCCGCGCACGCCGGTGAGCATGAAGGCATGGGCGATGCGGTTCATGGCGAAGGCGTTGCGCAGGGTGCGCACCATCGCCTCTTGGCCGATCAGGTCATTGAAGCGGGTCGGGCGGTATTTGCGGGCCAGAACGCGGTAGGCGGCGGCCTTCGGCGCCTCCTGCTCCGGTTCATCACCAAAGAGGCTGGGGCCCGGCGGCGGGGCGTCTGGCGCTTCGTCGTCGAACAAACCCATGAGCAGCGCGGACCTTGGCGTAAAAATTCGGGTGGGAGACCGGACAACGACCCATGCGAAATCCGTTGTGGCTGCTGCCTTCCGGCCCTGACCAGGTTGGCGGGCCGCGATGTCCGCCGCCGATCTCCCGGAGTGATTATCGCCTCTGCCGCGCTGAAGTGCAAGCTTGGCAGAAAAATTGCGCCATGCGAGAGGGGCAGGGCATGGATTTCACATATAAAGGCGAGCCCAACCATTACAGCAGCGGGGCGCTGGACCGCGTTGCGCCGCGGCGCGAGGACGCGGCCTGGCAGGCAAGCGCGGCGCAGAATGACGCCAGCCGCTATGTGCTGCTGCGCGATGGCAAGGCGCTGATCGATGTTGCGGGTGAGGCGCCGCGCGCGGTGATGCTGCCGCCTTTGGGGCAGGCGCCTGATCTGTTCCTGGGGCTTGCCGATGATGTGCCGGTGTTCGCGCTTGACCTGTCAGGGCGCGATTTGCCGCCGGGAATCAAGGCGGAAAATTTCTTGGCGCTGCGCGGCCTGACGGCTTTGCTGCCGATGCTGGATGCGGCTTTGCTCGCCACCGCGCGCGGCATGTTCAACTGGCGCGCGGCCTATAAATATTGCCCGCTCTGCGCCGGGGCGTTGGCGCCGCAACGCGCGGGCTGGATGCTGCACTGCACGCAATGCGGCAAAGATCATTTTCCGCGCACCGATTCCGCCGTGATCATGCTGGTCACGCGCGGTGATACGGCATTGCTTGGGCAGTCGCATCGTTTTCCGACCGAGAAGAATATGTATTCCACGCTGGCCGGTTTTGTTGAGCCGGGCGAGAGCCTGGAAGACAGCGTGCGCCGCGAGGTGTTTGAGGAAACCGGCGTGCGGGTGGGGGCTGTGCAGTATCATTCAAGCCAGCCCTGGCCGTTTCCCGCCTCGCTGATGCTGGGCTTCCAGGCGGAGGGGCTGAGCGAGGAGATCGTGCTGCAGGATGACGAGATCCGCGATGCGCGCTGGTTCACCCGGGCTGAGATACGCGGCCATGCGGCGCTGGGCTTCGGCCTGCCGCCGCATGATTCCATCGCAAGGCGGTTGCTTGAGGAGTGGCTGTCCAGAGAGGGGTAAGCGGTGATCGCCGCTTGATCGTCCGCCTTCCGCAAGGCGCATAAAAAAACAGGCGCGGAGGCCGCGCCTGTTTTTCGGGGCCGTATGAAAGGCCGTTAGTTGATGCTGTCGATGGTCGGGGAGATGATCTCCACGGGCTCTTCCGGCAGCACCGGCGTTTCGATGATGGCGGGCTCCGCCACTTTGCGCGGCTTGCGCGGGGCGGTGGTCTTCTTCTCCACCGGCTTCTTGGCGGCAACGGTCTTCTTCGCGACCGGCTTCTTCACGGCGGTGGTCTTCTTTTCCACCGGCTTTTTGGCGGCAGCGGTCTTCTTCGCGACCGGCTTCTTGACGGCAGCGGTCTTCTTCACGGCCGGCTTCTTGGCGGCAGCGGTCTTCTTCGCGACCGGCTTCTTGGCGGCGGCGGTCTTCTTCGCGACCGGCTTC
>DATJXU010000190.1:0-4050 GCA_035499915.1 Acidocella sp.
GGAAGGCGGGGCGCCGATGGCGGAGACCGTGGCCTTTCTCTCCCGGCGCGCCATCCCCGTCTGCGCGCATATTGGCCTCACCCCGCAGCATGTGCGCCAGCTCGGCGGCTTCAAGAAACAAGGCAAGACGGCCGATGCCGCCGCCCGGCTCATCGAAGACGCGCTGGCGCTAGAAGAAGCCGGGGCGCGCATGGTGCTGATGGAAGCCATTCCGTCCGAGCTTGCCACCGAGATCACAAAGCGCGTGCCGGTTCCCACCATCGGCATCGGGGCCGGCAACGGCACCGATGCCCAGGTGCTGGTATTGCACGACGTGCTGGGCCTGAACCCGGACAAAGCCCCCGGTTTCGCCAAACGCTACCTGGATGGCGCTGACCTCGTGCAAACCGCCCTGGCCCAGTACGCCGGGGAGATTCGGGCGGTGAAGTTCCCCGAATAGTCTGGCCGTTTCTGCCAACCCCAAGGAGGCTAAGCCCCCTTGGGTCGTCGCCCGGACGAAACCCTACGCCGGCACCGGCCCCAGCCCGCCCGGCAGTTCCGGCTTGGACGTGGCGGTGGGCACGGAAGCCCGGCGGTTATCCTGCATCGGCTCGTCGACGACCTTGCGGATAATCTTCTCGCCGTTCAGCACTTGCTTGATTTCATCGCCCGAGAGGGTCTCGTATTCCAACAGCCCCTTGGCCAGGGCTTCCAGGTCGTTCCGGCGCTCTCTGAGGATGCGCTTGGCCTCGGAATAGGCGTGGTCGATGAAAGCGCGGACCTCGTTGTCGATCTCGCGCGCCGTCGCCTCGGAGACGTTCTTGTTCTGCGTCACGGAATGACCCAGGAACACCTCCTGCCCGTTATCGCCGTAAGACACCATGCCGAGCTTCTCGGACATGCCCCATTCGGTGATCATGCGCCGGGCTGTGTCGGTCGCCATCTTGATGTCGCCCGAGGCGCCGTTGGAGACCTTGTCCGGCCCGAAGATCAACTCCTCCGCCGCACGCCCGCCCATGGCCATGATCAGCTGTTGCAGCAGCTTGGCCTTGCTCACGGAGTAGCGGTCACCCTCGGGCAGGGACATTACCATGCCCAGCGCCCGGCCGCGCGGGATGATGGTGGCTTTATGCACCGGGTCGCATTCCGGCAGGGTGATGGAGCAGATCGCGTGCCCGCCCTCGTGATACGCGGTCATGCGCTTCTCGTCGTCGGACATAACGAGGCTGCGGCGTTCGGCGCCCATCATCACCTTGTCCTTGGCGTGCTCGAACTCCGCCATGGCAACCACGCGCTTGCCGATGCGCGCGGCGAGCAGCGCCGCCTCATTGACCAGATTCGCCAGATCCGCGCCGGAGAAGCCCGGCGTGCCGCGGGCGATCACCTTCGGGTCAACATCGGAGGCCAGCGGCACCTTGCGCATATGCACGCGCAGGATTTTTTCGCGGCCGACCACATCCGGATTCGGCACCACCACCTGGCGGTCGAACCGGCCGGGGCGCAGCAGCGCCGGGTCCAGCACGTCCGGCCGGTTGGTCGCGGCGATCAGGATCACGCCCTCGTTGGACTCGAATCCGTCCATCTCGACGAGCATCTGGTTCAACGTCTGTTCGCGCTCGTCGTTGCCGCCGCCAAGGCCAGCACCACGATGGCGGCCGACGGCGTCGATCTCGTCGATGAAGATAATGCAGGGCGCGTTCTTCTTGCCCTGCTCGAACATGTCGCGCACGCGGGACGCACCAACGCCCACAAACATCTCGACGAAGTCCGAACCGGAAATGGTGAAGAACGGCACATTGGCCTCACCCGCGATGGCGCGGGCCAGCAGCGTCTTACCCGTGCCGGGCGGGCCGACAAGCAGGCAGCCCTTCGGGATCTTGCCGCCCAGGCGCTGGAATTTCTGCGGGTCGCGCAGGAATTCGACGATCTCCTGCAGCTCGCCCTTGGCTTCGTCGATCCCGGCGACATCCTCGAAGGTCACGCGCCCCTGCTTCTCGGTGAGCAGCCGCGCGCGGGACTTGCCGAAGCCCATGGCCCTGCCGCCGCCGGACTGCATCTGCCGCATAAAGAAGATCCACGCGCCGATCATCACCAGAATCGGCAGCCAGGAGATCAGCATCCGCACGTAAGGGTTGCCTGAATCTTCGGGCTTGGCGGCCACGCTCACGCCGGAGGACACCAGCTTGGATACCAAATTCGGGTCTTCCGGCGCGTAGGTCGCGAAGCCGTTGCCATCCTTGGTCGTGCCGGTGATGTCCTGCCCGACGATGGTGACCTTGGCCACTTGGCCGTTATTCACCTCGTCCAGGAAGCTGGAATAGGCAATCTGCGAGGTGTTCCCCTGCTGGCTGGAGGGCTGAAGCACGTTGAACAGCACCACCAGGATCAGGGCGACAACCACCCAAAGCGCAATATTTCGACCCAGATTATTCATCTAAGACTAGTCCAATTCTTTCAATCGTCTGCCGCCACACGGCCCACAAGGAAGTCCCCACGGCCACTAGATGGGTATTCTGCACAGATTTCCCACCTCTGCACAAATAAATTGGCCATAAGCGACAAACGGGTGCGCTGTAACCGGCACTTGTGGCGAAAACCATACCGGAACGGGAAACTGAATGTTACCGGCCGGGCACCGCAGCGCCGGCATGGCTCGCAGCACGGCGGCCGGCAATTCATTATATCTCCGGAATCTTCCGGCGTCCACACCCAACGGGCCAAAGCTATATCCAGGCCCGGGCGCGGCCAGCAGGGTAAAGCGCTCATCCCAGCGCGCGCCTTGGGTGGCGGGTACAGGCGGCGCACAGGCGGCAGGCTCGCGCGCCAGAAGCCAGCCGGGGCCGAGGCGTCCGGCCGGGGCGATTCGCACGCCGCCCAGCGTGGCCGGGCGGAGTCTGGCGGCCAGCGCCGCCAGCTTTTCCTGGCGCGGCGGGTACATCGTACCGCCCAGGCTGCGGATCAGCGCGCCAAGCGCGCTTGGCGGGGCCGAGCCGGCATCGAGCAAAGCGAAGCCTTCAGGGCGGATTTGCACATGCCGGCCGAGGAAGGTTGCATCCTCGACTTCCCGCGCCGCACGTTCCGCCGCACCGCTGGGGGGAAGCCCCTGCCCGGCTTTCCGGATGCGCACACGCTCGAATTTCTCCGCCTGGTTGGAGGGGTCTTCCACCCAGTCCATCCCCTGCCCGCGCAAATAGTCCCGCAACGTTTCGGGCTGCACCCCCAGCAGCGGACGCAGCAGCAGAACTTTGTCCCGCGCGCTCCAGGCCGCCATGCCTTCCAGCCCGCTGGAGCCACGCGCCGCGCGCATCGCCACGGTCTCCGCCTGATCCGCCGCATGGTGGCCGAGCAGCAAATGCAGATATCCCGCCGCGAACGCCGCCTGCGCCAGGGCCTCGTACCGGGCGGCGCGGGCCGCCTGCTGCAACCTTGCGCCGCGCGGCAAACCGGAAAGAGTGAGAATCTGAGTGCCAATGCCCCGCGCCGACAGCCGCTGCGCCGTGAGCGCGGCCTCGGCGCCCGACTCGGGCCTCAGGCCGTGATCGACGATCAGCGCCAGCACCTGCCCGCCCTGGGCGGCGCAGAATTCATGGGCCAGCAGCGCCAGGGCGGTACTGTCAGCCCCACCGGAAGCGGCTACGGCCAAACGAGGTTCAGCCCCGAACGGCCCGAGCCGCGCCAGCGCCTCGGTAAATGCTTCGCTTACTGACAATGCGCCTTTTTGCTCACCGCATCGATGCGCGACTGCATGCCCGCGGGCGGGGTGGGGAATTGGCTGTTGAGGGAGGAGATGGTGTCGCAGGCAGCGCCGTTCTGGCCAATGGCGCTAAGCGAGCTGGCCAGCCCGAGCAGCGATTGCGGCGCGTAGCTGCCGCCGCGGTTCATGCTGTAGGTGTTGTTATACGCAATGGCGGCATCCTGCGCCTTGCCCTGCGCGGTCAGCGACTGCGCCACCAGATACTGCGCCCGGTAGGCCTCCGGCGCCTGCTTGTTCTGCGTCACGATGCCCTGGGCCAGGGATTGCGCCGTTGCGTAATCGTGCTTGGCGTAAGCGGCTAAGGCCGCCTTGAGCGC
>DATJXU010000191.1:0-2710 GCA_035499915.1 Acidocella sp.
TCGCGGTTACGCGTCCATCCGCAACACCCAGCGCAACTATTTTAGCGGCCGCTATGTGGGCACCGGGCCGGAAGCCGATCTGTTCATTCCGGATTTTGTGGCGGTGGCCCAGGCGCTGGGCCTGCCGGCAATGCGCATCACGGATGCCTCTGAGCTTGACGCCGGCATTGCCCACACGCTGGCGCAGCCGGGGCCGTTCATCTGCGACATCCACGTCACGCCCAATGAGTCGCTGTGGCCCAAGGCGATCGCCGTGCCGCAGCCGGATGGCACGCTGCTCTCCATGCCGCTGGAGGACATGACCCCGCTGCTGCCCCGCGAGGAGCTGCGGGCGCAGATGATTGTGCCGCTGACGGCAGAGTCTGAGATGGTGGTGGTGTGAGATCTGGCGGCGCGGTCCGTCATGGGGACGAGACATCGGCCTGGGCGGCATTATCCGCCTTGCGGTTTTTCCTGGCCATGGTGGTTGTGCTTGGCCATTGCTGCTACTTTGTGTCGGGGCGGCAGGATTGGAGCTATATCGGCCTCTGGCTGAACCAGGGCAGTGCCGTATTCGGCTTTTTCATTCTGTCTGGCTACAGTATCGCGGCCAGTCTCGACCGTGAAATCACGGGGTATTACCGGCGGCGATTGGTTCGCATCTGGCCAACCTATCTGGCGTGCTTGGCCGTCGGCGTGGCTGTGTCGGCAGTGCTCCCACATGGGCTGAACTGGCCGACAGGTGGACATCTGCCAGCAATGGCATGGCCGGAGGTCATCGCCTCAGTGCTGATGCTGCAGACGTTTTTGGGATCGCCGATCCCGGTTGTGGGGCAGATCTGGTCGCTCAGCCCGGAATGGTGGCACTACATGCTGGCGCCGAAGGCTTCACGCACGGGCTAGGATTCGTCACTTTGTCCTGGTTATGGCTTACCGGCTTTCTCTACCGGCGACTCGGCTTCCGGCCTGCCGGTGTGGCCATTCTGATCTTTCCGTCTCTTTATGCGCTGTTCTTCAACCACTTCACCGGACTGCCGCTGTTCATATCACTCTTTGTGCTGCTGCTCAGCCCGGAGTTCAAACTCTCGGCACGGATGCAAAAACTATTCAACTGGGCCGGGGATGTCAGCTACCCGCTCTACCTGTTCCACATGCAGGTTATTGCCGTTCTGGCCAGTCTGGGCTGCCGGAATTCGGCAGCGCTAGTGGCGGCGGCACTGGGGGTATCCGTGGCGGCATTGTACGGGGTCGACTATCCCTGCCGCAAGCTCTTTGGCACGGCGGCGCGCTATCGCTTGGTCACAGCACAGGCGTGATCACGGCGGCCGGTTTCCGGCACAGGGCTCCCAGACCGCTGCCATCGCGGGAGGGCGCGCACATCAGGACGTCGAGCCCCGCGCGGCGAAGCATCACAGTGAGCGATGCGTCATCAAAGAAATTGATGTGCTCGTGGAGCTTGGCAAACCCCAGCGGTGGCACGCGGCGAAATTTTACCTTGAAGCCGGTTGACCAGAAATCAACCGCCATGGTTGCCCAGCGGCTTTTGAGAAGCTGGCGCAAATAAGCCCGGTACCATGCCCCGGCTGGAATATCGGCGAAAGGGAACTCCCGGTTGGGCACGGTAATGTAGAGCAATCCACCGGGTCTGACATGACCGAGCACATCCTGGAGTACGTGCAGCGGCTCGGCAACATGTTCCAGAACTTCGCAGAGCAAAACAAGATCAAATTTTCGATCAGCGAACGAAGCGGCGTTAAGGCCAATTACGCCGGATTCGGGTTCAACGCCAGAAATGTCGAATACAAAATGGTTTTGTCCCGGTCCGCCGAGCATGAGCTGGCCGCGGTCGCCGCCGTAGTCCAGCACGGACTCGATAGCAGCGCCTTGGGCATGAGCGTTCACGGTGCGGGCGTAGATTTCGCGGCGGATCAGCATTTCCTCAGCCCCGCCAAGGCCGGAATTAAACGCGCGTGTGTACCAGGGTTCCCAGTGGTGGCGCTCCCGGTAGTAGGCTTCACTGCGGTAGTCGGCGTAGAGGCGGGCGGTTTCCTGGTCCTCGAAACGGTCTTCGAAGAAGACCAGACCACAGTTGCTGCATTGTGCAATGCGGCAAACGGATGGGGGACGCTGGAATACGCGCGCGGCGACAAACGGGGCGGTTATCGCGGCCCGGTAGTCAAGGTCTGGGACATCACAGGCCGTGCAACGGGTTGCGCGGTAGGTCATTCGTTAGGTCCTCTACCCCAGGTTGGTGTCAAACCCCACGCGCTCCTTCTCGATCACCAGCGGGCGCTTAGTAACCTGCGTGAGGATGGCGCCGATATATTCCCCCTGCAGGCCGATGAAGAACAGTTGCACGGCGGCGAAGAAGAACACGGCGATGAGGATGGGCGCGGTGTTGGCCTGAAAGTGATTCCAGAACAACAGCTTGGCCGCGAGATAGCCCAGCGCGGCCAGCAGGCTGAGGCCCGAGAGCACGAAGCCGCTCATGGTGGCCAGGCGCAGCGGCACCTTGGAATGGCTGGTGAAGCCGAGCATCGCCTGGTCGTAGAGGGCGTAGAAATTATTTTTGCTCACCCCTCGTTCGCGCCGCGGCTGGGTGAAGGGGAGTTCCACCCGCGGATAGCCGAGATCGGCGATGAGCCCGCGGAAATACGGGTTGCGGTCGCCGGTGGCGCGCACCTGCTCCACCACCTCGCGGTCATATAGGCCGAAGCCGGTGAAATTCTGG
>DATJXU010000192.1:0-2869 GCA_035499915.1 Acidocella sp.
CATGCGTTTGATAAAAAGGTGTCCCCGGCGGAATTCGAAGCCACGGCCCAAGGGTCAGAAATCCCAGTCCTGACGACGATGATCGCGGACTGGAAGAAGAAAGCAATCGATGGCACCGGCGTTAATCGAGCCTGGGCGTCCCAGCCTCTCGGTGGTCCGGTAATGCGCGCTACTTGAGTGCGCCTATATCCACGTCTTCGAGACCGGATCAGCCTTGCGGGCAGGGTTAACCGCGTCAACCGGCATTTACAACGTCAGATAGCGCGCTTGACTCCCCCCGGACGATACGTATCATGGCCTCGAAACAATAACCTGGCGGCGTAAAACGAACCAGGGAATATTTTAACCAAATCGCCTAACTTTATACACGCTTTATACGCGACTTTATACGCCCTTTATGCGCGACACCGCATTTTCACATGTGAAGTTTACGCCTCTGAGCGCATCTCGAAATGCTTGAAAGGAGACCCTCGATGAGCGACCTTATCGCCGTTTTATTTGGCTGCGCCATCTTTACCCTGCTCTTCCTCTACGTGCCCCTGGCGGAGCGCGTGTGATGCTGGACCTGACATTGGGCGGAATCATCTCCGCCGGACTGCTGGTTTATCTTGTCTGGGCGATGCTGCGCCCCGAAGATTTTTGAAGGTTTTTGTTCCCATGACAATTCAGGGACTACTTTATATTGCGCTGATGTTCGCGCTTGTGCTGGGCGCTGCGTTTCCGCTCGGCCGCTACATGGCGGCAATTTTCGAGGGCCGGGTTACCTGGCTGCGCCCGCTGGAGCTGGGCTTCTACCGCCTCGCCGGTGTGGATGAAACACGCCCCATGGGCTGGCAAGGCTACGCCATCGCACTGCTGCTGCTCAGCGTGATCCATTTCCTGCTGCTCTACGCCATTCTGCGCCTGCAATATTACCTGCCGTTCAATCCGCAGCATATCGCCGGCATGTCCCCGCGCCTTGCCTTCAACACGGCGGCGAGCTTCACCACCAACACCAACTGGCAGGCTTACGTGCCGGAAGGGCAGATTTCCAACGGCGCGCAGATGCTGGGCCTGGCCGTGCATATGTTCATCTCCGCCGCCGCCGGCATCGCCGCCGCCGCCGCGGTCATGCGTGCCTTCACCGGCAGCGCGCTAAAAACCATCGGCAATTTCTACGTCGATCTCACGCGCATCACGCTCTACCTGCTGCTGCCGATCACCATCATTGCCGCCGTGCTGCTGGTTATCGCCGGTTCACCGCAGACCTTTGCCAGCGTGCCCTTTGCCACCGCGCACACACTGCAGGGCGGCTCGCAGACCATCGCCATGGGACCGGTCGCGTTCCAGGAGGCCATCAAGGAACTCGGCACCAATGGTGGTGGCTGGTTCAACGCCAATTCCGCGCACCCGTTCGAGAACCCGAACGCCTGGACCAATCTGCTGGAAAACTGGCTGCTGCTGGTCATCGGCTTCGCCCTGCCCATCGCCTTCGGGCATATGGTGAAGGACAAGGCCCAGGGCCGCGCGCTGATGGCCGCCATGGCGATCATCCTGGCGCTGGGCTGCGTCGGCGCCTACGCGGCGGAGGCCCATGGCAACCCGCTGCACGTCGCGGCAGGTATGGCGCAGAGCGGCGGCAACTGGGAAGGCAAGGAGATGCGCTTCGGCATTCCCGCCTCGGCGACGTTCAACGTCTCCGCCACCGGCACATCCACTGGTGCCGTTGACAGCTTCACGGACAGCTACACGCCGCTCGGCGGAGCGATTCCGATGTTCCTGATGCAGCTTGGTGAGGTGACCCCTGGCGGTGTCGGCTCAGGCTTCTACACCATCATCGTCTTCGCGCTGCTCTCGGTCTTCGTTGCCGGGCTGATGGTCGGGCGCACGCCGGAATATCTGGGCAAGAAGGTGCAGTCCAAGGAGATCAAGCTCGCCATGCTCGGCGTGCTCATTCTCACGCTGTTCATTCTCGCTGGCGCCGGGTTCTCGCTGATGACGGCATCGGGCGTCGGCTCGCTCGAAAATGCCGGACCGCACGGGCTCTCCGAGATGCTCTATGCCTGGTCCTCGGCCACCGAGAATAACGGCAGTGCCATGGCCGGCCTCTCCGCCGACACGCCGCTGCTCGATTTCGGCCTCGGTTCCGCCATGCTGTTCGGGCGCTTCGCCTTCATGATCCCGATCCTGGCCATCGCCGGGTCGCTCGCGGCCAAACCGAAACTGCCCGCCAGCGCCGGCACCTTCCCCACCACCGGCCCACTTTTCATCGGTCTGCTCATCGGCGTCATCATCATCCTCGGCGGCCTGCAGTTCATGCCGGCTGACACGCTGGGGCCGCTCGCTGAGCATTACCTCCTCCATGCTGGAAAGACGTTCTAACATGTCAAAAGCTGAAACCATCTCGCTGTTCGACAGCGCGATCATCCGCCGCGCGGCGCTGGATTCCGTCGCCAAGCTCAACCCCGTAACCCTGATGCGCAATCCGGTGATCTTCTTCACCGAGGTCATCTCGGCGCTGACGAGCATCGTCGCCGTCGAGGATGCGCTCAAACACCAGCCCTACGGCTTCCCGCTGGTCATCGCCATCTGGCTGTGGCTGACGGTGCTGTTCGCCACCTTCGCGGAAGCAGTGGCGGAGGGCCGGGGCCGCGCCCGCGCCGAGAGCCTGAAGCGCGCGCGTTCCGACACCATGGCCAAGCTGCTGCTCAACCCGAGCGACCGCGCCATCTTCAAGCCCACCCCGGCGCCGGATCTGCGCCAGGGCGACATCGTGCTGGTCGAGGCGGGGGATATCATGCCCTCCGACGGCGAGGTCATTGAAGGCGTGGCCAGCGTGAACGAGAGTGCGGTGACGGGCGAATCCGCCCCCGTGGTGCGCGAGGCCGGC
>DATJXU010000193.1:0-12189 GCA_035499915.1 Acidocella sp.
GCCGGGGACATCATCGTGCATCTGTTCAAGCCGGAGGCGCGCACGCTCTACCGGCTTGAGAAGATGTGGAGCGCGGAGCTGGACGAGACGGACGCTTAACCTTGCGTCTGCTCGCCATCGGCAAGGCGCCTGCCAAGGCGCCGGAGATGGAGCTCTTCGCCCGCTACGCCAAGCGCATCCGCCCTGCCCTTTCGCTGGTTGAGTTCGCGGATGGGCAAGGCGCTGCCGCCGAAATCAAGCGCCGCGAGGGCGAGGCGATTCTCGCCGCGCTGAAGGCTGATGAATTCCTGATCGCCCTGGACATGGACGGTGCCACCCCGGATTCGCCGGGCTTGGCGAAGCTGCTGGCGGGTTGGCTGGAGCGGAGCAAAAAACTTGCCTTCGTGATCGGCGGGGCGGAGGGGCTGGACGCCCCGGTGCTGGCCCGCGCCGGCGCGAAACTCTCGCTGGGCACGCTCACCTGGCCGCATATGCTGGTGCGCCCGATGCTGGCGGAGCAGATTTACAGGGCGCAATCCATCCTGGCGGGGCACCCTTACCATCGGGCGGGACGGCCCTAGCCCCACGCCATGGCCAAAACGTCCGGCTTTCCCTAAAATCCCCGCCAGAAACGCTGCTGACCAAGGACCAAGATGCCCAAAAAACCCGTGATGCTGGTGATCCTCGATGGCTTCGGCTGGAATGAGTCGAAGGAGGATAACGCCGTGGCGCTGGCGCAAACCCCGAATTTCGACAAGCTCTGGGGCACCTGCCCGCGCGCCTTCCTCACCACATCGGGCCGCGTGGTCGGGCTGCCGGTGGGGCAGATGGGCAATTCCGAGGTCGGGCACCTGAATATCGGCGCCGGGCGGGTGGTGATGCAGGATTTGCCGCGGATCGACGCCGCCATCGAGGATGGCTCGCTGGCGAAGAACGAGACCATCCAGGGCTTCATCGCCGCGTTGAAGCAATCCGGCGGCACCGCGCATCTGCTGGGGCTTGTCTCACCGGGCGGCGTGCATTCGCATCAGGACCAGGCGGTGGCGCTGGCGAAAATCCTGCACGAGGCGGGTATCCCGGTCATCGTTCATGGCTGGATGGACGGGCGCGACACCCCGCCCCAGGCCGGGCTTGGCTATATGAAGAAATATCTGGCGGATCTCGGTGATACCGCGACTCTGGGCACGCTGGTCGGCCGCTATTACGCCATGGACCGCGACAAGCGCTGGGAGCGCGTCGGCCAGGCCTACGAGCTGCTGGTGGACGCCAAGGGCGAGGCCTTCCCCTCCGCCGAGGCGGCCATCCAGGCCAGCTATGACGCCAAGGTGACGGACGAGTTCATCAAGCCCGCCGTGATCGGCGATTATGCGGGCATGAAGGACGGGGACGGCGTGATCTGCGCCAATTTCCGCGCCGACCGTGTGCGCGAGATCCTCACCGCCTTGCTCGACCCGGCCTTCGACGGCTTCAAGGCACGCCAGCCCAAATTGGTGGGCGCGGTGGGCATGACCGCCTATTCCGACGCGCTGGCCCCCTTCATGCAGACCGTCTTCGCGCCGCAGCGCATGGATGATCTGCTGGGCGGCGTGGTCGCGGCGCAGGGGCTCAAGCAGCTGCGCATGGCGGAGACCGAGAAATACCCGCACGTCACCTATTTTTTCAATGGCGGGGAGGAAACGCCCTTCCCCGGCGAGGACCGGATCATGGTGCCCTCGCCGAAGGTCGCCACCTACGACCTGCAGCCGGAAATGTCCGCCCCGGAGCTGACGGAAAAGGCCGTCGCGGAGATCAACACCGGCAAGTACGACATGATCATCCTGAACTTCGCCAACCCGGACATGGTGGGCCATACCGGCGTGCTGTCTGCGGCCATCAAGGCGGTGGAGACGGTGGATGCGGGGCTGGGCAAAATCTGGGATGCGGTGCAGGCCCAGGGCGGCGCCATTCTGGTTACCGCCGACCACGGCAATTGCGAGATGATGCGCGACCCGGTCACCGGCGGCCCGCACACCGCCCACACCACCAACAAGGTGCCGGTGTTCGTGGCCGGGGGGCCGGAAGGGATCACGCTGCATGACGGGGTGCTGGCCGACCTCGCCCCGACCTTGCTGAAACTGATGGGCGTGGCCCAGCCCGCCGCGATGACCGGCAAGCCGCTGTTCGACTGAGGTGATGCCAAGGCGGCCTCTCAGGCAGGCTGGCTGGGCCATGGCCGCGCTTTGGCTCGGCCTGGCCGCCAGCGCCCCGGCCAAGGATGCGGCGCATAAGGACAACGCCGCCAGCCTGAAGGCCCAGCGCGCCGCCGCGCAGGCCCAGATCATGGCACATCAGCAGGCCGCCGCCGCCGCCGCGGCCCACAGCAAACAAGTGGCCGCCAAGGCCGCCGCATTGGCGCAGCAGCAGGTGCAGGCCGCCGCCGCCCTGCGCGGGCTGGAGGACCAGACCGCGCAGGACGCCGCGCAGCTCGCCCAGCTTCTGGCCGAGCAGACTGCCGCCGCCGCGCGGCTGGACGGTGCCGAGACAGCGCTGAAGAAGCTGCTGCCGGTGATGCAGCGCCTGTCCTGCGCCCCGGCGACCACGCTGCTTGCCGCGCCGCTTTCGCCACAGGAGGCGGTGCAGGGCATCGCCATCATGCAGGGCATGGCGGCGCAAGTGGCCACCCAGGCCGCCGCCGTGAAGGACGAAACCGCCCAGCTCACCACCGCCATCAACCAGGCACGGGAGGCCCGGCTGCGGCTGGATGCCGCCGTGGCCGCGCAGCAGGCGGCGGAGGCGCAGCTCTCCACCGATATCGACCAGGCCAAGGCCGACGAGCAGGCCGATGCCGACCAGGAAGTGGCGCAAGCCGCCGCCGCCGCACGGGCCAAGCACGAACTCTCGGACCTGGATGACGCCATCGCGCGGCTGGTGCCCAAAGCCCCGCCGCAGGCCACGCCGGTGAACCTTACCGCCGGGGGCGCTGGCGCGCCGGTGGCGGGGCAGGTAATCCAGGCCTATGGCGCCCAGACCCTGGCGGGGCCGTCCACCGGCATCTCCTACGCCGCCGCCCCCGGCGCGCGCGTGACCAGCCCTTGCGGGGGCACCATCATGTATGCCGGGCCGCTCACGGGGTATGGCAATGTGGTGATCGCCGATTGCGGCGGCGGACTCTCGGCGGTGCTGGCGGGGTTGAGCCATATGGACGTGGCCCAGGGCCAGCACGTGGCGCATGGCCAGCCTTTGGGCAGCATGCAGGCTTACGACCCCGCCAACCCGGCGCGCCAGCCGCGACTCTATGTGGAATTGCGCCGCGACGGCGCGCCCATCGACCCCACCTCATGGCTGGCGGCCGGGCGCTCTGGATAATCCGGCCGGGATGCTATCTAATACGCCCAGGGCGATGCGCCCGGCAGTTGAGGGGACATAGTGTATGCGGTTGCGCAGCGGTTTGATGCTCGGCGGAATTTTCATGGCGGGATTGGCCGCCGGCTCGCTCGCGCAGCCATTGTCACGCGCCTTCGGCCAGGCGGCGCCGAGTGACAGCACCTATCAACAGCTTTCCTTGTTCGGCGACATTCTCTCGCAGATCAAGCAGAACTACGTGATCGATCCGCCGACCGACAAGCTGATCTATAACGCCGCCAACGGCATGCTGGCGGGTCTCGACCCGCATTCAAGCTACATGAACGCGCGGCAATATGCGGATATGCAGGTGCAGACCTCCGGCGAGTTCGGCGGGCTGGGGCTGGAAGTGACCCAGGTAAGCGGCCTGCTGAAGGTCATCACCCCCATTGACGGCACGCCGGGCGCGAAGGCCGGCATCAAGCCGGGCGATATCATCGTCGAGATCGATGGCCACGCGACCGATGGGCTTTCGCTGGACGATGCGGTGAGCAAGATGCGCGGCAAGCCCGGCACAACCATCACGCTGACGCTGAAGCGCAATAGCGTGAACACGCCCGTGCATGTGACCCTGACGCGCGAGATCATCAAGATCGACGATGTGAAGAGCAAGCTGCTGACCAGCAGCGCCGGGCCGATCGGCTATATCCGCCTCGACAGCTTCGATGAGAATGCCGACGCGCATATCCGCGACGCGGTGAAGAGCCTCGCCAGGCAGGCGCATGGGCCGCTGCACGGCTATATCCTCGATCTGCGCGACAATCCGGGCGGGTTGCTGGACCAGGCCGTGGCGGTGAGCGACGATTTCTTGAGCACGGGTGAAATTGTCTCCACCCATGGCCGCCACCCGGAGGATGACCAGGTCTGGTACGCGCAGGGCAACGACATCACCACCGGCGCGCCGCTCGTGGTCCTGACCAATGCGGGCACGGCCTCGGCGGCGGAGATCGTCACCGCCGCGCTGCAACAGAACGGCCGCGCGCTGGTGCTGGGCGCCAAGACCTTCGGCAAGGGCTCGGTGCAGACCATCATCCCCATCGACAATGAGGGCGCGCTGCGCCTGACCACGGCGCTGTATTTCACGCCGTCGGGCAAGTCGATCCAGGATTACGGCGTGACCCCGAACGTGGCCGTGGCCGACAGCGCGACCCCGCAGGACAGCTTCTCCCAGCTGCGCGAGACCGATCTGCTCAACTCCTTCACCAACCCGACGAAGGAGACCGCGCAGGCGCTGCCGCCCGCCGCGCCGCTGCCGCCGGTGGCGGGGAGCATTCCGGACAAACCGCCCGCCAACTGGCCCAGCTTCGACCCGAGCAAGCCCTCGACCGACTTCCAGCTGCAGATGGCGCTGAGACTGATCGCGGACATGAAGCCCGCGGCGGCGACAACCGCCTCCAACTAGCCCTGCGCGCTTTCCCCTGCGATAAGCCGGCGCGGCGGGTTTGCGCCGGGCCAGAAGCAATGAGGAGAGCGACATGGCGGACAAGGAGTCCCTGCCCTACCGGCTGAATGTCGGCGCGGTGCTGTTTTCGCGGGATGGGCTGGTGTTCGTGGGCAAGCGCAAGGGCTTTCCCGATGCCTGGCAATTGCCCCAGGGCGGTGTCGATGACGGCGAGAACATCCGCCTGGCCGTGCTGCGCGAGCTGAAGGAGGAGATCGGCACGGACAAGGCCGAGATCCTGGCGGAGCATCCCGAGTGGCTGCTCTATGACCTGCCGCCAAATCTGCTCGGCGTGGCCTGGAAGGGCAAGTATCGCGGCCAGCGCCAGAAATGGTACGCGCTGCGCTTCACCGGCCAGGATTCAGACATTCAGCTCGACGCCGATGAGCATCCCGAGTTCGAAGCGTGGCGCTGGGTGCGCCTTCAGGAGCTGCCAGAGCTTGCGGTGGCCTTCAAGCGCGACATCTATGCAAGGCTGGTGCGCGATTTCGCATCCTACGCACAGGCTTGAACCGCGCGCGGCGCGCAAGCCTGAACCAAAAGAGACCCTCGAAAGAAAGGAACGCTGGCCCATGATGACACTCACCGCGGCTGATGGACATAAATTCCAGGCCTTCGAAGCCGGCAATGTGAATGCCCCGCGCGGTCTGGTGGTCGTGCAGGAGATTTTCGGCGTCAACGCGCATATCCGCAAGGTCGCGGAGCGCCTGGCGGGCTATGGCTACCGGGTGCTGGCCCCGGCTTTGTTCGACCGCGTGGAGCCTGGCCTCGAGCTCGACTACAGCGAGGCCGGGATCCAGCACGGCAAAGCCAACAAGGAGAAGGTGACCGCGGACAAGGCATTGCTGGACCTTGCCGCCACCGCCGCCGCCTTTGGGCCGGGCAAGCCGGTGGGCATCATCGGCTATTGCTGGGGCGGCACGCTGGCCTGGGAGGCTGCGACCCAGACAAATCTCTTCAAGGCCGCGAGCTGCTGGTATGGCAGCGGCATCGCCGCGAAGAAGGACGCCAAGCCCAACTGCCCGGTGCAGATGCATTTCGGCGCCGAGGATCACGGCATCCCGCTCAGCGATGTCGCGGCCATCAAGGCCGCGCAGCCGGGCGTGGAGCTGTTCCTCTATGAAGGCGCGCAGCACGGCTTCGGCTGCGAGGCGCGGGCCAGCTACAGCCAGAAGGACTGGGAGTTGGCGGAGCTGCGCGCGCTGGCCTTCTTCGCCGCGCATCTGCGCTGAAACGCGCCTCTGCCGGCCGTGGCGGCATGGCCGGCAGAAATATCATCGATCCTTCTGCATGGCTGGTTTGACAGAGACGGCCAGGATGGCGTGAACTGAGGCCCAGCATACGCGGGCACTGATCATCCTGGCCTCCCCCCAGCCGTGAAGGACCGATACAGCATGGACCTACTTTCCGACCCGAAACGCCCCCACCGCCGCCCGCTGCAACCCATCTCGCCCATCGAGCGGCCAAGGGGTTGCGACATGATCGGGCTGGTGCTGCAGGGCGGTGGCGCGCTGGGGGCCTATCAGGCAGGCGTCTATCAGGCGCTGCACGAGGCCGGGCTGGAGCCGGACTGGGTGGCGGGCGTGTCCATCGGCGCGGTGAACTCCGCCATCATCGCCGGCAACAAGCCCGAACACCGGTTGGAGAAGCTCGAAAAATTCTGGATGGATATCACCTCCCGGGACCCCTTCACCGCCTGGTTCGAGGGTGATGACGCCCGCAAGCTGCGCAACGGGCTCTCGGCCACGCATGGCATGATTTTCGGCCAGCCGGGCTTCTTCAAGCCCGTGCCCGTCTCCGGCTTTTTCGCCCCCCGCGGGGCGCGCTTTGCCACTGCGATGTATGACACCTCGCCCCTGCACCGCACGCTGGAAAAGCTTGCCGATTTCAAGCTGATCAATGACGGGTCGGTGCGCCTTGCGGTCGGCGCGGTGAATGTCGAGAGCGCCAATTTCATCTATTTCGACAATGCGACCCGTGAGCTTGAGCCCGAGCATATCATGGCCTCCGGCGCGCTGCCGCCGGGCCTGCCGATGATCCGCATCGGCCGGCATCAATATTGGGATGGCGGGCTGGTCTCCAACACCCCGCTGCAGCATCTGCTGGACAATATCGGCTCGAAGAACCTGCTTGCCTTCCAGGTGGATCTGTTCTCAGCCCACGGCGAAATCCCGCGCGACATGCCTGAGGTTTTGGCACGGCAGAAGGATATCCAATACTCCTCGCGCACCCGCACCACGACAGACCATTTCTTGCAGACCCACAAACTCAAAACGGCCCTGCGCGACGCGCTGGACAAGGTGCCCGACACGGCGCTGAGCGAGGAACAACTGGCGATGAAGGAGAATCTGCGCCAGCTGCCGGAAATCAATATCCTGCAGCTGATCTACAAGCAAAAAGCCTATGAGGGCGATGCCAAGGATTACGAGTTCAGCCGGATCTCGATGAAGGAGCATTGGCGCTCGGGCTATTATGACACCCGCAACACGCTGAACCACAAGGACTGGCTGCAATTCCAGGGCAAGCCCGGAATCCGCGCCTTCGATCTGCATCGCATCGGCGAGTAACCCCGCCCTCTTGCCTGCGCCACGCGGGACATGGCAACCAAGACGTCCGGTGCAGTAGGAGTAGGCGGCGTTGAGTGATCTTTTCGAGACTATCCCGGCCAAGGACAGCTATGGCGCCAAGGATATCGAGGTTCTGGAAGGGCTGGAGCCCGTCCGCCGGCGCCCTGGCATGTATATCGGCGGCACGGACGAGAACGCCCTGCACCATCTGGCCGCCGAGATTCTCGACAACGCCATGGACGAAGCCGTGGCGGGCCACGCCACCACCATCGAGATGACGCTCGGGCTCGGCAACCTGCTCACCATCCGCGACAATGGGCGTGGCATTCCGGTGGACCCGCACCCCAAATTCAAGACCAAATCGGCGCTGGAGGTGATCTTCACCACGCTGCATTCGGGCGGCAAATTTTCCGGCAAGGCCTATGCCACCTCAGGCGGGTTGCATGGCGTTGGCTCCTCCGTGGTCAATGCGCTCTCCTCCAGCTTCACCGCCGAGGTGGCGCGCGAGCGCAAGCTCTACCGCCAGAGCTATGCGCGCGGCGTGCCGCAAACCAAATTGGAGGAAGTCGGCGCCGCCCCCAACCGGCGCGGCTCGACCATCAGCTTCGTGCCGGACACGGAGATTTTCGGCCCCCTGAAATTCTCCCCCGCCCGGCTGTTCAAGCTGTGCCGCTCGAAGGCGTATCTGTTCCGCGGCGTGAAAATCCGCTGGGCGTGCGATCCCGCGCTGCTGAAGGCCGATTCGGACGTGCCCACCGAGGCGGAGCTGCATTTCCCCGGCGGCCTGCGCGATTCGCTGGAGGCGGAGCTGGGCAGCATTGCCACGGTGCTGCCGGAGATCTGGGCGGGCGAGGCGAAATTCGCCCCTCTCAATGGCCTGGAGCAGGGCAAGCTGGAATGGGCGCTGTCCTGGGTGGAGCAGGGCGAGGCCGCCATCGACACCTATTGCAACACCGTGCCCACGCCGCTGGGCGGCACGCACGAGGCGGGCATGCGCAGCGCCCTGCTGAAGGGCCTGCGGGCCTGGGCGGAGACGCGCGGCAATAAGCGCGGGGCCGCCATCATCGCCGATGACGTGCTGGGGGGCTTGCGGGCGAAACTCTCGCTCTTCATCCGCGACCCGCATTTCCAGGGCCAGACCAAGGAGAAGCTGACGACGCAGGAGGCAAGCCGCCTCACCGAAACCTCGCTGCGCGACAGGTTCGACCATTTCCTGGCCGGGGACCCGGCCAATGCCGATAATCTGCTGGCCTATGTGGTGGACCGCGCGGAGGAGCGCCTGCGCCGCAAGGAGCTGAAGGACACGCCGCGCAAATCCGCCACGCGCCGGCTGCGCCTGCCTGGCAAGCTGGCCGATTGCGCCACGGAAAGTGCCGAGGGCACCGAGATCTTCCTGGTCGAGGGCGATTCGGCCGGCGGCTCGGCCAAGCAGGCCCGCAACCGCAACAGCCAGGCCATTCTGCCGCTGAAGGGCAAGATTCTGAACGTCGCCTCCGCCTCCGGCGAGAAGCTGCGGCAGAACCAGGAGCTGAAGGATCTGATCGAGGCGCTGGGCTGCGGCACCGCCACCAGCTTCAACCGCGCCAATCTGCGCTATGAGCGCATCATCATCATGACCGATGCGGATGTGGACGGCGCGCATATCGCCTCGCTGCTGATGACCTTCTTCTACCGCGAACTGCCGGAATTGATTCGCCACGGCCATGTCTATCTGGCGCAGCCGCCGCTCTACCGGCTCACGCAAGGGGCCAAGAGCATCTATGCGATGGATGATGCCGCGCGCGACAGGGTGATGAAGACTTTCAAGGCGGGCGCAAAGGTGGAGATCAGCCGCTTCAAAGGCCTGGGCGAAATGCCGCCCGCCGTGCTGAAGGAAACCACGATGGACCCGGCCAAGCGCACGCTGCTGCGGATCGTCGCCGCACCGGAAACGCGGGCGGAAACCTCAAACCTTGTGGACAGCCTGATGGGCAAGCGCCCGGAGCTGCGTTTCCAGTTCATTCAGGAAAACGCGGGCAAGGTTGAGGAGCTGGATATCTGACATTGTGCTTCGCGCCTGCTGCGCCGCACAAAATCATAAGCCGCTTCTTGCCATCCATGCAAAACATGCAGACAGGGCCTCATGAATCCCTGGCGCCTGCTGGCTGGCCCAGCTTTTGACCTCATCGCGTTCGAAGATCATCGCGCCGGCGCCCCGGAAAGGGCGCAAGCAGAGTCAATGCACTCCAACAAAAAAGGCCCGGAGCTGCCTCCGGGCCTTTTTTCAACAGAAACTATGACAGCTCAGACCATCTTCTTCAGAGACGGGGAGGCCTTGAAGCGCACGGTCTTGCCGGCCTTCACCTTGATCTCTTCGCCCGTGCGCGGGTTCACACCTTTGCGGGCCTTGGTCTTGCGCACAGTGAAGGTGCCAAAGCTCGGCAGGGTGAACTTGCCGTTCTTCTTCATTTCCTTGACGATCGCCTCGATCAGGTCGGTCGCCGCACGGTTGGCTGCAACGCCGGTGATCTCAGCGGAACCCTGGATGACCTCAGCAATAAACGCTTTTGACATTTTAAAAGCCTCTTCCTGTTTACTCGGCCTGATCGGATAAAAACCCTGACCGAAGATTCCTCTGCTCAATCCAGGGGACTCTAGTACTCCCCTAGGCTGGATGCCAAATGTCTAGCCTTGGCCTGCGGAAAACACCAGCCTTCACAAGCGGGCGCGAAAGTTTTTTTGTTAAAATGCGTAACCCTGCCGCCTGACCGCCGGCATCACCAAAGCTTGCCCGAGTCTCTGAAGCTTCGGAAAAAAGGAGGGAAAGTGGTGCCCAGAGCCGGAATCGAACCAGCGACACTGCGATTTTCAGTCGCATGCTCTACCAACTGAGCTATCTGGGCCCTTGGTCCAGGCTGCCTAACGGATCAGGCACCCCTTTGCAAGCTCGCTGGTGCTGTCACTGGGAATTGAACCCAGGACCTCTTCATTACCAATGAAGTGCTCTACCCCTGAGCTATGACAGCGTAACCGGCGATTGTGGCGCGCTAGGTAGCCTGTTGCGGCGCCCCCCGCAAGTGCCAATCGCGAGAAAAACATCACCCCTCCCGCCCCCAGGAAAAGCCAGCGCAAAGGCCCCTTTCCTCCTCAAAATCCGGCGCCGCCCCCCCTTTCCGGGTCTTAAAATCCCGCCGATATGCAAAAAAAACATAGCCATGCGACCGCCGCTTCAAGCGCGGGCTGAAAACTGGGTGCTGGACAGGAAGCGCAACACGCTTTCACCATGCTGGTTGGTGACGACCGTGGCGGCGCGGACAATGCCCCGCTCGGGCCTCGATTGCGAGGGCCTGACCTCGATGATCTCAAACCGCACCCGCAGCTCATCGCCGGGGCGCACCGGCTTGAGCCAGCGCAGCTCGTCAATGCCCAGCCCCAGAATGGGGGACAGGCCAAAGGGCCGCATGCCGACCATCTGCCGCATGGTGAGCGCCGCCACATGCCAGCCGCTGGCGATCAACCCGCCGAAAGGCGCGGCCTCCGGCGCTTCAGGGTTCATATGAAATGGCTGGGGGTCATAGGCCTGGGCGAAGGCGATGATCTCATCGCGCGTGATCGCCACGGGCGGGCTGGTCCAGCTCATGCCGGGTTGCATATCCTCCAAGACTAATGGCCGGTCTGTCATGGCAACGCTCCTTTCCTCTCTGCCCTTATAAAAGCGCTGTGATCTCCCGGCGGAAGGGCATGGCGTCTGGCGGGATGGGCTATGCGTCTTGTCCTTGCGCATAGCACCGCCCGGCATGGGCGGCATAGGCGATGGTGGCGGGCGCCAGCGGCCAATGGCGGTCACCAACTCGATGCCCGCCGCCGCCCGTTCAACCGCCCGCAGCGCGCTCAGCAGCGCCTCTTCCGGCAGGCGCGGCGTGACCAGCGGCATGGCCCCGCCGCGATGCCCCCTCCCCCCTGGAAGCGCATGAAAAAGGCGGCTCCGGGTAGGAGCCGCCTTGGCAGGAACCATATCAGGAAACGCTAAGCGGCAACGCCCGTGCCGGATGTCTCCGCCGCCAGCGCCAACAGCCTGCCGCGCAAGGCAAGTGGCAATTGGCGGGCGGATTTCACGCGCGGCATTTGCATTTCCTCAACCGGTGCGGGCTCGGCATGCTCATGCCAATTATCGAAGTCCATGCGCGAAACATGATCGACGAATGTTTCCGCCGCCACGCCCTCCACCAAAACCAGGGAATGGTCGGCAATTTCGATATGATAATAACGGAAGACCTCCGGTACCTGCGTCTCCCGGGTGATGGTGGTGCCGTTCACCAACGCCCCCGCCTGCACCAGCACATCATCGAGCAGAATGGCATGATCCGGCGAAATCAGCAGATCGCGCCTGGGCAAAGCCTCACCCAGCGCCCCCGCGGCGATACGCACCGGCAGAACCCGCAGCGGATCAGCGAAACGGGTGGAAACGGTCTGAACGCCGATCCAGGATATTGGCGCCACGCGGCCGTCGCTCAACGTCACGAGATCACCATTCTTCAAGCTTTCGACGGGAACTTCGCCATCCGGCGTCATCACCGCCGTGCCTGCCATGAAGCAATGCGAAGCGGGCGTGCCGCAATTGAGCTCCCAGTTCGTCGGGTTTGGGTCATTCACGCCTGTGGATGCATGCAGCATGGCCGGCGTGCCGCTCCATACATGGGGCGCCTCCGAGAACAGGACATATTTCCCGGCCATTGCATTTTCAAAGATGAACCCGAGCCCCTTGCCCGTGATCGCATCCGTGGCGGTCCCGATATAGGTCTGCATGTCACTCTGGCCGATGATGGTGAAATGCGCCCCGCC
>DATJXU010000194.1:0-9258 GCA_035499915.1 Acidocella sp.
CGTTTAAACCGAGAAATACTTCGCGTGGCTGTTCAGCACCACGATGGCGCTCGTCGATTGCTCGGGATGCAGCTGATACTCATCGGACAGTGAAAGCCCGATGCGCTCCGCGCCCAGAAGCTTCAGGATCTGCGCCTGGTCCTCCAGCTTCGGGCAAGCGGGATAGCCAAAGGAGTAGCGCGAGCCGCGATAGCCCTGGGAGAGCATCTTCTCCATGTCACGGTCATCCTCGGAGGCAAAGCCCAGCTCGGCGCGGATGCGCTTATGGGTATATTCCGCCAGCGCCTCGGCCATCTCCACCGACACGCCGTGCAGATAGAGATAATCCTGGTAGCGATTCCCCTCGAACCATTCGCGCGCGACCTCGGAGGCCCTCTGGCCCATCGTCACCGCCTGCAGGCCGATCACGCCGCGCCCATCCTCCACGTCAGGGAAGAAATCCGCGATGCACTCGCCATCCTGCCTGGGCTGGCGCGGCAGGGTGAAGCGGGCGAGTTCGGTTGTGCCGTCTTCATCGAACAGGATCAGGTCATTCCCCTGCCCCGCCGCCTTCCAGTAGCCATAAACCGATTGCGGGCGCAGGATTTGTTCCGCCTCGCAGAGATCGAGCATGCGCTTCATCACCGGCCGCAGCTCCTGGCGCGCCCAGCCCATGAACTCCTCCAGGCTCTTGCCCTGCTTGCGAAAGCCCCATTGGAACTGAAAGAGCGAACGCTCGTTCAGGAAAGGCACCACCGCCTTTGGCGCGGCTTCCAGAACTTTCGCACCCCAGAAGGGCGGGTTCAGCGCGGTCTGGTCATTGTTCAGGCGGCGGCGGCGGGTCTGCACCTCCTTGACGTCCACCGGCGCGAAGGCGCGCTCATCCGCCTGGCCGAGGCTGCGCCTGGTGTTGCGCGCCTTGCCCGCGCGCTTGGCCTGGATGGCGGCGAGATATTCATCGAAGTCATTGCCCGTCACCTTGTCCATCAGATGCAGGCCGTCGAACGCATCGCGCGCATAGGCGACACGGCCTGAACCGTAGGAGGCCACGCAATCCTCCTCGACATAATTGCGCGTCAGCGCCGCGCCGCCGAGCAGAACCGGGATATCCAGCCCCTGGCGGGACATCTCTTCCAGATTCTCGCGCATCACCACGGTGGATTTCACCAGCAGGCCGGACATGCCGATGGCATGGGCCTTATGCTCTTTCGCGGCGGTGACCATGTCCGCCAGCGGCACCTTGATGCCGAGATTGACGACCTTGTAGCCGTTATTGGTGAGGATGATGTCGACAAGGTTCTTGCCGATGTCATGCACATCGCCCTTCACTGTGGCGAGCACGATGATGCCGCGCTCCTCGCCCTCCACCCGCTCCATCATCGGTTCGAGATAGGCCACGGCGGTTTTCATCGTCTCGGCGGATTGCAGCACGAAAGGCAGCTGCATCTTGCCCGCACCGAACAGCTCGCCCACCACCTTCATCCCGTCCAGCAGGATGTTGTTGATGATCTCCAGCGGCTTGTGGGTTTTCAGCGCCTCGTCCAGCTCATCGTTCAGCCCCTTGCGGTCGCCATCGACGATGCGGTCCTTCAGCCGTCCTTCCACGGTTTCCGCGCGCTTCTTCTTGGTCGCATCCACCGCCTTGCGGTCGGCGAAGATTTCCAGAAGCTTCTGCAGCGGGTCGTAGCCCTCTTCGCGGCGGTCGAAGATCAGGTCCTCGCAGACCTTCACCTCCGCCGGGTCGATCATGTGCAGCGGGCGGATTTTAGAGACATGCACGATGGCGCCAGTCATGCCGGCCTTCACCGCATGGTCCAGGAACACCGAGTTCAGCACCGCGCGCGCGGCCGGGTTGAGGCCGAAGGAGATATTGGAGAGGCCGAGGATGATCTGGATATCCGGGAATTTATCCCGGATCATCCTGATCCCTTCCAAGGTCCACAGCCCCAGCTTGCGGTCATCCTCATTGCCGGTGGCGATGGTGAAGGTGAGCGGGTCGATCAGCAGATCAGACTGCGGCAGGCCGTATTGAGTGCAGGCGAACTCCACCAGCCGCTCGGCGATCCTCAGTTTCTGCTCCGGCTCCTTCGCCATGCCGACTTCGTCGATCGTGAGCGCAATGACGGCGGCGCCAAACTTCTTCGCCAGCTTCAGGCGTTCTTGGGCATGGTGCTCGCCATCCTCGAAGTTAATGGAATTGATGATCGGCTTGCCGCCATGCAGCTTCAGCGCCGCCTCGATCACGGGCGTTTCGGTGGAATCGATCACCAAAGGCGCGTTCACCGAGGAGGTGAAGCGGGTGATCACCTCATTCATCTCCGCAATCTCGTTGCGGCCGACAAAGGCGGTGCAGATATCGAGCGCGTTGGAGGCTTCGGCCACCTGCTCGCGGCCCATCGCCACGCAGCCATCCCAGTCGCCGGCCTCCTGCAGCTCGCGCCATTTCTTCGAGCCATTGGCGTTGCAGCGCTCGCCGATGGAGAAATAGCTGTTCTCCTGGCGCAGCGGCACGGCGCCATAGAGGCTGGCGACGGACGGCACCCAGAAGAATTTACGCGCGATGGGCGCCGGGCGCGGGTTGCCGAGCTTTTTGAGCATCCCGTCCAGCGCCTGGATGTGCGGAATGGAGGTGCCGCAGCAGCCGCCGATCAGGTTCACCCCGTCCTCGACCACGAAGCGCTCCACCCAGCTCGCCATCTCCGGCCCGGCGAGCGGGTAATGGGTCTTGCCGTCCACCAGCTCCGGCAGGCCGGCATTGGGCTGCACGGAAATCTTGCCCGGCCAGTTCCGGGAGAGCCAGCGCACATGCTCGGCCATCTCCTGCGGGCCGGTGGCGCAGTTGAGGCCCATGAGCGGCACGTCCAGCGCGTTGATGATGGTGGCGGCGGCGGCAATGTCGGGCCCCACCAGCAGCGTGCCGGTGGTTTCCACCGTCACCTGCACGAAAATGGGAATATCGCTCTTGGCCGCCGCGATGGCGCGCTTGGCGCCGTTCACCGCGGCCTTGATCTGCAGCGTGTCCTGGCAGGTTTCGATCAGGATCGCGTCCACCCCGCCGGCCAGCAGGCCCTGGGACTGGACGAAGAGCGCCTCCTCCAGCGGGTCATAGGCGATGTTGCCCAGGCTCGGCAGCTTGGTGCCCGGGCCGATGGAGCCAATGACCCAGCGCGGCCGGCCATCGGCAAAGCTCTCGGCGGCCTCGCGCGCCAGCTCGCCCGCGACCTTGTTGATCTCGAAGGCGCGGTCGGTCAGCTCGAACTCACCCAGCGTAATCGGCGAGCCGCCAAAACTATTGGTCTGCACCATGTCGGACCCGGCCTCGAAATAGCCGCGATGGATCTCGCGCACGATGTCCGGGCGGGAGAGGTTCAGCACTTCCGTGCAGTTTTCCTTGTCCCAGTAATCCTTCTCGACATCGAGGGTGAGGGCCTGGACGCGCGAGCCCATGCCGCCATCGCAGAGCAGGACGTTGCGGGACAGGGCTTCAAGCAAATGGAGGCGTTTCGACATGCTTGTCAGATACACCTGACCATCCCTATCTCCAATGCATGGAAGCAGACCGGCGTATTCCTGTTTATATAGGCGGCGCTCCCGGCCCCGATGATGCGGTGCTGGTGGAGGATGGGCACACCCTGCCCGCCACCGGCCATGCGGTGCGCTTCGTGCCCCCCCGGCTTGGCCACCAGGCTGGCTGTTTCTGCTGCGCCGCGCGCGGCCCGGCGGCCAATGCCCTCTCCTCCCTGTACCGCGACCGGGCCATGGGGACGGCGCCGTTTTTCAGCCGGGTGTTCGTGCTGGCCTCCCAGCCGGGCGAAGCGGATGTGAAAGCCGCGCTGGAGCAGGATGCCGTGACCCGCGCGCGTTTCCGCCTGGCCGCCCCCTTACAGGCTGGCTGACCCCACCGCACTGAAAATGCTGGGCTGCCACGCCTGACGTGAATTGTCCGGCGCGGCGAGTGGGGCTATGACCCGGAGCGCAATCTTTGTCCTTGGGAGAGGAATTATGGCCGAAACTTTCGATGTCATCGTGATCGGGTCCGGGCCGGGCGGCTATGTCTGCGCCATCCGCGCCGCGCAGCTCGGCTTCAAGGTCGCCTGTGTCGAGAAGCGCGCCACTTTGGGCGGCACCTGCCTGAATATCGGCTGCATCCCCTCCAAGGCGCTGCTGCAATCCTCCGAGAATTTCCACGAGGCGGCGCACAGCTTCAAGGATCACGGCATCGAGATCGGCGAGATCAAGCTGGATCTGGCCAAGATGCAGGCCCGCAAGGGCGAGGTGGTGGGCGCCAACACCAAGGGCATCGAGTTCCTGTTCAAGAAGAACAAGGTCACCTGGATCAAGGGTGCCGCCAAGTTCACCGGCCCGAACGAAATCGAGGTCGAGGGCAAGGCCTACGGGGCCAAACATATCGTCATCGCCACCGGCTCCGACTCGGTGCCGCTGAAGGGCGTCGAGGTGGATGAGAAGCGCATCGTCACCTCCACCGGCGCGCTGGAGCTGGACAAGGTGCCGGGCCATATGGTGGTCATCGGCGGCGGCGTGATCGGGCTGGAGCTGGGCTCCGTCTGGCGCCGCCTGGGCGCGGACGTCACCGTGATCGAGTTCCTCGACAAAATCACCCCGACCATGGATGGCGAGATCTCCAAGGCCTTCCAGCAGATCCTCACCAAGCAGGGTTTTGCCTTCAAGCTCGGCCACAAGGTGACCAGCGCCAAGGTCGAGGGCGAGAAAGTGACGCTGACGGTTGAGCCGGCCAAGGGCGGCGCGGCCGAAACCATCACCGCCGACGTGGTGCTGCTGGCCATTGGCCGCTTTGCCTATACCGAGGGGCTGAACCTGGCCGCCGCCGGGGTTGAAACCGATGAGCGCGGCCGCGTGAAGATCGGCCAGCTTTTCGAGACCAACGTGCCGGGCGTGTACGCCATTGGCGACGTGGTGGCGGGCGCGATGCTGGCCCACAAGGCCGAGGAAGAGGGCGTGGCCCTGGCCGAGATCCTGGCCGGCCAGGCGGGCCATGTGAATTACGGCGCCATCCCGAGCGTGGTTTACACTTGGCCGGAGATCGCCTCCGTCGGCCAGACCGAGGAAGAGGTGAAGGCCTCTGGTGTGGCTTACAAGGTTGGCAAGTTTCCCTTCATGGCCAATGGCCGCGCCCGCGCCATGGGCGCCACGGACGGCTTCGTGAAGCTGATCGCCGAGACAGAGACCGACAAGCTGCTCGGCGCCCATATCATCGGGCCGGATGCGGGCGGGCTGATCGCCGAATGCGCCATGGCGCTGGAATTCGGCGCCTCCGCCGAGGATGTGGCCCGGACCTGCCATGCCCACCCGACCCTGAGCGAAGCGGTGAAGGAAGCCGCGCTGGCCGTGGACGGCCGGCCGATCCACATCTGATGATCCGGCTCGGCGTCAATATCGACCATGTCGCCACGCTCAGGAATGCGCGTGGCGGCAATCATCCGGACCCGCTGACCATCGCCAAGTCGCTGGTCGGCACCGGGATGGATGGCATCACCATCCATCTGCGTGAAGACCGGCGCCATATCCGCGACGCCGATGCCGAGGCGATCTGCGCCTGGGCCGGCAAGCCGGTGAATTTCGAGATGGCGGCGACCAATGAGATGGTCGCCATCGCCTCGCGGCTGCAGCCGCATGGCTGCTGCATCGTGCCCGAGCGCCGGGCCGAGATCACCACCGAAGGCGGGCTGGACGTGGTGAACAACCGCGCCACCCTGCGCCCGGCCATCGCGCGGCTGAAGGATGCGGACATCCGCGTCTCCCTCTTCGTGGACCCGGAGCCCGACCAGATTGCCGCCGCCGCCGAGGTGGGGGCGCAGGTGGTGGAGCTGCATACCGGCGCCTATGCCAACGGCAAGCTGGGAGAGCTGGAGCGGCTTGCGCAAGGCGCGGCCATGACCACGCAACTGGGGCTGGAATGCCATGCCGGGCACGGGCTGACCTTCGCCAATGTCACGCCCATCGCGGGGCTGCCGGAGGTGACGGAGCTGAATATCGGCCATTACCTGATCGGCGAGGCCCTTCTGATCGGCCTGCCCGCGGCGATTGCCGAAATGAAGCGGCTGATGATCGAAGCCCGACTGGGTTAAAAATTTACCTAAAAAGATGCCGCTCCCGCCTGGGGGCGGCATTTTCTTTGTCGATTCCGGCTTTGCATTTTGGCAAATCCAACAACAAATAAGCAAAATGTCCAGGAAACGGGAAATCGTCGCCGGTGACATCGGCGGCACCAATGCGCGCTTCTGCCTGGCGGAACTGGAGGGTGGGCGCGTCGTCTCGCTCGGTGAGACGGTCAAGATCAGGACGCAGGATTACGACAGTTTTGCTGGCGCTTTTATGGCCTTCCAAACGCGGCTGGGCCGGGGCTTGCCGAAAGAAGCCGCCATCGCCATCGCCTGCCCGGTGCAAGGTGAGGTACTGAAGCTGACCAATAACCCCTGGACGATTCGACCCGCCGCGCTGAAGGCCGAGCTGGGATTGGAGGCGCTCAGCTTCGTAAATGACTTCGGCGCGATTGGACATTCCCTGTCCCAACTCGGGCCGGGGGATTACCGGCATCTGGCCGGCCCCGATCTGGAATTGCCCGATGAAGGGGTGATCACCGTGCTGGGCCCCGGCACCGGGCTTGGCGTGGCCCATGTGCTGCGCCAGGGCGGCCAGGCGCATGTGATGGAGAGCGAGGGCGGGCATGTCGGCTACGCACCGCTGGATGAGTTCGAAGATGCGCTGCTGACCCGGCTGCGCGCCCGGCATGGGCGCGTCTCGGCCGAGCGGATCATCTCCGGCCCCGGGCTGCTTGAGATTTACACGATGCTGGCCAAGTTCGAGAGCCGCCCGCCGCATTTCACCGAGGATGCGGCGCTCTGGCAGGCCGGTATTTCCGGCACGGACAAGCTGGCCGCCGCCGCTGTGCAGCGCTTCTGCCTGACACTTGGGTCGGTCGCCGGGGATTACGCGCTGGCCCATGGCGCCCGGGCCGTTGTTATCGCCGGCGGCATCGTACCCCGGCTGGCGGACCTTTTGCCGGAAACCGGCTTCGCCCGGCGATTCACGGCAAAGGGACGGTTTCAGCCCTTGCTGGCGCAGATGCCGGTCAAGCTCATCATCCACCCTGATCCCGGGCTGCTCGGGGCCGCCTCTGTTGGAACCTCCACAACAGGTTGATCAAAAACACGTTACACACTTCAAGATGGTTGTTTTTTTTATATGGATCATGTTAACTGACCTAACTTGGGAAGTTGTATTTTTTTTAAAACATGGGAGTGGCGAAGCCATGGATATTGGTATTGGCGGAAAGAGCCCAATATTCGCAGCTTCGACGCACGCCCCGGGGTTTCTGATCCGCCGGCTTCACCAGATCCATCTCGCCTTGTTCGCCGAGGAAGCCGCCGACCTCGATATAACCCCCGTGCAGCTTAGCGTGCTCGGCGCGGTGGCCAGGCAAGGCGGCCGGGACCAGTCCGCCATCGCGGAAGAGATCGGCGTGGACCGCGCGACGCTGGCGAGCGTCGCGGCACGGCTGGAAAACGGCGGGCTGATCCGCCGCACCGTGAGCCGCACTGACCAGCGGCAGAAGCTGCTCCATCTCACCACCAAGGGCAAGACGATCCTGGGCAAGATGCAAAAACCCGTCTTACGCGCCAGTGAGCGCATCATGGCGCCGCTGGACCTGACGGAGCAGGAACTCTTCCTCTCTTTGCTCTCCATCCTGGTGGATGGCGGCAACGAGCATGCCAGGGCCAAGCTGCGGCTGCACATTTCCGAGGAGTAAGCCCGGCCTGGAGAGGGCGGCGGACCGCCCTGCTCAGGGCGCCTTTGCCTGCGGGCAAGCCGAAGGCGGGACGCTCAGCGAGGCGAGCTTGCCGGTCATCACGAAATCCCCGAAATCCAGCACCAGCGCGGTCGCCACGCCATTCTCGTAATAGCGCATCGAGGTGCGGAAATCCGGCGTCTCGTCGTCATTCTTGCGTTCGAAGAAGGCGATGTCGACATCCGTGCTGGCGTATTTGTCGAGGTCCGGCCATTTCGCCGTTTCCGGGCCGTGATGGCCGAGCACGGTGATGAAGCTGGCCTGGGCGCCGTCGGCGGAGGTGCCGTCGAACAGCAGCGGAGCGGTGAATTTGCGCCCCGCGCGCCCGGCGGCCAGCAGCGCCTCGGTATGCTGCATGGGGAACAAGGTGCCCGGCGGCATCTTCAGCTCGGTATTGGCGGGGGTGGTGTGGTTGATCACGCCGCTATCATCCGCGCCGGTATGGGTGGCGGTGCCGGCATCGTCGATCTTCACCTTGCCGTCATTATCGCTCTCGCGCAGGGTGAAGGTGAGGGTTTTGCCGTCCTTGCTCTCCCAGGTGATGTAGTCGCTGACCGATTTGGTCAGCGAGCCATCGACGTTGCGCAGGATCAGCGTCATGTGCTGGGTGGTGGCCCAGCCGGTGCAGCCATCCACCACGTCGAACTTCATCTGCCCCGTGGCGCCGGTAATGTCATGCGTGCGCAGCTTGGACAGGCTGAGCGTATAGACCGCATGCTGGCCGGTGAGCTGGCTGGCAAGGTCATTGGCGGCCAGGGCGGGCCAAGGGGCCAGGGCCGCCAGCAGGGCGATTGCATGAAGCTTCATGCCGCGCAGTATGCCCGGCCGGCAGGCGCCGTCAAACCAGGGTTACTTCCAGAGGCTGGGGTCCCAGATCGCGGCGCTGTCATCGAGCTTGCTGGCCATGGATTGCAGCAGGCCGCGCAGCGCCTCGGGTGTCAGCCCGCTCAATGCTAACAGCGTGTTGGCATAGAGGGATTCGCTTTTGCCATCCGCGTGCTTCTCCATGGAGAAATAAAAATCACCGGCGTCGCTGATTTCAAGCAGCTTGGCGAAATCCAGCTTGGCCAGCTGGTCCGGGCCGTAATTACCAAGCTTTACATAGGCATAGGCCAGCGAGTCGTCCTTGGAGGTGTCGAAACGGATCGTATAATTATAATTGCCTTGCCACTGGATGCCAAAGGACTGGTTATCACTCGCCAGCGTGGTGGTGTAGCCGAGATTGCCGACCATCTGCTGCAGCTTGGCCAGGACGGGGTCTTCCGTGACCGATGTGTCGGCCCCCGCCGCGCCCCCCAGGGCCAGTGAAAACGCCAAAGCCAAGCCAAGAACCCGCTGTTTCATTGCCACCACCCTATTTTATTGATTACGGGACCAAAGTCAGAGCGTTTTGTGCACAGGCGATAGATTAGACGTTTTGGCGCGTTTTGACGATTAATTTATTGCGGTCG
>DATJXU010000195.1:0-2649 GCA_035499915.1 Acidocella sp.
GATTGCGCCAGCCGCTCGGCGGGGGCGCAGAGCAGGTTCAGCCGGTCCATGGGAAAGAAGCGGTAATCCTGCCCGGCGAAAGCCGCCTTAATAGCGTGGATATCGACCTTCCAATATTCCACCCAGCACCAGGGTCGGAACTCATGAATCGCCCGCCGCGCGCCGCGCAGCACGTCGGGTTCCATGCCTTCAACGTCGATTTTCAGAAAATCGAGCCCAGGCAGATCAAGTTCATCAATGGCAGTGAGAGCAACCTCCTCCTGCGCGCCGCTGGCCGGGGCAGTCAGGCTGTAGAGGCCGAAATCCTGCGCCACGCCGCCCCGCGCCTTGATCTCCTGCGCCACCGGTATGCTCACAAGGCCGATATTCGCTCCGGCATCCACCACCACGCAGCCTTCCGGCAAGGTGTTCACAATGGTCAGTATTTTCGTCAGTTCTTGCTCGATATGCGGGTAGCCGGTTTTGACCAGAAAATCCGCCTGATAGGCGCAGTGCCGGTTGAGAATGTACTTGCCATACACCGATTCAAGCATGGTGAAGTGGTTGATGGTCTGTCTCATGCCATTTCCTCGGCGCTATCAGCCCGTTGAAGGGGTTTTGCGGGCACTTTTCCGGCTTTTTTCTGCGCCAGCGCTGCAAGGTCCACCGCCATGCGCGCCACCAGGCCGGCCCAGTCCCGCCCGGGCGCATCCTGGCGGTACAGGTGCAGGCTCGGATACCAAAGCGTGTCCTCGCGCCCGAGCAGCCAGGGAAAATGCGGCGCGAAGGGCAGCATCGCCCAGGCTTTCACGCCCAGCGCCCCGGCGAGGTGCAACGGCCCGGTGCAGGAGCTGATCACCAGATTCAGCGCCGGCATGATCGCCGCCGTGTCGGTCAGGTTGCTGATCTCCTCGCCCAGATCTACCACATTCGGCGGCAGAATATGCTCCGCCAGCGCCGCCCGGCCCGGGCCCATTTGCAAGATATAGAAATCCACCCCCGGCACGTTGAAAAGCGGCAATACGCCGGCAAGGCCGGGCGAGCGGAAACGGTCACGCTGCACCGCCGGATTGCCCGCCCAGACAATGCCAACGCGCAATCTCTCGCCACGCAACCGCCGTGCCCAGCCCGCCCGCGCCTTGGGATCTGGGTGCAGATACGGCACGGCGGCGGGAATGGTCGCAAGTGTTGTACCGAACAGGCGCGGCAGGCTGAGCAGCGGGCAGTGCACGTGGTGCTTCGGCAAGGGGTTGTCTGAGAGCGACACCACGCTAATGCCCTCAATGCTCTCCAGCAGGCGGCGCACCGGCGGATGCGCCGCCACCACCACCCGCCCGGCCCTGGAAACCAGCCGGGGCAGATAACGGGCGAACTGGATGATGTCGCCCAACCCCTGCTCGGTATAGATCAGGATCGTCTTGTCGCTGATATCCTCCCCCGCCCATTGCGACGAGACGAGGTGCAGCCCCTGCGCCCAGGCGAATTCCGGCAGCTTCCAGCGCCACTCATACTCCGCCCAGCCAGCCGGGAGATCGCCTTGCAGCAGCAATATATGGGCGAGGTGGAAATGATATTCGGCATTATCGGGGCGCAGCGCGATGGCCGCGCGAGCGGCCCGGGCCGCATCCTCCAGCCGGTTCAGCGCCTTCAGGGCGTGGCTGAGGTTGAAATGGGCAGAGGGCAGAAGCGGGTTGAGCGCTATGGCCGCGCTGCACAACTCCGCCGCCAGCTGCCAGCCGCCCAGTTCCAGCAGGGCGCCGCCCAGGCTAGCCTGTACCTCCGCCCCTTGCGGGCGTAGGGCAACAGCCCGTTGGCAGGCGGCCTGGGCTTCATCATAGCGCCCCTGGCGCAGCAGCGCTGTGCCGAGATTGGCCAGCGCCAAAATCGAGTCCGGCCGCAGGGCCAATGCTTGGCGCGTCAGTTCTTCCGCCGCTGGCCAATCCTGCCGGTCGAGCAATGTGGCACCAAAATTCATCAGCGTTTCGGCACTGGCGGGTTGCAGCGCCAAGGATGCACGGTAGGCCTCCACCGCCGCATCCAGTTGGCCGTCATCATGCAGGGCCTTGCCCAGATTGCCATGGGCCAAGGCGTGGCGCGGGTTGAGCTCAATGGCACGGCGGAACAGCGCCATCGCCTCTTGGCGCTGGCCGAGCGAGAGCACCAGCACGCCGAGATTGACATAGGCATCGGGGAAATCCGGTTGCAGGACGATGGCCCGGCGATAGGCGTCGATGGCTTCCTGCGCCCTGCCCTCGGCAACACAGCGCAGGGCCAGGCTGAACTGGGCCTGGGCCGCAGAGGTGGGCTGCGTCTGAGCATAGAGCATTGCCGGTTCACCGGGCTTGAGCAACGCCGCCTGCGCCTCCTTCTGCCACCCTGGCGAGGGCTGCGTGCAGAAGGCGATGGCGGTGAGGCAATAGGCACCCGGCTCGCGCTGCACCATCACGGCGGCGAACCCGGCCTCGATCAGCGCCGCCCCCAGCGTTGCCTGGGTGAAGCCTGTGCGGTGCGCCATGAACAGATTGCCGCCGGTCATCGAGGCGCGGTGGCCGAACATGATGTCCAGCGGCGAGATCGGCCCCATCGGCGAGATGTAAAGCGGCTCTTCCAGCATTCCCCCGGCCACGGCCACGGCCACCTCCTGCAAATCCGGCAGCTTGATCAGGCAGA
>DATJXU010000196.1:0-5468 GCA_035499915.1 Acidocella sp.
TATGTGCCGGGTCTGCTGCTATGGGTCAGCCAGTTCAGCCTGATGCTGGTGGGGCTGGCGCTGGTGCTCTGCCTCACCGGCTCCTATGCGGTGATGATCCTGCTGCGCCGCGCCAGGGCGCTGCAGGGGGGGCGCCGTTTATCCTGGTTCCTGGCGCTGTGCCTGTGCTTTGGGGCGGATGTCTGGGCCACGCATTTCATCGCCATGCTCGCCTTCGACCCGGGGGTGGCGATCTATTACAATGCCGGGCGCACGGCGCTCTCCATCCTGGCGGCGGTGCTGGGCGCGGTTCCGGCCTTCGCGCTGCTTGTCTGGCAGCGGGAGCTGCGCCTGGCCTGGGCGCTGGCAGGCGTGCTGCTGGGCGGGGCCATCGCGGCGATGCATTTCATCGGCATGTCGGCGATGGAGCTGTGCGGCAGCTTTGCCTATCAACCGGTCTTCGTGGTGGGCAGCGTGGCCGCCGGCATGGTCTTCGCCGCGCTTGCCATGCGCGACAGGCTGCATACCGGCACGGGCCAGCCGGTGCGGGCCAGCCTGCTTCTGACCGCCGGCATATGCGGGCTGCATTTTACCGCCATGGGCGGGCTGGTGCTGTCCCCCCAGCCGGGATGGAAGATCCTGCCGGCCATCGCCGGGGTGGACAAGGGCAGTCTCGCCGCCGCCATCGCCGGGGTCAGCCTGCTGCTCCTCGTCACGCTGCTGATCAGCGCCACGGCGGATGCCAAGCTGGGGGAACGCGAGCAGGAGGCCAGGCGCCTCGGCTATCTCGCCCGGCATGATGACCTCACCGGCCTGCTCAACCGCCGCGGCCTGCGCGAGCGGCTGGAGGAGCTGGCCACCGGGCGGCTGGTGCTGGTCAGCATCGGGCTGGAGCGGCTGAAGCCGGTGAATGACCTGTTCGGGCGGGACGTGGTGGACAAGCTGTTCTGCCAGGGGGCCGAGCGCCTCGCCTTATGTCTGGCGCAGGAGGATATCCTCGCCTTGCCGGGGGGCGATGAATTCGTGGTGCTGCGGGCCAGGGCGTTGGCCCCCGAGGCGGACATGGCGCTGGCCCGCAAGCTGATCGCCTGCCTGTCCGAGCCTTTCCTGGTCGATGGCGTGACAGTGCAGATCGGCGCCTGCGCCGGGCTGGTGCGCAGCGATGGCAGCGGGGAGCGCGCGGAGGCGCTGCTCAGCGCCGCCGATATCGCGCTGCGCGAGGCCAAGGCCGCCGGGGGCGGGCAAATAAGGCTGTTCACGGAGGTGATGAGCGCCAAATTGCTGCGCCGCCACCAGCTTGAGCAGGAATTCCAGGGCGCGCTGCGCAACCGCGAGTTTTTGCTCTTCTACCAGCCTCTGTTCGATTGCCGGAGCCTGAAGCTACGCGGCTTCGAGGCGCTGGCCCGCTGGCAGCACCCGGCGCGCGGGATGATCGGGCCGGATGAGTTCATCCCCGTCGCCGAGGCGGGCGGCATGATCACGGCGCTGGGCGATTACGTGCTGGAGGAAGCCTGCCGCGCCGCCTGCGCCTGGCCGGAGGATCTGCGCGTCGCGGTCAACCTGTCCCCCATGCAGCTGAAGGACATATCATTGCCGGAGAAAGTGCGGGCGGCGCTGGCGCGCACCGGGCTGGCGGCGCACCGGCTGGAGCTGGAATTGACGGAAGGCGCGATGGTGGAACAGACCGGCGAGGTTCTGGCCAGCCTGGGGGCGCTGCAGGCAGGCGGCGTCAGCTTCGCCATCGATGATTTCGGCGCCGGCTATTCCAACCTCGGCTATCTGCACCGTTTTTCCTTCGAGCGGCTGAAGATCGACAAATCCTTCACCCGCGAGATCGCCGCCAGCCCGGATGCGCGGATCATCACCAGGGCGATCATCGGCCTTGGCGCGGCTTTGGGCATGGCGGTGCTGGCCGAAGGGGTGGAGACGCAGGAGCAGCTCGATATTCTGCGCCAGGCCGGGTGCGGGCAGGTCCAGGGCTTTCTGCTGGGCCGGCCAATGCCGGAGACCGATGTGCGGAATTTGCTGGAGCGGGTGGCCAGCGCCGGCGGCCACGCCGTGCGTGCGTGATGAGAATATGATCGTTTGAGGTTGGCACGCCGGCGTCATGATCTGGTTGCGATGAATGCAGACGGGACCTAGAGCCGGGAGAGCGCGCTATCCACCTCGAAGGCCAGGGCGGCATCGCCGCAAGGCAGCCGCCAGGAGGGGCGGGCCGCGCCGGGCGCGGAGATTTCCACGAAATGCTCCTGGAAGCCGTTCTCAAGCCTTGTCCGCGCCGCATGCGCGCCCAGGGCCGAGGCCGGCAGGATTTCGGCCCGCGTTTGCGTGCCGTCGGGCACGGCCAGAAACACCAGCCCCTGAGCATGGTCCAGCGCCAGCCCCACGCCACGGTCCAGAAAACTCTCATCCGGCGTGAAGGGGCGGCGTTGTGCGGCCAGCGCCTCTTCCAGCCGTTTCTGCCGCCGCCGCACGGTGCTGGACTTCACCCGCTCCGCCAGGGCCAGCCAGCCGCGCGTCGGCATCGCCGCCACGGCGCAGAGGATAAGCGTGCTGATGATGAACAGCCAGTGAAAGATCATGTCAGCATTCCGAACTCATTGGCTGGATATTTGTTGCATGGCCCGCCATCGGGGCAACGTAGCCTTTTTCTAAGGCAAAACCGGAATTATGGAAAAGCTTGCCTGCAATGCGAAAAATGACTGGATTTATTATCAAGTTGGTTTTGGAGGCGAATGCGGGCGCAAGGTTTAGTGAAGCGCGGCGCTGGTGGATATGTCCTCGTAACTATGCTTGAAAGCTTGGCATAGCCACCCCTTGGGGGCTCCCCGCCAACGCCAGAAGGTCCATGCCGCAGCTGATCTCCCTCGTCGTGCCGTTTTACAACGAGGAAGAATCGATCGGCACCTTCGCGGCCGCGGTGTTGCCGGCGCTGGATGCCATCCCGGAAACGCAATGGGAGATCATCTGCGTGGATGACGGCAGCCGGGACAAGACGCTGGCCGGGCTGCTGGCGCTGGCGGCCGCCGATTCGCGCTTCCGTGTGGTCGAATTTTCCCGCAATTTCGGCAAGGAGGCGGCGCTGACCGCCGGGCTGGAGGCCGCGCGCGGCGAGGCCGTGATCCCCATCGACGCCGATCTGCAGGACCCGCCGGCGCTGATCGCCCGGATGGTCGCCGCCTGGCGGGAGGGCGCGGAGGTGGTGCTGGCCCGCCGCACGGACCGCTCGACCGACACCGCCTTGAAGCGCGGCACGGCGGCTTTGTTCTACCGGCTCAACGGCTATATCTCGAATGTCGAGCTGCCCGAGAATGTCGGCGATTTCAGGCTGATGGACCGGGCGGTGGTGGAGGCGCTGAAGCAATTGCCCGAGCGCCAGCGCTTCATGAAGGGGCTGTTCGCCTGGCTTGGCTTCAAGACGGTGGTTCTGGACTATACGCGCACGCCGCGCGCGGCGGGCAAGAGCAAGTTCTCCGGCTTGCGCCTATGGAATTTCGCGCTGGAGGGGTTTACCAGCTTCTCGACCACGCCGCTGAAGATCTGGACCTATCTGGGCGGCGCCGGCGCGCTGGTGGCGCTGGTCTATGCGGTGTTCATCGTGGCGAGGACGATTGTTTTTGGCAATGCCGTCCCCGGCTACGCCTCCATCTTCGTTGCGGTGACGTTTTTCGGCAGCGTCCAGCTCATCAGCATCGGCGTGCTGGGTGAATATATCGGGCGGATCTATGTCGAAACCAAACAGCGGCCGATCTATCTGGTGCGGAAATTCCATAATTTCTGAGCCCCGCGCCGGGGCCGCGAAGGGTTAGAACACCCCCAGCGCCAGCCCCGCCGCCATGGCCTGGCCAAGTGCTGCGCATTGGGCCAGCGGCTCCGGGGATAGATGCTTTGGTGCCAAAATGGCTTCCGGCGTTTGCGCCCCGGTGCGGATGATCAGCGGGGCCGCCACCTCCCGCAGCCGCCAGCCGGTGGCGATGCGGGCAATCTGCCGGGCGGCGTTGGTGCCGTCGGTTCCAGCACAGATGAGGCAGGCATAGGGCCGGCCCTCGATGCGCCCCAGCACGGGGTAATAGCAGCGGTCGAAGAAATCCTTCATCAGCCCGGCCATGGCGGCGAGGTTTTCCGGCGTGGCAAAGAGATATCCATCGGCGGCCAGCACATCCTCAGGCCCGGCTTGGGGGGCGCGCAGCAGGCGGGTGGTCACCTCGGCCTCTGAAGCAGCCCCTCGCGCGGCGGCTTGCGCCATCTGCGCGGTGCCGCCGGTGAGGCTGTGCTGGATGATGAGCAAGGTTTTCACGCGGGTCAGCTTGCGCCCGCCGCATGGCTAAGAAAAGCCCGATCGTGACGGGATGATGGAGCTGGGCTATGCAGAGAGTAATGATGATGCCTGTTTTTCGTTCCTGCCGCACGCTGCTGTTGTTCAGCCTTACAGCGCTGCTCGCGGGCTGTGGCGCCGCTCAGGTGGCAAGCCCGGCCCAACCGCCCACCTCTCTCGCCCCGGACCTCACCGCGGCCGACCTTAAGCAGACGGCCGTGGATGCCTATGACCGGGGATTCGAGGCTGGCCGCCGCTATCAGCGCAAGCATGACGAGACGCAGGCAGGCGGCAGCCTGCCGGACAGCCCTCAGCCGGATACCGTTACCCCAGCCCCGGCAACTGCCCCGGCGCCGGCCACGCCCCCGGCTGACGGCAAAGCCCCGGCCCAGGCCAGCTGCCCGCCGCAGGCGGCAACGTCGCAACTCCCCCCAACGCCGATTTCGCCGCTGCCGCCATCTTCTAATTATACCACCTCCGGCCCGGCCAAGCCGCTCTCTCAATAAAGGGGGCGGCTTGAACCGCGCGGGCCCTTGCGCCAAACAGCCCGCATGGCGCCCCCCTTGCTTCTGCTCACCGATATTTCCGTCACCCTTGGCTCCGTGCCGCTGCTGGAGCGCGCGACGCTCTCCGTCGGCGCCGGGGAGCGCCTCTGCCTGGTCGGGCGCAACGGCTCGGGGAAATCCACCCTGCTGAAAATCGCCTCGGGCGAGGTGGCCCTCGATTCCGGCACAAGGTTTTTCCAGCCCGGCGCCACCATGCGCTATTTGCCGCAGGAGCCCGACCTCTCGGCTTATGCGAATGTGATGGAGTATGTGCTGGCCGGGCTGGGGCCGAATGACGATGAATACCGCGTCCGCTATCTGCTGGGCGAGCTGGGGCTGACCGGCGATGAAAAGCCCGGCCATCTCTCAGGCGGCGAGGCCCGCCGCGCCGCGCTGGCCCGCACCCTGGCGCCCGAGCCGGACCTTTTGCTGCTGGACGAGCCGACCAACCACCTGGACCTGCCCGCCATCGAATGGCTGGAAGGGGAGCTGAAATCGCTCTCCTCCGGGCTGGTGCTGATCTCCCATGACCGGCGCTTTCTGGAAAATCTCTCCCGCTCGATGGTCTGGCTGGACCGTGGCCAGACGCGGCGGCTGGATAAGAGCTTTGCCCATTTCGAGGCCTGGCG
>DATJXU010000197.1:0-5011 GCA_035499915.1 Acidocella sp.
CCGGAATCAGCACGACTGGGCATGTGTCACTCTTTAGGCGGATCGATTTTAGACTTTCTACGAAGCGATGGGGGCAGCCATTCCGGCGGAATTCCTTGAATTTTCAGCGTGATCGCGCTTGTTATGCCGAGATATCCGGAAGGCACTCGTGGACGGATGGTGGTATATGTCATTTGATGGCCAGGGCCTGTCCTAATGCTTCATTGCGTTTGGGCGAGCAACGCCGGCGCCAGGTTGTGGCCATGGGCGGCGGCTTTTTCCAGCCAGCGCCGTGCAGCGGTCCGGCCGACGGAGGAAGTGCTCGTATTGATGTAGAGAACACCGAGCGTGAACATGGCGCCGGCATGCCCGGTCTTGGCGGCGCGCAGCAGCCACAATTTCGCGCGCCGAATGTCCCGCGGCACGTCCTGGCCGTCGATATATGCCGCGCCCAGCGCCGCCTGCGCCTCGGCGAATCCAGCTTCGGCTGCGTTGGTAAGCCAGAATGTGGCGCCAGCCATGTCGCGTGGCACGCCGCTGCCCGTGGCAAGGCAACGCGCATAGTTGAAGGCACCGGTAAGTCCGCCGCCCTCGGCTGCCATGCGGAACCACTGCACCGCCTCCGCATCGCCCGCATGAAGCAGCCCCACCAGCGTGGCGGCCTCGGTGTCACCGCGCAAGGCGGCGCGGCGCAGCCAGGTTTCGCCGACCAAATCTGAGGCGCGTGCGTTGATCAGCATGCGTCCCAAGCGGGTTTGGGCCGCGACGATTCCAGCCTCGGCGGCAACGGTGTAGTGTTTTCGGGCCGCGGCCGCATCTGGCGTTTGGCCAAGTCCTTGCTCGGCGCATAGGCCCAGCAGATAGCACGCCGCCGGTAATCCGGCCTCGGCAGCGGCGGCGATTTCCTTGTAAGCGGTCTCCCAATCCTGCGGTGATCTGGCGCGCAGCAGCAACGCAATGCCCAGGCCAAGCTGTGCTGGCGCATGGCGCTGCGCCGCCGCCGCCGCGTAGGCGGCGATGCTCGCCGCCTCGTCACGGAGTTCCGGGGGGGCATTGGCGAGAATTTGCCCCAGCAACGTCTGTCCCTCGGCATCGCCCGTCTGTGCCGCTGCATGCGCCCATGGTAGTGCGGCGGCATAGTCCGGTTCCTGTGGCTCGGCTGGCGGGGCGAAAAGCGCCTCGTTGCGTAGAACGGCCTCGGAATAGCCGCCCAGATGCAGCTGCGCGAGGCGGCACTGGGCGCGCACATGCCCCGCCTGCCCCGCCTGCCTGTACCAGTGCGCGGCGGTAGCCGGACGATTCGCCGCCCCGCGCCCGTTTAACACAGCCTCGCCCACCAAAAACGCCGCCTCGGCATCGCCACGCCGTGCCATTGCCGCCCATACATTCAGAGCCCACCTGGGATGCCGCGGCGCGATGCGCTCGCCAATCCGCCTCCAGCATCCCAACCAGCGCGACGTCACGCCCCGGTCCGGTCCACCAGGGCCGCCGTTATCCGGGCCATCACGTCAGACCAGTTGGTCCCAGGTGCAGCCTGGCGGAATAGCCGCAGCGTCGGATACCAGAGTGTGTCCTCATGCTCCAAAAGCCAAGTGAAGTGCGGCGCGAAAGGGATCATGCCCCAGGCTGGAACCCCTAGGGCGCCAGCCAGATGCAATGGCGACGTGCAGGAGCTGATGACGAGATCCAGGCCGGTCATGATGGCAGCGGTATCGGCGAGGTCGGTGATGTTGGCGCCGAGATCATGCACATGGGCGGGCAATTCATAATCAGCCAGCCCGGCCCGGCCCGGGCCCATTTGCAGGATGAATATGTCCACACCTGGAACTTCAAATAGTGGCGCGACGGCCTTCAGGCCGGGGGAGCGGAAGCGGTCACGCAGGGTGGCGGGATTGCCGGCCCAAACTAGACCGACCTTGAGGCCCCCGCCCGGAAGCGTTGGACGCCGAGGTGCTGAGAGATACGGCACCTGCGCCGGGATCGTCTGCAGCGTGGTGCCAAAAGCCAGCGGCAGGCTGAGCAGCGGGCAATGGACGTCGAAAGCCTGTTCCCCAAAACTGGCTACCAATTCGATACCTTCGATGCTTCCCAGCAACTTCCGCGTGGGCGGTGTGGCCAGAACCAGCACTCTGGCGGCACGCTGCACCAGTAGAGGCAGGTAGCGGGCGAACTGGATGATATCCCCAAGCCCCTGCTCCACGCCGACAAGAATGGTCTTGCCGGAGAGATCATCGCCTAGCCATTGCGGTTGCGCGCAGGTGGGGTAGAGAAAGCTAGAACGACGCCAGCGCCACTCATATTCCTCCCACCCCTCGGACAGGCGGCCCGTGACCAGCAGGATATGAGCGAGATGAAAGTGGTACTCGGCGTCATCCGACCGTAGGGAAATGGCGCGACGGATGGCGGTCTCCGCCTCTCCCATGAGGTTTAGCGCTTTGGCAGCGTGGCTAAGATTGAACCAGGCGGTTGGTAGGTCTGGCTGGACCGCCACGGCCTGCCGGCACAGCTCCAGCGCCGCCGGCCAATCACCAAGCTCCCCCAGAAGCCCCCCCAACGTGGCCTGCACGAAGCCATTCTGCAGGGCCATCTGCCGGGCAGTACGGGCAGCAGCGAGGGCATCGTCAAAAGCGCCCGTATTCATCAGGGCGTTGGCGAGGTTGATGCGCGCCAGCACATCATCCGGCGTATATGTAATAGCTGCGCGCAGCGCGTGCACGGCGTCGGGCCAGCGCCCCTGGTTGATGAAGGCGGCGCCAAGATCGGCATAGGCGTCCGGCGGAACACTTGGCTTGGTCTCGGCCGCGCGCACCACCTTTTCGATTGCCGCCTCGAACCCGGCGGTGAAGCGCGCGGTGTTGCCAATGCTGCTGTGCCAAGCCTCGGCGGTGAAATGAGACTTGTAGGCCCGGTACGCGGCCTCGTCTGTGGCCAACGTCACTGCAGTCTGAACATAAACTTCCAGGGAGGTAGTAATTCCGCGCTGCGCCCCCAGCGCGTGCAGCAAACTCAGGGCCATGCGCGAGGCGTAGGCGCGACCGCATAGAGTGAGCAGGGGTAGTTCCATGCGCAGAGCGTCGGACGCCACGGTGCCAGAATTGTAGGGGAAGGTGTCAAGGAACAGGTCGGCCAGCGCCAGCCTGTTCATGTAGCGGTCAGGGTCAGTGCGGGGCGAGAAGATCAACCGCTCTTGCGCCACCCCAGCGGCGCGCGCCGCGGCGATGAGATTTGCCTGCGAGAAGGCGTTGTCCTCGGCCAGCCAGAGCACGCTGTGCGGAACGGCGTGGAGGATTTCCATCCAGGAGGCAAAGACTTGCTCCGTGATCTTGTAATGCTTTGAAAAGCAGCAAAAAACGAACTTATCTTCGGGTAGCCCTTCATCGGCGCGGGTCAGGGGCTGGCCGATGGTACGCCGGTCATCATTCGCCTGATAGAACGGCCCCACCGGCAGTGGCGTGGCGCCGTAGGCGCCCTTATGCTCAGGCGGGATGATGACGCTGTCGCACAACACATAGTCGAGTTCCGGCAGCGGGATCGGCCCCACGAAGCCGAGATAGGTGGCTTGCAGCGGGGCGGGGCGCCAGCGCAGTGACGCAAGGCGGCTGCCGTCAGTGATCCCGTTGAGGTCAATGAGAAAGTCAATTTCGTCGGCGCGGATGCGTTCGGCGACCTGCTCGTCGGTCAGATCCCGCACGAAGAGGACATGGTCGAATGACGCCAGGATGCGCTGGCGCAGCGCGCTGCCATCGTCCCGGCTTGCGCAATACCCATAGATCTCGAAGCGCGTACGGTCGTGATGCTCGAACAGTCCGGTGATGAGATAGCCCATCGCATGGCGGCAAAAATCGGAGGAGAGATAGCCGATTCGAATGCGTTTATGGCCATAGGGATGGCGGGGTGCCAAACCCTGGGGGGCAGGGCTGGTCTTGCGCTTAATCCAAGTGCCAGCGGCTTCGCGTTGCAACTCGATATCGTCGGTAAGCGCCATGATGCAAAACGGGCCCGAATGCAGCAGCAGCGCCTGACTTCGTGGATCAGGAGGTATAACCGGCCATTGGCAGGTTCTCTGCCGCAGGTGCAACAAATGATGCACAACGTCGTGCTGGTTGGGGTCAATTTTCAGAATGCGGCTGAAGACGGCTTCGGCCTCATCAAGGCGGTTCATGGTTTCCAGCAGACGTCCCTGCTGGATTTGCAGGGCTATGCGCGCTTCATCCGGCTGCAATGCCCGTTGCCAGATATCCAGAGCCTGTTCTGGCTGGCCTGCCGACTCAAAGAGCAGCCCTAGATTGACGGAAGCCGCATGTAGGTTGGGCCGCAGAGCGAGTGCGGTTTGGTAGGCATGAGCAGCCTCGACCGGGTTTCCAATCTGGGCAAGTGCTACCCCAAGATTAAACCAAGCCCCCCAAAGCATGGGGGAAGTTGGATTTGCGGCAATCCATGCTTCATAGAGGGCAATCGGCGCTTCCGCTTGCCCCGCCGCTTGGATGATATTTTCAACTGGGACGCCTGCAAGTGGTGCAGAAGGCACCGGTGCGGGAGGCATTTTCACAGGCAGGTCGATATTGTCCATTCCTTGTAATCCGTTTTGGCACTCTCGGGTCTAAGTGGTACGTCAACAGCCTTAAGATCTTGTCAATTCTTGGTAGAGGTAAAACCAAAGACGGCAAGGCGTTGAGCCTTGCCGTCTTTGGTTGAGCTTGACGGAATTAGAGAGCGTTGAACTGGGCCGTGGACATCACCGCCAGCTGCGCCGAGGTGAAGTCCTGGACCTGGCTACCGGTGAAGTAGCCGATCTGAGCGGTGCTCAGCGCCGAGATTTCAGGGCTGGTGAGCGCCGAAATCTGCGCCGAGGTGAGGCTGGTGATCTGCGCCGAACCGAGAGCCGAAATTTCCGTCGACGTCAGGGCCGCCACCTGGGCTGTGGTCAGAGCGGCGACGTTCGCCGAGGTCATCGCAGTGATCGTCGCGGTGGTGAGCCCGGCGATGGCCTTGGTCGATAGGCCGGCAAAGGCTGCAGACTGTAGCGACAGGA
>DATJXU010000198.1:0-2462 GCA_035499915.1 Acidocella sp.
CGGAGGTTCAGCGTGGCTTGCGCCCCCTGCCCTTGCGGCTGGCCGGGTCGTACCCGCCGCCGCCGGGGCCGAGCGGCACCGGGCCTTTCACCTTGGGCGGCGTGCGGGGCGCGGCGGGGGGCGGTTCCAGCCCCAGCTCCAGAGCTTCCAGCCGCTTGATCTCATCGCGCAGCCGGGCGGCTTCCTCGAACTCCAGATCCGCCGCCGCGGCGCGCATGCGCGTTTCCAGCGCCGCGATGGTGGATGCGAGGTCCTTGCCGACAAACTCGTCCATGCCGGCAGTCTTCACCGGGGCGATTGTGACGTAATCCTGCTCGAACACGGAATGGATCACCTCGCCGATCTGCTTGCGCACCGATTGCGGGGTGATGCCATGCGCCTCGTTCCAGGCCATCTGCTTGGCGCGGCGGCGCTCGGTTTCGCCGATCGCCTGCTTCAGGCTGTTGGTCATCGTATCGGCATAGAGGATCACACGGCCCTCGACATTGCGCGCGGCGCGGCCAATGGTCTGCACCAGCGAGGTAACCGAGCGCAGGAAGCCCTCCTTATCCGCATCCAGAATGGCGACGAGCATGCATTCTGGAATATCCAGCCCCTCGCGGAGCAGGTTGATTCCGACAAGAACGTCATAGGCGCCGAGCCGGAGGTCGCGGATGATCTCGATGCGCTCCAGCGTGTCGATGTCCGAATGCAGATAGCGCACGCGCACGCCATGCTCGGTGAGGTATTCTGTGAGGTCTTCGGCCATGCGCTTGGTCAGCGTTGTCACCAGCACGCGCCCGCCGCGTTTTGAAACCGCCTTGCATTCGGCCAGAAGATCATCGACCTGATGCTCCACCGGGCGGATTTCGGTCACCGGGTCGATCAGCCCGGTCGGGCGGATCACCTGCTCGGCGAACACGCCCTGGGTGCGCTCGAGCTCCCACGGGCCGGGCGTTGCGGAGACAAACAGGCTTTGCGGGCGGAAGCTTTCCCATTCCTCGAATTTCAGCGGCCGGTTATCGATGCAGCTGGGCAACCGGAAGCCATATTCGGCGAGGATGGATTTGCGCGAATAGTCGCCCTTGAACATGCCACCGATCTGCGGGACCGTGACATGGCTTTCATCCACGAAGAGCAGGGCGTTTTCGGGCAGATATTCGAACAAGGTGGGCGGCGGGTCGCCCGCGTTGCGGCCGGAGAGATAGCGGGAATAATTCTCGATGCCCTTGCAGGCGCCGGTGGTCTCCATCATCTCGATATCGAAGGTGGTGCGCTGCTGCAGCCGCTCGGCCTCCAGCAATTTACCCTGCGCCGTGAACAGGTCCAGTTGCTCCTTCAGCTCCACCTTGATGCGCGAGATGGCCTGGGTGAGTGTCGGGCGCGGCGTGACATAGTGGGAATTGGCGTAGATGGAGATATTCTCCAGCACCGCCGTCTGCTCGCCGGTCAGGGGATCGAATTCCGAAATTTTTTCGATCTCATCGCCAAAGAGTGAAACCCGCCAGGCGCGGTCCTCGTATTGGGAAGGGAATATATCCACGGTTTCACCGCGCAGCCGGAAACTGCCGCGGGCGAAGGCAATATCGTTGCGGCGATATTGCAGGTCGACCATTGCCTTCGCCAGCGCGTCACGCTCGATGCGCCCGCCGGTCTCCAGCCGCACCACCATCTTGGAATAGGTTTCGACCGAGCCGATACCGTAGATGCAGGAAACGGAGGCGACGATGATCACATCGCCACGCTCCAGCAGCGCCTGGGTGGCGGCGTGGCGCATGCGGTCGATGGTCTCGTTGATCGCGCTGTCTTTTTCGATATAGGTGTCCGAACGCGGGACATAGGCTTCCGGCTGGTAATAATCGTAATAGGAGACGAAATATTCCACCGCATTGTCGGGGAAGAAGCTTTTCATCTCCGCATAAAGCTGGGCCGCCAGCGTCTTGTTTGGCGCCAGCACCAAAGCCGGGCGCTGCGCCGCCTCGATCACCTTGGCCATGGTGAAGGTTTTGCCCGAGCCGGTGACGCCCAGCAGCACCTGGTCACGCTCCTCCGCGTTGAGGCCCCCCACCAGCTGGCGGATGGCGGCGGGCTGGTCGCCGCTCGGCTGGTACGCCGAGACCACGCGCAAGGGCTTGAGCAGCGGGCGCGGGGCCTGCTTTTCGGGGATGAAGGTAAGCGGCATCGGGCGGAGCGTGGCGCTGGACATGAGCGCCAATATGGCCCCGCCCGGGCGCTTGGAAAAGTCTCGGGCCTACTTCTTGTCGAGCAGCGCCTTCATCTCCGTCATCGCCTCGGAGAAGCGCGCATTCAGCTTGTCCATCGCCTCGGCATTGGATTTCTGGATCAGGTCGCCCAGCTCCTTGGTGTTGGCAACAGCGCTCTCATAGGCCTTCTTCAGCAGCTCGGTCTGCTTGGCGGCGCGGCTGCTCGGCGTCTGGGTCGAGGAGAGATCCTTCAAGGTGCCGCTCAGCCCGGCCATCGTC
>DATJXU010000199.1:0-3250 GCA_035499915.1 Acidocella sp.
CTTGGTTTGGAAGCCTTGTCTCCATGGGGTGCCTAGGCGTCCCATGGAGTCACAAACTCAGGCCAAATGTTCAAAAATTTTGGGGCGCCCTTTTTTAAAAGGGCGCTTCTTTTTTAGATCTTGCGCATCATCGGGCCATAATAGCGGCCCGTGCCACCCAGCTCCGCCTCAATGCGGATAAGCTGGTTGTACTTCGCGGTACGGTCAGAACGCGCCAGCGAACCGGTCTTGATCTGCCCGCAATTTGTCGCCACCGCGAGGTCCGCGATGGTGGCATCCTCCGTCTCGCCGGAGCGGTGGGACATCACGGCGGTGTAGCCGGCGCGGTGCGCGATCTCGACCGCCTCAAGCGTCTCGGTCAACGTGCCGATCTGGTTCACCTTCACCAGAATGGAGTTGGCCGTGCCAGCCTCAATGCCCTGACGCAGGCGCACCGGGTTGGTGACGAACAGATCATCGCCCACCAGCTGCACCTTGGCCCCAAGGCGGTCGGTCAGCGCCTTCCAGCCCGCCCAGTCATCCTCCGCGCAGCCATCCTCAATGGAGGCGATGGGGTAGCGGGCGCAGAGATCGGCCAGGTAATCGACCATCTGCCCGGCATCGAATTTTTTGCCCTCACCTTCGAGGTCATAGATGCCGCCCTTGAAGAACTCGGTGGAGGCGCAGTCCAGCGCGAAGGTGATATCCTCGCCCGGCTTGTAGCCGGCCTTCTCGCAAGCCTTGGCGATGAAGCCCAGCGCCTCGTCGGCGGATTTCAGGTTCGGGGCAAAGCCGCCCTCATCGCCCACATTGGTGTTATGCCCGGCATCGTGGAGCTGCTTCTTCAGTGTGGCAAAAATCTCGGCGCCGATGCGCACGGCCTCGGCGATGGAGGATGCGCCGACCGGCTGGATCATGAATTCCTGGATGTCGATCGGGTTGTCGGCATGCTTGCCGCCATTGACGATGTTCATCATCGGCACCGGCAAGGTGCGGGCGGAGACGCCGCCAATATAACGGTAGAGCGGCAGGCCGTTATCAACCGCCGCCGCCTTGGCCAGCGCCAGAGAGACGCCCAGAATGGCGTTGGCGCCGAGGCGGGCCTTGTTGGGGGTGCCGTCCAGGTCGATGAGGATATTGTCGATGCCGATCTGGTCCTCGGCGTCCAGCCCGCCAATGGCGTCCAGAATCTCCCCCTCGACGGCCTGCACGGCGTTCAGTACGCCCTTGCCGTTATAACGGGACATGTCACCGTCGCGCAGCTCCACGGCCTCATGCGCGCCAGTGGAGGCGCCGGAGGGAACCGCCGCCCGGCCAAACGCGCCGGATTCCAGCAGCACATCAACCTCAACGGTCGGGTTTCCACGGCTATCGAGAATTTCACGGGCGACGATATCGGCAATGGCGGTCATGGACAGCTCCTATGGTTGCTGCCGCGAGGTAGACCAGCCCCCGCGCCGGTGCAAGGCGGATCTGTTCAGGCCGCGGTGAGCTGCAATGGCGCTTCCAGCGCGCCGGTCGCCAGGCGGTAATTGGCCTGGTCCGCAAACACCGCCCGCAGAAGCTGGTTATTGAGCGCGTGGCCTGTGCGACAGCCGATGAAACGGCCGGAAATGGGAGCGCCCGCCAGATAGAGGTCGCCGATCACATCGAGAAGCTTGTGGCGGACGAACTCATCGTCATAGCGCAGCCCCTCGGGATTCATGATCTTGTCGTCGTCCACCACCACGGCATTGGCCAGCGAGCCGCCACGGGCGAGGCCAGCCTGACGAAGCGCCTCGATTTCGTTGCGCAAGGTAAAGGTGCGGGCCCGGGCGATCTCCGCCGCAAAGCCCTCGGCGGAGAGGTGGAAATGATAGGCCTGGGCGCCGATGGCACGCGCCTGAAATTCAATGGAGAGTGAGATGTCAAAGCCCGTGCCGCCGTCCTGATGCGGGCGCAGCTCGGCGAAGGCGCCGCTTTGCTCAACGCGCACCGGACGCAGAATTTCCAGCACCGGGCGGGCACCGCCATGCTCCACAATCCCGGCACTCTCGACCAGGAACAGGAAGGGCGCGGCGGAACCGTCAAACACCGGCAGTTCCGGCGCGTCGACCTCAACCACCAGATCATCCACGCCAGAAGCCGCCAGGGCGGCCATCAGATGCTCGATGGTGCCAACCCTGGCAGCGCCCAGAGAGAGCAGCGTGCAGAGCCGCGTGTCGGTCACATGGTCAAACCGGGCCGGAATTTCCACGCCGAGATTGGTCTGGCGGAACAGGATGCCGGTATTCACCGGCGCCGGGCGCAGCGTAATTCTAACATCCGCGCCGCTATGCAGCCCACGGCCGACAGCCGAGATAGGGGCCTTCAGGGTCCGGCGGGAGACAGCGTCAAGCTGGATCATGCTGTACCTGTCACGCAAAGACGACATGGGAATCCTGACCATTCATAACGGTCTGAATTTAGTCGCCGCAACGCAACACGGCCAATAAATCATTATTTCTGATTATGTCTTTATAACTCATTGTTCTTCAACAAAATTACAAAACACGAATGCATTTGATGCCAACGTAACGACGGGGCGGCTCTGCTTGTCCAAGCCAGCCGCGCATGCTCTGCTTTCGTAACATCCAGAGGACCCATGGCCATGATCGTGACAACAACGGAAACCGTCGCCGGATACAGGATCGGGCAAACGCTGGGGCAATGTTTCGGCGTGGTGGTCCGCAGCCGGGGGCTGGGTGGCAACATAATGGCCGGTCTGCGTTCGATCCTGGGCGGCGAGATCAAGGAATATACCTCGATGCTGGAGGAGGCGCGCCGCCACGCCGTGGACCGCATGGTGGCCAACGCCACCATGATGGGCGCCAATGCCATTGTGATGATGCGTTTCGATTCCTCGGAACTGGGCCAGACGATGAGTGAGATCGTAGCCTATGGCACCGCCGTGGTACTGGAGCCCGCCTGACCATGCTGCGCGCCGTGGTGCTGGCGCTGGGCCTGCTGTGTTGCGCGGGCGGGGTGCTGGGGCTGGCTCTGGGGGCCTGGGGCGGCATGCTGGGACTGTTGGTCTTCGGCGCGCTGCTGCTGGCGGGCACGCTGTTCGAGCGTCATTATCACCGCAACCTACCCGCTCCACCCGGCCCCGGCTGGGAGCGCACCGGCGAAAGCTTCAAGGACCCCGCCAGTGGAGAAAATGTGGATGTCTGGTACAATTCGCAGAGTGGCCAGCGCCGCTATGTAATCCGCCAATAAAAAACCCCCGGGCTCTGGCCCGGGGGTTTTTTTG
>DATJXU010000200.1:0-2061 GCA_035499915.1 Acidocella sp.
GCAATTATGAGCGATGATGATGAAGCTCTGTACTTGGCTGTGCGAATATTTGACATCCTTTGTGGAATTTTGCCTGTGTCGTTTGTTGCGTCTCGCTATAGGCGAGCAGATCAGTCATTTGCCGGTTTCAACTTCCTTGCACTGGATCCCGTCTGTGGGAAGTACCGCGAGTCGTCTGTCATTGCAGAAGTTCAAAGAATCATTCGCGAGAATCCGTCACGCGCAGATTTTGTTTTGAGACCATGAAGGCAAGATACCGAAGGATATTGAGGGCTGAGAGTGCTGTACCGGATCAGCGGCTCCGTTGCCCACCCCAACGACACAGTTACAATGACCTTGTCGGCGGGGCTGCCGCCGCGGTTGACTTGTCGAGTTTGGTTGCCAACGGCGAACGCCTTCGCGCCGATGCAGCACGCTAGATACTTCGTGCAGACCGTGAACGTGGCGGTGGATCGGCTCGGTCTCATACCAGCCGCCAAAACTGCTGACTCGTAGGCTTCCCGACTCGGAGGTTTGTCTGATTCGTTTGCCTGGAGCGGGTCTCTGGGAGCGGACGATGAGCCGGGCGGTTTCGATCACGCGGAACGATTTGAGCGCGGCGAAGTTGCGGCAAGTGGCGCTGCGCAGTCGGGACGGCCGGGTGTCGTGCCGATTGCTGGCGCTGGCGGCGGTGCTGGAGGGCACATCGCGGGCGGAGGCGGCAGCGGCGCATGGCATGGATCGGCAAACACTGCGCGACTGGGTGCACCGCTACAACGCCGATGGGATCGCCGGGCTGGCTGACCGCCCGCGCAGCGGTCGGCCTGCGGCTCTGAGCGTCGAGCAGATGCAGGAGGTGAAAGCCCTGGTGCTGGCCGGCCCCGATCCAGCGCAGGACGGGGTGGTGCGCTGGCGGTGCGTTGATCTGCGCGCGCAGATTGCCAAGCGCTACGCGGTGTCGGTGCACGAGCGCACCGTCGGCAAGCTGCTGCGCCGGTTGGGCATGACCCGGCTGCAACCGCGCCCGTATCATCCGAAGAAGGATGCGGCGGCGCAGGAGACATTCAAAAAAACTTCGCCGATCTGGTGGCCGGCGTCCTACCGCCCGAAGCCGCCGGCAAGCCGATTGAGATCTGGTTCCAGGACGAGGCCCGGGTCGGCCAGCAAGGCACACTGACCTATGTCTGGGCGCCGCGCGGCTCGCGGCCGCCGGCGCTGCGCGACAACCGTCACGACTCCGCCTGGCTGTTCGGCGCCATCTGCCCCGAGCGGGCGGTGGGGGCTGCCATCATCATGCCGGGCGTGAACAGCGAGGCCACCGCCGAGCATCTGGCCGAGATCAGCACGCAGGTCGCCCCGGGCGCGCATGCCGTGCTGGTCTGTGACGGCGCCGGTTGGCACCAGCACAGCGACCGTATGCCGATTCCCCCCAATATCTCGCTGCTGCGCCTGCCATCCTACGCGCCAGAACTCAACCCAATCGAGACCGTCTGGGAATATCTGCGCGCCAACAAACTCAGCTTCGCCCTCTGGGACACCTACGAAGCCATCGTCGCCGCCTGCAAGGACGCCTGGAACACCCTGATGGCCGATACACAGCGGGTCGCATCAATCACTCGGCGGGGGTGGGCAACAGTCAGAACTTAAGGCGATTGGTATGAGGCGCCCTACGCCGTTCGCAACCCGGCCTCGCGCAGCAACGGCGGCACGCTTTCCAGGAACGGCGGCAATTCGCCGAGAAAGTCCAAAAAGCTGAGGGCTGTGCCGGCGAACCCGGCCTCGGCCATGCGCAGCATCTGCCCGGCAATGGTCTCCGGCGTGCCGACGAGGGGAAAGGTGCCGGCGCCGCCGGCAAAGCGTTTGCGGTGCAGCCGATATGCTTCCGGATCGTGGCTGCCCGAGTTTTCGCGTTTGCCGGCGATATGGCGGTCCACCGCCGCTTCGTCCGCCAGGGTCACCGCGTAACGTTCGTACGTATCCTCGGCCTCGACCTGCGTCGCGCGGCAGACGACATGGCAGGTGGCAAGCACGCCCACCTCGCGCCCCGCGGCCGCGGCCCGCGCACGCATGTCCTGCACGTGG
>DATJXU010000201.1:0-77832 GCA_035499915.1 Acidocella sp.
CCCTGCGCTGGCTGGGCTATAACGCCATCATCGCCAGTTTCGTGCATGAGGATCAGGTTCTGGCCAACCCGCGCAGCGCCCCCTGGCGCCGCCGCTTGGCCGAGGCCCTGGCCGCGCGCATGGAAGGGCTGATGGGCTGAGCCAGCGGTAAAACGCAAAGAGGCCGCCTTTTTTGTAAAAAAGGCGGCACCCAAAAAACTTTTATGAATTTAAAACAGGGCTTTAGCTGCGGTAGGCGCCGTTGATGTCGATATAGCCGTGGGTGAGGTCGCAGGTCCACACCGTGGCATGGCCCTCGCCCAGCCCGATATCCACCGTGATCTCGATTTCCCGGCCCTTCATATGGGCCACTACAGGGGTTTCGTCATAGCCCGGCACCACGCCGCCGGCCTGCGCCATCCACACGCCGCCCACGGCCACGCCCAGCTTGTCGCGGTCCGCCGGTTCGCCCGCCTTGCCCACGGCCATGACGATTCGGCCCCAATTCGCGTCCTCACCGGCGATGGCGGTTTTCACCAAAGGCGAGTTGGCAATGGCCATGCCGATGCGCTTGGCCGAGGCATGGCTGACCGCGCCTTCGACATTGATCGTCACCAGCTTCTGCGCCCCCTCGCCGTCGCGCACCACCAGCATCGCCAGATCATGCAGCACCTCGTGCAGGGCCCGGCGGAAATCCGCCAGCGCGCCGGGGTCCTCGGTCGGCTTGTTGCCCGCCGCACCGGTGGCAAAAAGCAGCACCGTGTCCGAGGTCGAGGTGTCGGAATCGATGGTCACGCAGTTGAAGGTGCCCTCCACGCTCTTGCCCAGCATCGCCTGCAGGGCGGGGGCGGGAATGGCGGCATCCGTAAAAATGAAGCTGAGCATCGTCGCCATGTCGGGCGCGATCATGCCGCTGCCCTTGGCGATGCCGTTGATCCGCACCTCCACCCCGCCCAGCTTCGCGGTGCGGGTCGCCCCCTTGGGGAAGGTGTCGGTGGTCATGATCGCCGCCGCCGCCTCGGCGAAGCGGTCGGCCTGCAGGTCAGCCTTAAGCCCGTCCATCACCGCGACGATTTTCTCCGCCGGCAGCTTCTCGCCGATCACCCCGGTGGAGGCCAGGAAGATCTCGCCCGGCCCGGCGCCCAGCGTGGCGGCGGCGGCCTTTGCCGTCGCCTCCACGGCACGCATGCCGGCAACGCCGGTGAACACATTGGCATTGCCCGCATTCACCACCAGCCCGCGCGCCAGCCCGCCGGGCAGAATCTCGCGGCACCAGGTCACCGGCGCGCCGGGGCAGAGGTTCCTGGTGAACACGCCGGCAACGCTGGTGCCTTCAGCCAGCTCGGCCAGCAGCACGTCGGTTCGCCCCTTATAGCGTATGCCGGCCTGCGCCACCGCCAATCGCACACCGGCGATGGGCGCCAGCACGGGCAAAGGCAGCGCCAAGGGCGAGACGGGCAACTGGCCGGCCATGGCCGTTACTGCCCGCTGCTGCTGGCGCCGGCGGCGGCAGCCTGCTGCGGCAGGGGCTTGCCGTCAGCGCCGAAGACCTGGATCTTCACCTGGCCGCGCACCTGGTCCAGCGTGCCCTGCACGGCCTGGTCCGTCAGCTTCTGGCGGATCTGCTGCTGCACATCGGCGAGCGCCGGGGTCGGCGCGGTGCGTTGGCCCTCGTTCAGGATCACATGCCAGCCGAACTGGGTCTGCACCGGGGTCTTGGTGTACTCGCCCTTCTTCAGCGCGAAGGCGGCATCGGCGAAGGCCGGCACCATCTCATCCTTGGAGAACCAGCCCAGCTCGCCGCCATTCTTGGCGCCGGGGTCGATGCTGTATTTCTCCGCCAGCTTGGCGAAGTCCGCCCCCTTGTTGAGCTGCTTGATGATATCCTCGGCCTGCGCCTGGGTGGAAACCAGGATATGCCTTGCGTCAACCTGCTCCGGGCCGGGCTTGTTGGCATAGTCGCGGTTATAGGCGGCCTGCACGGCGGTGTCGGTCACCTGCGCGGCCACGGCCTTCTGCACATAGGCGTTCTCGAGCTGCACATCGGCGGCGGCCTGCATGCGGGCGGCCACGTCGGGGTCACTCGCCAGACCGTCCTTCTGGGCGGCGATCAGCAGCGCCTTGCGGTCCACTTCCTGGTTCACCAGCAGCGGCAGGAGCTGCTCGGGCGGAAGCTGCTGCGCCTGCGGCGGCAGATTCTGCGCGTCGGCCTGGATTTCGCTCATATGGATCTTGATGTCATTGACCGAGGCAACCACCGGGTCGGAACCCGCCGTGGCGGAACCCGCAGCCGGGGCCGATTGCGCGAAAGCGGCCGGAGCAGCCATGGCCAGCGCGAGAGCCAGGGCGGAAAGCGTGGACAAATGACGCATCTGTCAAACCTTATTTTGAGATGCCATTCGTATGCGGCAAAGCCCCGCGCCGGGCAAGACTTGGCCTGCCCTCCGCCGCCAGCGCATGGTCCGCGCATGATCGTCCGCCCCCGCCCGGCCGGGCTGGGGCGAGCCCGCGCCTGAGCCATTGCAGCCACGGGATTTCCTGGTTCTGTAACAGCGGGGGAACATTTGACCCTGCCTGCCCTGGCGACTATGTCAGCGGGCAATCTCTTACTGTAAGTGCGGATTTCGCCCCTATCATGTTCTCCAGCTTCGCCCGTGCCGTCTTTGGCTCCAGCAACGACCGTGCCCTGAAGGGCTTCAAGCGCCAGGTGGCTGCCATCAACGCGCTGGAACCGCAGATGGCGGCGCTGGACGATGCGGCGCTGGCCGCCAAAACCCAGGACTTCAAGGCCCGCCTGGCCCAGGGCGAAACGCTGGACGACCTGCTGGAGGAAGCCTTCGCCGTGGTGCGCGAGGCCTCAAAGCGCGTGCTCGGCATGCGCCATTTCGATGTGCAGCTCATCGGCGGCATGGTGCTGCATCAGGGCCGCATCGCCGAGATGAAGACCGGCGAGGGCAAAACCCTGGTCGCCACGCTGGCGGTGTATCTCAACGCGCTGAACGGCCGGGGCGTGCATGTCGTCACCGTGAACGATTACCTGGCCCGCCGCGACGCGGCGCAGATGGGCCAGCTCTACGGCTTTTTGGGGCTTTCCACCGGCGTGATCGTCCCCGGCGTGGAGGAGCCCGCCCGCCGCGCCGCCTATGCCGCCGACATCACCTACGGCACCAACAACGAATTCGGCTTCGATTATCTGCGCGACAACATGAAGTACCGGCTGGAGGACATGGTCCAGCGGCCCTTCAGCTTCGCCATCGTCGACGAGGTGGATTCCATCCTGATCGACGAGGCCCGCACCCCGCTGATCATCTCCGGCCCATCCGACGAGCCGACCACCCTCTACGCCCAGGTGGACACGGTGGTGGCCGCCTTCCTGGCCCGCGGCGATGTGGGCGCGGACGGCAAGCATGAATTCTACGACAAGGACGAAAAAGCCCGCACGGTGAACATGACCGAGCTTGGCGCCGAAACGGTCGAGGAGATGATGCAGGCCGCCGGGCTGCTGATCGGCGGGCTTTATGACCGCACCAACGTGCCGCTGGTGCACCATGTGCAGCAATCCCTGCGCGCCCGCACCCTGTTCGCGCGCGACGTGGATTACATCGTCCGCGACGGCAAGATCGTCATCATCGACGAGTTCACCGGCCGCATGCTGGAAGGCCGCCGCTATTCCGACGGCCTGCACCAGGCGCTGGAAGCCAAGGAGCATGTGGAGGTTCAGCAGGAGAACCAGACCCTCGCCTCCATCACCTTCCAGAATTATTTCCGCCTCTATCCCAAGCTGGCGGGCATGACCGGCACGGCGATGACCGAGGCCGACGAGTTCGAGCAGATCTACAAGCTCACGGTCGTGGAAATTCCCACCAACGTGCCGGTGGCGCGTGACGACCAGGATGACGAGGTCTACCGCAGCGCCGCCGAGAAATATGAGGCGGTGGCGAAGCTGATCGAGGAATGCCGCAAGCGCGGCCAGCCCGTTCTGGTCGGCACCACCAGCATCGAAAAAAGCGAGATCATCTCCGCCCTGCTCAACAAGAAGGGCATCAGCCATAGCGTGCTGAATGCGCGCTTTCATGAGCAGGAAGCCAAAATCGTCGCCCAGGCGGGTGCGCCGGGGGCCATCACCATCGCCACCAACATGGCCGGGCGCGGCACGGACATCAAGCTCGGCGGCAATTACGAGATGCGCCTGGCGCTGGAGCCGGATATCGACCCGGCGGCGCTGAAGGCGGAGATCGACGCCAATCACGAGTTGGTGAAGGCGGCGGGCGGCCTGTTCGTCATCGGCACCGAGCGCCATGAGAGCCGGCGCATCGACAACCAGCTGCGCGGCCGCTCCGGCCGCCAGGGCGACCCGGGCGCCAGCCGCTTCTTCCTGTCGCTGGAAGACGACCTCATGCGCATCTTCGGCTCCGACCGGATGGGCGGCATGCTGCAGAAGCTCGGCCTGAAGGATGGCGAGGCGATCATCCATCCCTGGATCAACAAGGCGTTGGAGAAGGCGCAGAAGAAGGTCGAGATCCGCAATTTCGACATGCGCAAGAACGTGCTGAAATACGACGACGTGATGAACGACCAGCGCAAGGAGGTTTACGCCCAGCGCCGCGAGTTCATGAGCACGGACAGCGTCGCGGATGTCGTCACCGAAATGCGCGATGACGTGATCACCGCCATGGTGGCCAACCGCGTGCCGGAGAAAGCCTTCGCCGAGCAATGGCAGACCGCCGAGCTGGCCGCCGATGTCGCGCGCGTGCTGGCGCTGAACCTGCCGATCGCCGAATGGGCGGCGGAGGAGGGCATCGACGAGGTGCATCTGCGCGAGCGCATCGAGCAGGCGGCAACGCAGGCGGCGGCGGCCAAGGCGGCGCAGTTCGGCGAGGCGCTGCACGCCTATATCGAGAAATCCGTGCTGCTGCAGACGCTGGACCATGTCTGGAAGGAACATCTGCTGGGGCTGGATTACCTGCGCCAGGGCATCGGCCTGCGCGGCTACGGCCAGCGCGACCCGCTGAATGAATATAAGCGCGAGGCGTTCTCGATGTTCGCCGCGATGCTGGACGATTTGAAAGAGCGCGTGACCCTGGCGCTGGCGCATGTGACGGTACAGGCCCCCGCCGAGCCGGCCCCGGCGCCGGTGCTGGAATCACACCCCGAACCCGGCGCCATGCAAGGCGGCCTGGCCTTGGCGGAGCCGGTGATCCGCAATACCGACGCCGCCCTGCCCGCCTTTGGCGACACGCAGGTTGACCCCGCCCGGCCCGAGACCTGGGGCGCCACGCCGCGCAACGCCCCCTGCCCCTGCGGCTCGGGCAAGAAGTACAAATACTGCCACGGCAAGGTTTGAGCGCCTGTTGTAAACTCCACTCTGGCTAGAGCGCGATAGGTTGAGGTTGACGCATGCGCGCCACCCTCAAGCGATTAGGCTCTAACGCGCCAGAGTAGAGCCTCAATCAGGGGCTTACGCTTTCTCCGGCGCCGACAGCACGGCGTGGATCTGCTCGAACGCCCGGGCGCGGTGGCTGATCGCCTCTTTCTGCGCCCCCAGCTCGGCATAGCTCTTGTCATAGCCGTTGGGGATGAAGATCGGGTCATAGCCGAAGCCGTTCTCCCCGCGCGGCGCGGGCGCGATGCGCCCCCGCGCCTCGCCGATATAGGTGGCGGTGGAACCATCCGGCTGGGCCAGGCACAGCGCGCAGGTGAACCAGGCCGCCCAGTTATCCTTGCTCTTCGCCGCGGCGATAATCTTCACGAAGGCGCCCGGATAATCATCCCCCGCATAGCGCGCGGAATAAACCCCCGGCTGGCCGTTCAGCGCCGCCACGCAGAGGCCGGAATCATCGCCCAGCGCCGGCAGGCCGGAGGCCCTGGCCGCCGCCGCCGCCTTGATGCGGGCATTGCCGGCGAAATCCGGCGCGGTCTCGGCGGGCTCGGGCAAACCAAGCTCGCCTGAGGATGTCACCTCATAGCCCAGCGGGGCCAGAAGAGTGCGGAATTCCTTGAGCTTGCCGGGATTATGGGTGGCGATAACGAGTTTTTTCATGCGCGCCCGGCATCGCCTGAAAGCATGCCGGGGTCAATCTTCAGCTTCGCAAGGGCGCGCTGCCATTTCGTCTGGTAGGCGGTGTCGAAGAGAATCTCGTCATCCGCCGCCACCGTCAGCCAGCTATTCTGGCGGATCTCCTCCTCCAGCTGCCCGGCACCCCAGCCCGCATAGCCCAGCAGCAGCCGTGCCTGCCCCGGCCCGCCGCCGGCGGCGATGGCCTGCAGCACCTCCATGCTGGCGCTCAGCACATGCGCGCCATCCACATTCAGGCTGCCCTCGCCCGTCCAGTCGGCGGAATGCAGCACGAAGCCGCGATGATCCTCCACCGGTCCGCCCTGGCCCATGGGCAGCTCACGCTGCGGCGGGTGGGGTTCGACGCCAAGCTGCTGCAACAAAGCGTCGAATTTCGGCTTGCGCACCATCCGGTTCAGCACCAGCCCCATGGCGCCGTCCTCATTATGCGCGCAGATGAAGATCACGCTTTGCGCAAAGCGCGGGTCGCGCAAGGCGGGCATTGCGAGCAGCACCTGGCCGGTAAGCCAGCCGGGCTGGTACGACGCTGAAATTTCACGCTCCGTCATCGCCCTAATATATTCTCCCCCTCGCCACTCGACCAGCCCCGGCCCGCCCTGCCCCCCGGCTTCACGCCGGGGGGCAGTTCGCCTAAGAAGGTGCATCCGTTCCACGAGCAATAGGCAGACAATGATCAAAACTGGTGACAAAATTCCGGCCATGAAGCTCATGCTGGCCACGCCGGACGGCCCGCGCGAGGTGGACACGACGGAATTGCTGGGCACCGGGAAGGTCGTGCTGTTCGCCGTCCCCGGCGCCTTCACCCCCACCTGCAGCGCCAAGCATGTGCCCGGCTTCGTCAAGCTGGCCCCGGAGCTGAAGGAAAAGGGCGTGGACAAAATCGTCTGCATGGCGGTGAATGACGCCTTCGTGCTCGGCGCCTGGGCCAAGGACCAGAAGGCCGGCGAAACCGTGCAGTTTCTCGCCGACGGCTCCGCCGCCTTCACCAAGGCGCTGGGGCTGGAGCTGGACTTGATCGCCCGCGGCATGGGCATCCGCAGCCAGCGTTTCGCGCTGGTCATCGAGGATGGCATCGTCACCAAGGTTGCGGTCGAGGAGCCGGGCGGGTTCGAGGTCAGCCGCGCCGAGGCCGTTCTCGAAACCCTCTAACCCCGTGCCCCTCGCCCTCACGGTCGTCGTACCGTGCTATAAGGAACGCGACAACGTCGCCCCCATGGTCGCGGCGCTGGATGCAGCGCTCGCCGGTCTGGCGTGGGAGGTCGTGTTCGTCGATGACGACAGCCCGGACGGCACGAGTGCGCAGGCCAAGCGCATCGCCCAGACCGATCCCCGGGTGCGCTGCATCCGGCGCATCGGGCGGCGCGGCCTGTCCTCGGCGGTGATCGAGGGGGCGCTCTCCTCCTCGGCGGAGCATATCGCCGTCATCGACGGCGATATGCAGCATGACGAAACCCGCCTGCCCTTGATGCTGGAGGCCGTGCGCAACGGGGCCGACATGGCGGTGGGCAGCCGGCATGTGGAGGGCGGTGATTCTGCCGGGCTGTCCTCGCCGCTGCGCGTAAAACTGTCGGAAACCGGCATCCGCGTCGCCCAGGCGGTAACGCATACAAGCATCTCGGACCCGATGAGCGGCTTCTTCCTGCTGCGCCGGGATCTGTTCGAGGCACTGGCGGCGCGCCTCACGGGCCAGGGCTTCAAGATCCTGCTGGATCTCATTCTGGCCTCCCCGCGCGTGCTGAAGATCGTGGAAATCCCCTATAAATTCCGCCCCCGCACGGCGGGCGAGAGCAAGCTGGACGTGCTGGTGCTGGCGCAATTCGCCGGGCTGCTGCTGGACAAGGCGCTGCGCGGCGTCGTGCCGCTGCGCTTCATCTCCTTCGCGCTGGTCGGCGTTGTGGGCGTGCTGGTCAATATCTTGGTCCTGCAGCTTGCCCGCGGCGCGGGAGCGGATTTCGGCACCGCGCAGACCATCGGCACCATCGTCGCCATGGTGGTGAATTTCCAGCTCAACAACCAGCTCACCTACCGGGCGCAACGCCTGAAAGGGGCGCGGGCCTGGCGGGGGCTTGCCCTGTTCATGGTCGTGTGCGGGCTGGGCGCCATCGCCAATATCGGCATCGCCAAGGCGCTTTATGCGGAAAACGGGCACGGCCTGTTCTCAGGCACGGCGGGCGCGGCCGTGGGGGTGGTGTGGAATTACGCGGTGTCCGCCACCCTGGTCTGGCGCGTGCGCTAGCATGCGCTGGCCGACCACGGCGCTGCTGGCGCTCACCGCGCTGCGCCTGGCTTTGGCCGCCGCCCTGCCGCTGACGCCGGACGAAACCTATTACTTCACCTGGGCGAAGCATCTTCAGCCCGGCTATCTCGACCATCCGCCGATGGTGGCGCTGTGGATCAAGCTCGGCACCACCCTGTGCGGCAGCACCGCGCTTGGCATCAGGCTGCTGGGGCCGCTGGCGGCGGCCCTGGGCTCGCTGGCGCTGTACGACGCGGGCAACCGCATCCTGCCCAACCGCCGCTTCGGGCTGCACGCCGCCGCGTTTCTCAACGCCACGCTGATGCTGGGGGCGGGCTGCGTGATCATGACGCCCGACACCCCGCTGCTGTTTTTCTGGACGCTGGGTGTCTGGGCGCTGGCGCGGCTGGTGCAGTCGGGCAATCCGCGCTGGTGGCTGGCGGCGGGGGGCATCGCCGGGCTGATGCTGCTCTCCAAATACACCGCCCTCCTGTTCCTGGCCGGGGCGGGGCTGTGGGCGCTGTTTTCGCCCGCCATCCGGCCCCAGCTGCGCACCCCCTGGCCGTGGCTTGGCATCGCCCTGGCGGTGCTGCTCTTCGCCCCCAATATCGGCTGGAACGCCGCCCATGGCTGGGCCAGCTATTTCAAGCAGGGCGGCCGGGTGGACGGGTTCAACCCCGCCCGCGCCGCGCAGTATTTCGGCGAGCTGGTGGGCGGGCAGGCGCTGCTCTTCACCCCCCTCATCGCGGCGCTGGCGGTGCGCGGCCTCTGGCATTTGCGGCGCGATGCCGCCCCCGGCGCGCGGCTGCTGCTCTGGCTGAGCCTGCTGCCGGCGGCGGTGTTCCTGGAGCATGTGCTGACCAACCGGGTGGAGGGCAACTGGGTGGCCATTCTCTACCCCGCCGCCTGCCTCGCCGCCGCGGCCGCGCCGCCGCGCTGGGTGCGCCCGGCTTTGGGGCTGGGCTTTGGCCTCACCGCCCTGGTCTATCTGCAGGCCCTGGCCGCCCCCTTCCCGATTCCGGCCAACCGCGACACCGCCGCCCTGCAAATGGCCGGCTGGCAGGATTTCGCCGCGCAGGCCGGCGCCTCCCACCCGGCCTTCCTCACCTCCGACGACTACGCCACCGCCTCCGCCTTGGCCTTCTATGCGCCCAGAACCATCCCGGTTCTCGGCTTCGGCCGGCGCTGGAGCTATTTTGACTGGCCAGTCGCCGCGCCGGCTGGCGCAACCGGCCTGCTGGTCACCCGCCGGACGGATACGCCCTGCCAGGATGAGATCGGCACCATCATCCGCAGGCGCGGCGACCAGCAGGTGATGAGCTACAAACTCTGCCGCATCACCGCCGAGACCCCAGCCAAGGAATTCCCCCGCCCATGAGCCGGCCCCTCCCCACGCCCCAGGATGTTCACGCCGCCGCCGCGCGGCTGCACGGGCGCATCGTCCGCACGCCGATGCTGCGCAACGCCATGCTGGACAAAGCGGTGGGGGCCACGGTGCTGATCAAGCCGGAGGTGCTGCAGCGCACCGGCAGTTTCAAACTGCGCGGCGCCACCAACGCGCTGCTCTGCCTGGGGGAAGATATCCGCGCACGCGGCGTGGTGGCGTTCTCCTCGGGCAACCATGCGCAAGGTGTTGCCTGCGCCGCCGCCAGCCTCGGCGTGCCCGCCACCATCGTCATGCCCTTGGACGCGCCCGCCATCAAACGCGATTCCACCGCCTTCTGGGGTGCGAAGATCGTGCCCTATGACCGTTTCACCGAAAACCGCGAGGTGATCGCCGCCGCCATCGCGGCCGAGACCGGCGCCACGCTGATCCCGCCTTATGACCACCCTGACGTCATCGCCGGCCAGGGCACGGCGGCTTTGGAGCTGGCGGAGGATGCCGCCGCGGCCGGGCTGACGCTCGACCTGTTCATCACCCCCGCGGGCGGCGGCGGGTTGACGGCGGGCTGCGCCCTGGCGCTTTCGGACGTATCACCCGGCACCAACATCCACACCGCCGAACCGGAAGGCTGGGACGACACCGCCCGCTCGCTGGCGGCGGGCGAGCGGCTGCGCAACGACATGAAAGCCTCGCCCTTCTGCGATGCCCTGCTCTCCCCCATGCCGGGCGAGCTCACGTTTGCCATCAACAAGCGCCTGGTCACCTCCGGCTTCGCGGTGAGTGATGACGAGGTCCGCGCCGCGCAAAACTTCGCCGCCCGCACGCTGAAGCTGGTGGTGGAACCCGGCGGCGCCGTGGCGCTGGCAGCCCTGCTCTCCGGCAAGGCCAAGGCGGCGGGGAAGGTGGTGGGGATCATGCTGTCGGGCGGAAATGCGGAGATTTAAGCGCCAAGACGCATAACAGCCTCCGGGCCAGGGGCCATGCGCGGCAAAAAGATGCAACACCGAAACTGATTACGCGGATTACAGCTGGGCCGCCACACCTGCGCCATAACGCCTCGTTATCCGCCGCGCCGACCCGGCCTACGCCGGTCGCCAGCTGGACCAACAGAGGTTTGAATGAAGAGACTATCCATCGCCGCCTTCCTTGCCGCCCTGATTCTCGGCGGATCAGCGCACGCCCAGGCGGACCCCGACAGCATCGCCGAGATTCTGGCCGCCCATAACGCCTACCGGACGAGTCTCGGCCTTGCGCCGCTGCACTGGTCCGACCGGCTGGAGGCCAAGGCGCAGAGCTGGGCCGACCATCTCGCCGAGATCGGAGAGCTCGTGCATAGCGGGTCGGGCCAGAATTTGGCCATGGCCGCGGCCGGCACCCAGTCGCTGACGCAGCTGGTTGATCTGTGGGGCAGCGAGCAGGCTGATTTCACGAATGGCAGCTTCCCGGATATCTCCACCACCGGCAACTGGGAGGATGTTGGCCATTACAGCCAGATGGTCTGGCGCTCGACAACCGAGGTTGGCTGCGGGTTCGCTGAGAATGATGGGCGCGACGTGCTGGTCTGCGATTACGATCCCCCGGGCAATGTCATGGGCGAGCGGACCTATTAAAGCCTGAACCGCCCTCTGTCTCTTTCGTTTAAAGAGCGGGATGACCGTTATCCGGGCGTCCCGCTCACACGCTTTGCGTTTCAAAGCCCAACCCTCCCTCACCCCTCAGCCCGCGCAAACGCCACCCCCACCTTCTGCGTCCGGCGCGTCAGCGGCCGGGTCAGGCGCGAGAGCAGCCGGGTCCAGAGCTTATCCACCCAGGCCAGCGGCAGGGCGCAGAGCAGAGTGAGCAGGATGGAACAAAACGCCGCCATCAGCGCCGCCCCCGCCAGCCCAAGCGTGCCCAGCCCCGCCATGAAGGCGACCGCCCCGGCGGAGAGCAAAATCGGCCCGTGCAGCAGATACATGGGAAAGGAGAGCAGCCCCAGCCACACCGCCCAGCCGCCGGAAAACGCCCGGCTCACCGCCGCATTGCCGAGCAGCACGATGATGATCAGCGCCGCCCCGGCATCCCACACATAATGGCTGTAGGCGGCGGACAGAAAAAATTTCAGCGGCGCATGGATCAGCAGCGCCTGCTCATAGGTGAAGCTGAACAGATACAGCCCCAGGCCGCCCAGCACGAAAGCTGTCATGTTGCCCAGCTCCGGCAGTTTCTCCTCCGCGAACAGCATGGCCAGCACCGTGCCGGTCAGAAAATCCGCGAAGAAGGTGAAGGGATAGCCCGTGCCGGTGACATAAAAGGCCAGCGCCACCAGCCCCAGCCGCACACTCCAGCTGCCGATGGCAAACAGAACGGGGGCCGAGAGAAAGATGGCGAAGGAGCCGAACAGCTCGATCCGCATGGTCCAGAGCGGGGAATCGAACTTCACCTCGCCCTGGGTGAAGACATTGACCAACCCTTCGCGCAACGCCCCGTCCCAGGTGAGATGCTCGATCCTGATCGGCGCATTGCCATGGGTGGCCAGCCATTTCGCGCCGATCACATGCGCCGCGGCCTTGTACTCATGGCCGGACCAGCTGATCAGCACGAAGGCGAACAGGCAGGCGATCATCGTCAGGCAGGCCAGGCGCGGCCAGCGTTTCAAGAGCGCCACCAGCACGCGCGACACCCGCCTGTCGCGCGCGAAGGGCAGGCTGAGAATGAAGCCCGACAGCACGAAAAACACCGCCACCGCCGCCCCGCCATTCAACATGCCGAGGATGAACTGGGTGAAGATGTCCAGCGCGCCATGGCCATGCGGCACCTCCCCAACGCCCTTGGGCGTGAAGGCCAGCACCAGATGGTAGAGCACCACGATTGCCGCGGCGATCCCGCGCAACCCTTCCAGGGGGATCAGCTTTCGCCCGTTATCTGCCATGCCGGCAAGGTGGCACATGAAGGCCGGAGGTCAGCTTTCCAGCTTATGGTGTTTTCTTAAGCTTTTGCGCCATCGTGCCTATGCGGCAAAAAGAAAGGGGCCTTGCGGCCCCTTTTTCACGGCTCAGGCCGCGCGTTTCTCAACCTCTTCCGGCGCCATCATCACCAGCGCCTCATAGTCGGATTTCAGCGTCTCGGTGATGCTGGAGGGCTCGAAATGCAGCTCGCCGATCTGGCGCACCGGGGTGATCTCGGCGGCAGTGCCGGTCACGAAGGCCTCGCCGAAATTCGCCAGCTCCTCGGGCTTGATATGGCGCTCGATCACCTCGATCCCGCGCGCCTTGGCCAGCGCGATCACGGTCCTGCGGGTGATGCCGTCCAGGAAGCAATCGGGGATGGGGGTGTGCAGCTTGCCGTCCTGCACGAAGAAGATGTTGGCGCCGGTCACCTCGCCCACATAGCCGTCCCAGGTATACATCAGCGCGTCGTTGAAGCCCTCGGCCTCAGCCTTGTGCTTGGAGAGCGTGCCGATCATGTACAGCCCGGCGGCCTTGGAGGCGGTGGGGGCGGTCTGCGGGTGCGGGCGGCGCCAGTCGGCGATGCCAAGGCGCACCCCCTTCATGCGGTCGGCGCCGAACAGGTTCGGCCATTCCCAGCACGCCACCATCAGGTGAATCTTGGTCTGCTGGGCCGAGACGGCCAGCTGCTCGGAGCCGCGCCAAGCCAGCGGGCGGACATAGGCATCCACCAGGTTATTCGCCTTCAGCACGTCCTTGCAGGCCTGGTTGATCTGCTCACGGGTGAAGGGGATCTCATAGCCCAGGATCTGCGCGGATTTGATCAGCCGGTCGGTATGCGCGTCCAGCTTGAAGATATTGCCGCCATAGGAGCGCTCGCCCTCGAATACGGCGGAACCGTAATGCAGACCATGGCTGAGGACGTGAAGCTTCGCGTCACGCCAGGGGATCAGCTTGCCGTCCCACCAGATGAAGCCATCGCGGTCGTCGAAGGGCACGAGTGCCATGGTCAAAATTCTCCGTATGAGCTACTGTCATCAGACAGTAAAATCTTGCGTATAAGTCAGCTGTTTTACCACTTAATTGCGGCCAACCACTGGTTATTGAAATTGCCATGCCTGACGCCCCAACTCAACCCTACCTGACCGGAAAACGGGAAACCCTGCCCAGCGCCTCGCACGCAGCACCTGGCGCCAGTCTGCTGTTTTTACGCGAGGATGAACTGAAGACCGCGCAGGATATGCTGTTTTTCGCCCTGCGCGACCTGAACGCCCCGCCCGATGCGCTCCTCGCGGAGCTGAATTTCGGCCGCGCGCATCATCGCTGCCTGCACTGGATCGGCCGCAAGCCCGGGTTGAAAGTGGGCGAGCTGCTGTCCATTCTCGGCATCACCAAGCAGAGCCTCACGCGCGTGCTGGGCCCGCTGATCCAGGAGGGCTATGTGGAGCAGGTGCCCGGTTCCAAGGACCGGCGCCAGCGCCTGCTCACCCTGACCGAAAAGGGTGCCGCGCTGGAGCGCCGGCTGTTCGACTCCCAGCGCGAGCGGCTGCTGGCCGCCTATCGCGAAGCCGGCGGCCCGGCGGTGGAGGGCTTCAAGCGTGTGATGCGCGGGCTCATCAGTCCCGAGGGCCGCGCCTATATAGAGAGTTTGGAGCCCTCCCGCGCGCCGAAGGCGCCGCGCACAACCTGACCCGGCGCCCATGACCCAGGCCGCACTGACCGAGGATGCGCCGCATATCCTGCTGGTCGATGACGATGCGCGCCTCGCCGCCCTGGCCGGGCGCTACCTGTCAGAACAAGGGTTCCGCGTTACCCGCGCCGCCTCCGCCGCCGAGGCGCGCGAGAAGCTGCGCGCCATGGAATTCGACCTGATGGTGCTGGATGTGATGATGCCCGGCGAAAGCGGGCTCGACCTCACCGGCAGCCTGCGCAGCGAGCGCGCCTCCTCCATGCCCATTCTGCTGCTCACCGCGCGCGACACGCCGGAGGATGTTCTCGCCGGGTTCGAGGCCGGGGCGGATGATTATCTCGGCAAGCCATTCGACCCGCGGGTGCTGGTGGCACGGCTGCGCGCCATGCTGCGCCGCGCCCAGCCGCCCGTTGTCCAAAGCGGGCCGCTGCAGCTGGGCGGGGCGAGCTTTGATGCCGAGCGCGGCGAGCTGATCAGCCCCCACAGCCGGGTGCGCCTCACCGGGGCGGAACTCTCCCTGCTCACCACCCTCGCCGCCCGCCCGCATGAGGTGTTCTCCCGCGAGGCGCTGGCCGCCACGCTGGGGCTGGACGACGTGAATGAGCGCGCCATCGACGTGCAGGTGACCAGGCTGCGCCGCAAGATCGAGCCCGACCCGCGCGAGCCGCGTTTTCTGCAGACGGTGCGCGGCAAGGGCTATGTGCTCAAGCCCGGCCCATGAAGCTGGCATAAGGCCGCGCTGATGAAATTACGCATGGGCCCGCTGCAGCCGGAGCGGCTATTGCGCAGATTGCTGCCGCGCGGGCTGTTCGGGCGCTCGCTGCTGATCGTGCTGGTGCCGATGGTGGTGCTGCAGGCGGTGGCGCTGCAAATTTTCTACGGCACGCATCTCGATGAGCTCTCCCGCCGCCTGGCCGGAGCGGCCGCCGGGGAAATCGGCTTCATGATCGACCAGATCGAGCGCGACCCCACCCGCCGCGCTTTGGTGATGCAGGAAGCAGACGCGCATTTCACCTTCCAAACCGTTTTTCTACGAAACGAGACGCTGCTCCATTTGCCCCCGCCCGATGCGCCCGGCCCAGTGGATACCGACCTCGCGGACGCCCTGGCCGCGGATCTGCACCGGCCCTTCAATGTCGCCTGGCATGCGCGCCCCGGCATATTGCGGGTGAATATCCAGATGGCGGACGGGGTGATGAGCATCGACGTGCCGCGCAAGCGGCTGTTCATCGGCACCTTTTATCTGTTTCTGGTCTGGCTGATCGGCTCCGCCTTGCTGCTGGTCATCTTGGCGGCCCTGTTCCTGCGCACCCAGGTGCGGGGCATCAAGCGGCTGGCGGAGGCGGCGGAGGATTTCGGCATGGGGCGCGATAACGGGCCCATCCGCCCGGAAGGCGCCATCGAGGTACGGCGCGCCGCCACCGCCTTCAACCGCATGCAGGAACGCCTGCGCCGCTTCCTCACCCAGCGCACCACCATGCTGGCCGGGGTGAGCCATGATCTGCGCACCCCCCTCACCCGCCTGCGCCTGGCCTTGGCCATGCAGCCCGGCATCACGCCCGAGGAGATGCAGGACATGGAAAGCGACATCGCGGAGATGGAGCGGCTGATCGGCATCTATCTCAACTTCGCCCGCGGCGAGGGCAGCGAGCAGGCGCTGGCCACGGACCTGCCGGTGCTGCTGGAGGAGATCTGCGCCGCCGCCAGGCGCTCGGGTGCCTCCATCAGCCTCTCCGCCCCCGATGATCTGACCGTGAGGCTGCGCCCGGAGGCCATCCGCCGGGCGCTGACCAACCTCATCGACAATGCCCGCCGCCATGCCGGGCATATCTGGGTGAGTGCGGCGCGCATTGGCGCCAGCGTGCAGATTTTCATCGACGATAACGGCCCCGGCATACCGCAGCATAAACGCGAAACCCTGCTGAAACCCTTCGAGAGCGACGACCCCGGCGGCACCGGGCTGGGCCTTGCCATCGCCCGCGACATCATCATCGCCCATGGCGGGGGGATTTTGCTCCTGGACCGCCCGGGCGGGGGGTTGCGGGTGTCGATCGAGCTGCCGGGGTAAAACGCCCTCTATCTTTCTAACATAAGCCAGGTCGTCTCAGTTCCCGTCCTCCCGGCAAGCAGTTCTGGCGTCAGCCTGACCACATGCGGCGCAGGATCGGCTGCCCGCGCAGCTGGTGAATAATGGCGATCAGCGCATGCACGCCGGCAATAACGACCAGCGCGATGGCCGCGAAATGATGGCACGTGACCAGCAGATCGTTCCAGTATTGTGACGGCGGCGTCAGGTTCGGCAGGGGAATGACCAGCATGAACAGAACCGGGATACGCGACGGTGACGTGGAATTGGTGAGGTAGCCGAGAACCGGCACAACCATCAGCAGGACATAAAGCACACCATGCCCAAGATACGCCGCGCGTTTTTCCAAGCGCGTAAAACTGCCGGGCAAAGGCGGCCGGCCATGGCGGAGGAGCAGGACAAGCCGGGCGAGCGTGCCGGCCAGGACCAGCAGCCCCAGTGTTTTATGAAGCTGGTAGAGGAGGAATTTTAAAAGCAGCTGGTCATCGCTGAGCCGCGTCATGACCAGGGACAAAGCGAAGGCGGCGACAACGCCGGCCGCCACCAGCCAGTGCAGGCGGCGCTGCGCGGCGCTCCACGTTGCCGGCGGCACTTTAGGGGGCATTGCTGCCTTTGGGCGTGAGAAAGATATGGGCGTTGATTTTCAGCGATACTTTCCAGGATACCGTGGGAAAATCCGTTGTCATGCCGAAATCATGGCGGTTGAACTGTCCCGTCACCACGAAATCGGCGACCGGCCCCATCCCCGGCTGGCTCTGCTCATCTATTAGCCTGGCATCGAGCTCTTGCGGGCGGGTGATGCCGCGCAGGGTCAGATAACCGTGCAGGATGACATGGTCAGGGGCAAGCTGAACAACCCGGTCGGAGACAAAATGGACCGACGGATACTGGGCCGGGTCGAGAAAGGCCGGGGAGAGCAGCATTTTATTCGCCGTGTCCCACGCCGTTTCGATCGATGCGGATGCAACGGTCACATCGACATGGCTGTGCTGAGGCGCATCAAGATCGAGCAGAATGCTGCCGGATAATTGCTTGAAGTCGCCCGTGGTACTGAAGACGCCAAACATGTTTCCCACGACAAAGCGAATGCTCACATAGCTGGGATCAACCTGGTATAAAATCGCTGACCGGGCCGGGGCGGCCACCAGGCTGGCTGGAAAGACCAGCACAAAGGCCAGCAGCCACCAATGTTTGGCGCGCGCGCAACGATGCGGACGAGACGGCACATCTTCGCGCACCGGCCCCGAAACAGCCCGCCTCGCCTTCCCTAACGCGGGATCGCGTCCCATTGACGGCATTCTTGCGACTCCTTGAAATGTCCGTCATCAGCCAAGACGTCGTTTCGGAAATAAAATCCCGTTTCAGACGCTTGCGCGCACGCGCTTCGCGCTGAAACGGCCAGGCGTGGCTGAAGATGTGGGCCGCAACCAGAGCGTTTCAAGCGGGTATCCCGCTTTAGGCCAGAACCTTGCGCTCTACCGCAGAGTGCGCCTCCACCAGCGCCAACAGCCCCTGGATGATCTGCGCCGGGGTGGGCGCGCAGCCGGCAATCACCAGATCAACCGGCAGAAACGCCTCCGCCCCGCCCGCCACGGCGGGGGAGCCTTTGAACACCCCGCCATCCACCGCGCAATCGCCAAGTGCGACCACGAAAACCGGGTCCGGCATGGCGGCGCGGGCCTGCAGCACCGCCTCGCGCATGTTTTTCCCCGCCACGCCGGTGATGAGCAGAATATCCGCATGGCGCGGGCTGGGGGTAAAGCTCAGCCCGTATTGGGTGAGGTCATGGATCAGGTTCTGGGTGGCGCGCAGCTCCAGCTCGCAGCCGTTGCAGCTACCCGCGGCCACGTGGCGGATGCTCAGCGCCCGCCCCAGCCGCCTTTGCCCCGCCGCCTCCAGCCGGGCGCGCAGGGTATCGGCCAGCTGCGCATCGGCGGCGCGGGCCGGGGCGGCGTGGGAGAGCAGATGCCGGGCGACGGTTTTCCAGACCATGCCCCCACCATAGGCCCACAGCGCCGCGCCGCAAAAGCGCCCTTTGTTTAAACGGTCAATTTCATGCGTTTGGATTGAATCGGAGATTCAATCCAAACGCAGTTTGATCTAGCCGCGCGGCAAAAACCCGACGATCCGCTCCGCCTCGTCGGCAATCGGCCCGGCTATGGCGCCGGCGCGGCGCGCACCCTCCTGCAGAATCCGGTCCAGCTCCGCCTTGTCGGCCAGATAGTCGCGGGTGCGCGTGGCAATGGGCTCCACATGCGCCACCAGCGCCTCCGCCAGCGCCGCCTTAAATGGCCCGAAGCCCGACCCCGCGAAGCGCGCCAGCAGCGCCTCCTGGGTTTCGCCCGAAACCGCCGCGAAAATCGCCAGCAAGTTGCGCGCCTCCGGGCGCTGCGCCAGCGCCGCCAGATTATCCGGCAGCGGCTCCGGGTCGGTCTTGGCCTTGCGGATTTTCTGCAAGATCGTATCCGCATCATCGGTCATGTTGATGCGCGACTGGTCCGACGGGTCGGATTTGGACATTTTCTTGGTGCCATCGCGCAGGCTCATCACCCGCGCGGTCTCCTTGGGCACCACCGGCTCGATGCGCGGGAAGAAATCCACCCCGAAATCATGGTTGAATTTCTCGGCAATGTCGTTGGCCAGCTCCAGATGCTGGAGCTGGTCATCGCCCACCGGCACTTTCGTGGCGTGGTAGGCATGGATGTCGGCGGCCATCAGGTTCGGGTAGACGAACAGGCCGGTGGACACCTCCTCCTGGTGCTTGCCCGCCTTGTCCTTGAACTGCGTCATGCGCCGCAGCCAGCCCATGCGGGCCACGCAGTTGAAAATCCAGGCCAGGCGCGCATGGGCGGAAACCGCGGATTGATGGAACAGGATGGAGCGCTTGGGGTCGATCCCGCAGGCCAGGGCCAGGGCGGTCATGCCGTAGGTCTGCTCGCGCAGGGCGGCGGGGTCCTGGAAGGTGGTGATGGCGTGCAGATCGACGAGGCAATAGATGCACTCATCCTCCCCCTGCTGCAGCGCCACCCAGTTGCGCAGCGCGCCGAGATAATTGCCGAGCGTGCCGGTGCCGGTCGGCTGGATGCCTGAGAAGATGCGGGCCATGGTCGTTGATCGTCTCCGTTTCGCGTGAGCGGGTTAGCCGCCAAACGGAAAACAGACAATGGGAGCATCACGCAGCACCGGCCCGTTACCCGCGGCGGCACTGAACAATGGAAAATGCCGTGCCGTTGCTAAAAAGAACGCCACCAAGGCTGCGGGGCAAGGCAGGCAAGCATTTGCATGGCGCGCAGGATAGGCACGCCGCCAGCCCCTGGCAAGCTCACGCCGCCTTGCGCCGCCGGCGGCGCAGAAGGCCGAGAAACTCCCGCAGGTCGAAGGCCCGGAGCAGCACGCCCGGCCCGAAATAGAACACGCCCCCCACCAGCACGAGGAGCAGGAATTCGGGAATCGTCGTCACCCCCGGCGGCAGCAGGCGCTGCACGCCCCAAAGGGCGGCGGCCATCACCGCCCCGGCCAGCAGGATGCGCGGAATGCGGTGGCGCGAGAGCGCATCAAAGCCAAAATGCGCGCGCTTATGCAGCAGAGCGAACAGGCAAGCGGCGTTGAAGGCCGAGGAGAGCGAGGTGGCCAAGGCCGGGCCCACCGCCTTCAGCGGGTGCATGAACACCAGGTTCAGCCCCAGATTCAGCGCCACCGCCGCCACGCCGATCTTCAACGGCGTCATCGTATCGCCGCGCGCATAAAAGCCGGGGGTAAAAATTTTGATCAGCGCGAACACCGGCAACCCCAGCGCGAATGCCGCCAGGGAGTGCCCGGCCAGCACGGCGTTATGGGCGGTGAAGGCCCCGCGCACAAAGGCCACGTCCATCACCGCCCGCGCGGCCACAGCCAGCCCGATGGCGGCGGGCAGGGTGAGCATCAGCACGGACTCGAACGCCCGGTTGAGGGCAATGTTCGCCTGCGCCTCCTCGCCCAGCGCGATATGCCTGGTCACCGCCGGCAGCAAGGCCGTGCCGGCGGCGGTGGCGATCACGCCCAGGGGCAGCTGGTTCACCCTGTCCGCGTAATACAGGATGGAGACCGAGCCGGCGGGCAGCAGCGTGCCGATGATGATGTCGATGGAGACATTGAGCTGCGTCACCCCCGCCCCCAGCAAAGCGGGCGCCATGCGCCGGAACATCTGCCGGATCCGCGCTGAGAAACGCAGGCGCGGCCAAATGAAGCGCATGCCCGCCCGGCGTATGGCCCACAGCACCAAGGCGAGCTGCGCGATGCCCGAAACCGTGACACCCCAGGCCAGCGCGAAGCCCGGATTGCGCGTGTAGGGGGCGAGCCAGAGCATGGAGGCGATGGAGAACAGGTTGAACAGCACGGGGGCCGCCGCCGCCGCCGCGAAACGGCTCATCGCGTTCAGCACGCCCGAGAACAGGGCGGTGAGGCAGATGAAGAACAGATACGGGAACATCACGCGCGAGAGCGCCACGGCCATGCCGAACCTGCCGCCATGGCCCACAAAGCCCGGCGCCAGCACGTAAAGCAGCCCGGGCATGAAAATCTCGCCCAGGATGGTCAGCAGGCCCAGCCAGAAGGCCATCACCGCCGTCGCCTCCTCGGCGAATTCGGTGGCCGCGCTCAGGCCCTCCTTGTGCAGGATGGTGGAGATGGCGGGCACGAAGGCGGCGTTGAAGGCCCCCTCCCCGAACAGCCGGCGAAACAGGTTGGGCAGGCGCAGCGCCACAAAAAACGCATCCGCCACAGGCCCGGTGCCCAGCACGGCGGCGATGAGAATATCCCGGGCGAAGCCGAGCACGCGGCTCGCCATCGTCCATGCTCCGACCGTGAAGGCGCCGCGTATCATGGCGCCGGTCTTACTCAGTTCGGCAGGATGAAGCCATAGGCCGGGTAGCGCGTGCGCCCCAGCTTATGGGCGGGCTCGTACCAGACCCGCACCACCGACCAGTCATTCTCCGGCGAGACATCGACCACCGGCTGGTTATGCTCGATGCGCCGGGGCAGCCAGTTGGCCTGCGTGACCAGCACCTCCCGCCGCGATTTAAGCGCGGTGACAACCGCCAGATGCCCGACATCCATGGCGCCATGGCGCTTGAGCACCAGCACCGCGCCCAGACTGGGGCGGTGCACGCGCGGATACAGGCCATCCGCCTCATCCCACCACTCATAGGCATTGCCGCTGAGCTGGATGCCCGAGACATCCCGCGCATAGGGCACGCAGGAAAGATCCGTCGCCCTGCCGAAATGCGAGGGGGATTCAAGCCGCGGCCCACCGGCGCAGGCGGCCAAAGCGAGCGCCAGCATGAAGGTGCCGCCGCGCGCCCAGCACGCCGCGCAGCGCCGCGCAAAACCACAACCTCCCCGTGCCAACGCCGCCCCCATCACGCCCGCCAGTCTGCCGGATCGCGCGGCCGCGCCGCAAGCCCGCTTGATCCTGTGCTGCGCTGCGTCTAGCCTTGTCGCCATGGCCGCACTCTCTATGCACTCGCCGGTCGGTGACCTCACTTTGTTCGCCGAGGGTGAAACTATCGTGGCGCTTGAATGGGGCTGGGGCAGCCTGCAGGAGCCCTCTGCCCTGCTGCGCCGCGCGAAGGACGCGCTGGACGCCTATTTCGACGGTGAGGCGCCCCTGCCCACGGATCTGCCGCTGAACCCTGGCGGCACGCCCTATCGACTCCGTGTCTGGGCGGCGCTGCGCGCCATCCCGCACGGGCAGACGCGCTCCTATGCCGAGATCGCGGCGCAGGTGGGCGGCAGCCCACGTTCCGTCGGCGGCGCCAATGCCGCCAATCCCATCCCCATCCTCATCCCCTGCCACCGCGTGCGCGCCGCCTCCGGGCTCGGCGGCTATGCCGGCGGGGATGGGCTGGCAACCAAGCGGCTCCTGCTCGCGCTCGAAACCCGAATCAAGGCCAGCCACGCATGAGCAAAGCCATCCGCATCCACGCCCATGGCGGGCCGGAGGTGCTGAAATGGGAACAGGTTCCCACCCCGCAACCCGGCCCGAATGAGGCGTTGCTCCGCCATGAGGCGGTGGGGCTGAATTATATCGACGTTTATTTCCGCACCGGGCTGTACAAGACGCCGCTGCCCGCCACCCTGGGCATGGAAGGGGCGGGCGTGGTGCTGGCGGTGGGCGAGAAGGTGCACAACCTCGCCCCTGGCGACCGCGTGGCCTATGCCGGCGGGCCGCTGGGCGCCTACGCCACCGAGCGCGTGATCAACGCCGAAAAGCTGGTGAAGCTGCCGGACAGCATCGATTTCAAGACCGCCGGGGCGATGATGCTGCAAGGCCTCACCGCCTATTTCCTGCTGCACCGGACCTTCAAGGTCCAGCCCGGCCAGCCCATCCTGGTGCATGCGGCGGCAGGCGGCGTGGGGCTGATCCTGTGCCAATGGGCCAGGCATCTGGGCGCGGAGGTGATCGGCGTGGTCTCCTCCGAGGCCAAGGCCGAGATCGCCAAGACCAACGGCGCCGCCCACGTCATCGTCGGCCATGCCAATCTGCCGGCGGAGGTGAAGCAGATCACCGGCGGCGCCATGGTGCCGGTGGTGTATGACGGCGTGGGCAAGGACACCTTCAACACCAGCCTGGACTGCCTGGCGCCCCTGGGGCTGATGGTGAGCTTCGGCAACGCCTCCGGCCCGGTCCCGCCCATGGACATCTCCACCCTAGGCACCAAGGGCAGCCTGTTTCTCACCCGGCCCTCCTTTTCCAGCTACATGTCCACCCATCAGGATATCGCAACCGGCGCCGCCGCCTTGTTTGAGGCCGTGCACTCCGGTGCGGTGCAGATCAGGGTGAACCAGAGCTTTCCGCTTGAACAAGCCGCCGCCGCCCATGCCGCGCTGGAAGCCCGGCAGACCACCGGCAGCACCGTGTTATTGCCCTGACGCCAATGCCCCCCGCCCGCGCTGACAGCCGCCAGCTGCTTTACTGGGCGGCGGCGGGCGGGCTGGCCGGCGCGTGCGTCCTCTGCATCCTGTTCGTCGACCAGCCGGTGGGTCTGTTCTGGTCCAGCCACCACGCCCTGCGCCCCTTGTTCCAGGGCTGCGCCGCGCCCTCCCTGCTCGCCTTGCCCGCCGCGGGGTTTATCCTGCTCTGGGCGCTCATCCGGCATCTGCGCGGCCTGGCGCCGCCGGACAGGCTCTGGCTGACCATTGCGCTCGCCACCCTGGCCGCCACCGCCGCCAAGGATGAGCTGAAATGGATGTTCGGCCGCGCCTGGCCCACCACCTGGCTGAAATACGGCATCTACGGCTTCCATCCCTTCGCGCAGAGCATGCTGTTCGGCGCCTTTCCCTCCGGCCACACCAGCTATGCCGCCGCCCCCATGGGGGTGCTGTGGGCGCTGCGGCCCCGATGGCGCCCGCTCTGGGGGGCGCTGGTGCTGGTGGTGATGGCCGGGCTGGTCTGCGCGGATTATCACTTCGTCAGCGACGTTCTGGCCGGGCTGCTCACCGGCGGGTTCTGCGCCTGGGGGGCCTTGTGCCTGATGACGCCGCGCCGTGGCTGAGCCGGGCCTGAACAGCCGGTATTTCATCCCGCTTTTCATCACCCAGGCGCTGGGCGCGCTGAACGATAATCTGTTCAAGAACGCGCTGGTGGTGCTGGCGCTCTACAGGCTCTCCGCCGGGCAGGCGGGCGCGCTCTCGGCCCTCTCGGGCGGGCTGTTCCTGCTGCCCTACATCCTGGTCTCCGCCCCGGCCGGGCAATTGGCCGACGCGCATGACAAGGCCGCGCTGATGCTCTGGACCAAATATTGGGAGCTGGGGCTGATGGGGCTGGCGCTGCTGGGGTTTCTCACCGGCCATTTCGGCTTCCTGCTGGCGGTGCTGGTGGGGCTGGGGCTGCAGGCGGCGTTCTTCTCGCCGCTGAAATACGGCATGCTGCCGGATCTTTTCTCCGGCGACGCGCTGGTGAAGGGCAATGGCGCCATCGAGGCCGGAACCTTCGCGGGCATCGTGCTCGGCACCGTGGCGGGCGGCATCCTGGTCCTGCTGCCGCATGGCGCGCTGCTGGCGCCGCTGGCGGCCATTGCGCTCTCTCTGGCGGGCATCGCGAGCGCGCGGATGATCCCCTCCGCCCGCGCCGCCGCGCCGGGGCTGAAGCCGGACTGGAACCTCTGGCGCGCCAATGTGCAATTGCTGCGCGCCGCCGCCGCCAACCGCCCGGTCTGGTTCGCCTGCTGGGGCATTTCCTGGTTCTGGGCGCTGGGGGCCACGGTGCTGGCGGCCTTTCCGGTGCTGGCGAAGGCCCTGCTGCACGCGGATGGCCATGTGGTCACGCTGATGCTGGGCGTGTTCGCGGTGGGGGTGGGCATCGGCTCGCTTGGCGCCGCGCGCTTCGTGCATGCGCAAAACCTGCTGCATTTCGCCATCCCGGCCGGGCTTGGCATGAGCCTGTTCATCGGCGATTTCGCGCTCAGCACGGCGCATCTTTCGGTGCCGGACGTGCCAATGCTGCTCGGCCATCTGGCGGGCTGGCATGCGCTGGTGGATCTGGCCCTCACCGCCATCTGCGGCGGGCTGTTCTCCGTGCCCTTCTACGTGCTGCTGCAGGCCAGCGCCGCCCCGGCGGCGCGCGCGCGCATGGTCAGCGCCAATAATGTGCTGAATTCCGCCGCCACGCTGCTGGCTGGCGGCATCGAGGCCGTGGCCTACGCCAAGGGGATCGGGCCGGGGGCCATTCTGCTCACCGCCGCCCTGCTCAATCTGGTTGTGATCGCCTGGCTCTGGCGCGCCGCGCCCGGACCAAAATAAGGTCCCACAGTTTTTGGGGTGCAGCCCTTCTTTCAAAAAGGGCTGCGTTTCCGCAGCTTTTTGAACCTTGGTTTGGCGGCCCGATTCAGACTGCGCGGCTTCGCCGCTTCGTCATCGGGACGCTGGCTGCACCAAAAACTTTTATACCTTCAGGCCAAAGCCACTTTGAAATCGGCCTTGGTCTGGTCCCTGATCTGCTCGATGGTCACGTCCGGCGCATGCTCGATCAGCACCAGGCCGGGGGTTTCGCCCTTCTTCACCTCGAACACGGCAAGGTCGGTGATGATCTTGCTCACCACGCCCTTGCCGGTCAGCGGCAGGGTGCAATCCTTCAGAATCTTCGGCTCGCCCTTGGCGGTATGCTCCATCAGCACCACCACGCGCGGCACCCCGGCCACAAGGTCCATGGCCCCGCCCATGCCCTTCACCATCTTGCCCGGCACCATCCAGTTGGCGAGGTCGCCGTTCTCGGCCACCTGCAAGGCGCCGAGAATGGAAATATCGATATGCCCGCCACGGATCATGCCAAAGCTCTGGGCGGAATCGAAAAAGCTGGTGGTGGGAAGCTGCGTCACCGTCTGCTTGCCGGCATTGATCAGGTCGGCATCCTCCTCGCCCTCATACGGGAAAGGCCCCATGCCCAGCATGCCATTCTCCGATTGCAGCTGGATGGTCATGCCCTCGGGAATATGGTTCGCCACCAGCGTGGGAATGCCGATGCCGAGATTCACATAGAACCCATCTTCAAGTTCAGCGGCGGCCTTCGCGGCCATTTCATCGCGGCTCCAGGGCATGGCTCAGGCCTCCTTCTTACGCACGGTGCGCTGTTCGATCCGTTTTTCGATATGCTCAGGCTTCACCAGCTTCTTCACGAAGATGCCCGGGGTGATGATATGGTCCGCGTCGATCTCGCCGGGCGCCACCAGCTCCTCCACCTCGGCCACGGTAAACTTTGAAGCGGTGGCCATGATCGGATTAAAATTCCGCGCCGTCTTGCGGTAGACGAGATTGCCCTCCGTATCGCCCTTCCAGGCATGCACGATGGAAAGATCCGCGAACAACCCTGTCTCCATCACATAATGGCGGCCGTTGAATTCGCGCGTCTCCTTGCCCTCGGCGATCTGCGTGCCATAGCCGGTGGCGGTGAAGAAGGCCGGAATGCCCGCCCCGCCGGCGCGGATGCGCTCGGCCAAAGTGCCTTGCGGGTTGAACTCGATCTCCAGCTCGCCGGAGAGGTACTGCTTCGCGAAGGTCGCGTTCTCGCCCACATAGGATGAAATCATCTTCCTGATCTGCCGCGTCTCCAGCAGGATGCCGAGCCCGGCCCCGTCGATCCCCGCATTGTTGGAGATCACGGTCAAATCCTTCACGCCCGATTCCCGGATCGCCTCGATCAGCGTTTGCGGAATCCCGCACAGCCCAAACCCGCCGGACATGATGGTCATGCCATCGAACAGCCTGCCCTTCAGGGCCTCGGCAGCGTTGGAAGAGACTTTGCTGACAGCCATGTTGCCTCGCTCATCTTTCGGTATCACACCAAAAACCTGTGATGTAGCCTGCCATAAAAAACCCCGGACCAGCCGGCCCGGGGTTTGCGTCTCAGCGCCTCAGCGCTCCAGGCACATGGCAACGCCCATGCCACCGCCGATGCACAGCGTGGCGAGGCCCTTCTTGGCGTCGCGCCGCTGCATCTCATGCAGCAGCGTGGTGAGAATGCGCGCGCCGGACGCGCCGATCGGATGGCCGATGGCGATCGCCCCGCCATTCACGTTCACCTTGGCCGGGTCCAGCCCCAGCTCCTTGTTCACCGCGCAGGCCTGCGCGGCAAAAGCCTCGTTGGCCTCGACCAGATCAAGATCCGCCACCTTCCAGCCCGCCCGCTCCAGCGCCTTGCGCGAAGAGGGGATCGGCCCGGAGCCCATCACCGCCGGGTCCACGCCCGCTGTGGCGAAGCTGGCGATGCGCGCCAGCGGGGTCAGGCCGCGCTTGGCGGCTTCCTTGCCGCTCATCACCACCAGGGCGGCCGCGCCGTCATTGATGCCCGAGGCATTGCCGGCGGTCACGGTGCCGTCCTTGCTGAAGGCCGGGCGCAGCTTGGCCATGGTCTCGACGGAGGCGTCATGGCGGATATATTCGTCATTTTCCACCACCACATCGCCCTTGCGGGTGGTCAGCGTCACCGGCGCGATCTCATCCTTGAACTTGCCCGCCTTCTGCGCGGCGGAGGCCTTCTGCTGCGAGGCCAGCGCCAGCGCGTCCTGGTCGTCGCGGGTGATCTGCCATTGCTTGGCGACGTTCTCGGCGGTGATGCCCATGTGATAGCCGTTGAAGGCATCCCACAGCCCGTCCTTGATCATCGTGTCGATGAAGTTCAGGTCGCCCATCTTGTGCCCGGCGCGCAGATACGCGGCATGGGCGGAAAGGCTCATGCTCTCCTGCCCGCCGGCAATGACGATCTCGCTCTCGCCGGAGAGGATCTGCTGGGCGGCCAGCGCCACGGCGCGCAGGCCAGAGCCGCAGACCTGGTTGATGCCAAAGGCGGTCTTGCTGTCCGGAATGCCGGCGGCGCGGGCGGCCTGGCGGGCCGGGTTCTGGCCTTGCGCGGCGGTGAGCACCTGGCCCAGGATCGCCTCGTCGATGTCGTCCGGAGACAGCCCTGCGCGCTCGATGGCGGCTTTCAGCGCCACGGTGCCGAGCACATGGGCGGGGGTGGAGCCGAAGGCGCCGTTAAAGCTGCCAACCGGTGTACGCGCCGCAGAGACGATGACGATATCTTCCATATCCTGGTTCCCTTTGTCCTCGGTTTCGTAGTCGTTGCGATCAAGATAGACCGAGGACCCACTCCGCGAAAGGCCTCCAAAGTGACGATTCTGCGTGAGTGCCCGCAACCATGCCGACATGCCCGGCCCGCGGCTCGATGACCGTGGCCGTCTGCAGGCGCCCGGCCAGCGCCCGGGCCGAGGCGGCGGGCACCAGCCGGTCCTTGGCGGGAATGGCGCAGAAGGCCGGAAGGCTGAGCTGCGCCGGGTCCACCGCCATCCCCGCCACCCGCCACCCGCCCTTTACCGGGGTGTTGGCGCCGTACCAGCCGCTCAGCGCCTCGCGCGCCACCGGGGCGGCCAGCGGCACGCCATCGGCCAGCCAATCCTCCATCGCCACGAAGCGCCGCGCCCTCGGGCTGCTTTTGTCCTGTCCCGCGAAATCCCGGTATTTTTCGCCCACCCCGTAAGGGTCGACCATGGCGAACATCGTGTTCAGCGCGTCGATGGGCAGCGTGCCGGAAAACTGCATCGCCCCTTCCATGAAGGGCACCGTCTCGGCCACGCGGCGCGCGGTATCGGGGTCCTCGGCATGGAAATCCCAGGGTGTGGCGAGCAAGGCCAGGGCGCGCACGCGGCCAGACCCGGTGGCGCCGGCCCGCAGCGCCGCCGCCAGCGCCAGCATGCCGCCCATGCAATAGCCCGCCAGAACAACCGGCCCCGGCAGGGCGGCCAAAGCGCGCTCCAGCCGCCCGGCGATGTAGTCGGTGAGGGAAAACCGCCGCTCCACCTCGCCCGGCCAGCCCCAGTCCAGCAGGTAGGGATGCAGCCCCTGCCCCGCCAGCCAGCGCAGCATCGAGGCGTTTTCCATCAGGTCGAGAATATAGGCCCGGTTGATCAGGCTGGGCACGAACAGCACGGCCGGGCCGGCGCCGCCATAATCCAGCAGGCGGCTCTCGCCTTCCTCCCAGATCGCGGGCGGGTCGCGCGCCTCGCGCACATAGCCATCGCGCCGATAGGCGGCGATGCCGGCGATCAGCGCCCCGTCCCGGCGCCGGATCTCCTCAAACAGCGCCCCCAGCGCCGCCGGGTCCGGCTGCGCCGCGCTGCTCAAGGAGCGCGGCCAGACGCTGCTCAAGTTCAGCGACGCGGCGACTGAGTTGCTCGACCTCATCCAGGCCAGGCCCAGATGCAGCAGCAACGGGCGCGGCCCGCGCCGGCTGAGCGGGGCGGGGGCTTCCGGCCGGGGACTCATGGGGCAGCAATGCCGCGGCGGCACAGGCCGCCTGCGCCCACAGCCCCAATGTCGCGGCCCAGGTCTCGCGCAGCTCGCGGTCCGCCGCCATCGCGGTCAACTCGCTCTGCCACACGGCCACGAAATCCTTGGCCAAATTTTCGTCCATACGCCATAAAGTCCCTGTCGGCCACGTGCCCTTGCGGGCGTGCGAAGGTTTTAGATCAGACCGCCCCCGGTTCCATCTAAAACGTAAATCGTCCGCCCCGTAAGAGCCAGAGGCGGATTCACGGCTGCGGGCCAATTGCCGGGGGCGATTGGCCAAAGCCGGGCCAAGTCTAGCGCGGCCAAGGCAAAATCACCATAAGCGATGCATTGACACATACTGTGCAGCGCGGAAATTTCGTGTTTCAATGGTTCGGTGCGCATCATGCCCGCGCGCATGCATCGAACCGGGATGGAAGATAAATTCATGAATGAAACGGCCCAGCCCACGCCGCAGCCCGTCATCGTCAAGAAATACGCCAACCGGCGCCTCTACAATACCGAGAGCTCCAGCTACATCACGCTGGAGAACCTGGCGGAGATGGTCCGCAAGGACCGTGACTTCGTGGTCTACGACGCCAAAAGCGGCGATGACATCACCCGCAGCGTGCTGACCCAGATCATCGTCGAGGAAGAGGGCAAGGGCAACGCCCTGCTGCCGACCACGTTCCTGCGCCAGCTCATCGGCGTGTACGGCACCGACATGCCGAACCTGATGCCCAAATACCTGGAGCAGGCCATGGCCAATTTCCTGCGCCAGCAGGAGAGCATGCGCCAAACGGTGAGCAAGACCTTCGGCCCCTTCATACCGCCGGGCATGGAGGATATGGGGCGCAAGAACATGGCCATGATGGAGCGCGCCATGCATCTGTTCTCCCCTTTCCACCGCGAGGGCGGCGAGGCGAAGCCGGACCAAGGCATCCCGCAGGAATATCAGGATGAAATCACCAGCCTGCGCAGCGAGGTGGAACGGCTGCAGGCCGAGCTGGCCGCGCTCAAGGCGCAGAGTTCGTCCTCCTGAACCGGCTGCACCGCATGGACGGCCCCGCGCGCTTGCGGTAGAACGCGAGATCATGAAGCTCGCTTATTCCCTGGCACTGGGCCTGGCCCTGAGTGCCGCCGTGGCGCCGGCCTATGCGCAGCTCCCGCCTGGAACCATGGGCTCTGGCATGGGGATGGGCGGCGTCGGCGGCGCGCCCGCGCCGCAGCCAAAGGCCCGCACGCCGGATATCGCCCCCACCGGCCTGCCCGGCATCGGCGGCATGGCGCCGCCCGCCACCGGCCCGCAATTGCAGAAACCCGCCGGCGGCGACCCGACGCAGGAGCTGTTCACCGCCATCAACAAGAACGACTACGCCTCCGCCCAGGATGCGATCAGCCGTGGCGCGGACCTGACGGCCAAGAACCAGTTCGGCGAATCCCCGCTCGACCTGTCCATCGCGCTCAACCGCAACAACATCACCTTCATGCTGCTGGGCACCCGCAATGAGCTGGCGGCGCAGGGCACAGGCGGCGCCGTGGGCGCGCCCTGGACTCTCAACAACACCCCCAGCGCCAAGACCGGCAAGACCAAGTCCGGCAACACCAAATCCGGCAAGCATGAGACTGCCAGGGCAATGATGCCCGCCAGCGCCCCGGCCAAACCCGCCCCGTACAAGGCGCTGCCCGCCGGCGGCACCGGCACGCCTGATCCGCAGGCAGGCTTCCTGGGCTTCGGCCCCAAAAGCTGAAACGGCGGTTTGGCGCGCCTCAAAGCGCGCTTGCGGGCGGCTTCAGGCCGTTATTTCGGCTTGCCCCAAAAATGCTGGATATTGCTGAGCTGGTCCTTGAAGAAACGCGAAAAGACCGAGCGGTGGGTGCCGTCATTGGCGGCGACGAAATAGAGCGCATCGCTGTTCGCCGGGTGCAGCACCGCATCCAGCGCCGCCACGCCGGGCGAACAGATCGGCCCCGGCGGCAGCCCTTCATTCACGTAAGTGTTATAGGGTGAATCGAGCTGCAGATCGGCCTTGGTGATGCCGGTTCCGCCCGATTGCCTGCCGCCGCTTGCGGCAAAAATCACCGTCGGGTCCGCCTGCAGCTTCATGCCCGCCTTCAGCCGGTTTTCATAAACCGCGGCGATGAAGGGCATGTCAGCCTGCAGCGGCGTCTCCTGCTGCACGATGGAGGCCAGGATCACCGCCTCCTGCGGGGTGGCGAGCGGCAGTCCGGGCGCGCGCCCGGCCCATTGCTTCGCCAGCAGCGCCTGCAGCGCCGCCTGGGCGCGCGCCAAAATCGCGCTGCGCGTTGTGCCCCAGACATAATCATAGGTTTGCGGCAGCACGCTGCCTTCCGCCGGTGGCGCCACCTGGCCGGTGGCCACGGGCAAAGCGTTGATGATGTCGGCGATCTGCCGGCCGGTCAGCCCCTCGGGGATAGTGGCCTGGTGCTGCACCGCGGCGCCATGGCGCAGAATGTCCAGAATCCGCCGCAGGCTGGCATGGGCGGGGAAGAGATATTCCCCGGCCCGCAATTTCCCGTCATGCCGGGTAAGCCAGGAGGCGGCGCGGAAGACGAGCGGATAGTCGATCACCCCGGCCTTGGCCAGGGTCTTCGCCACCTCGGCGCCGTCGCCCGGCGGGATCACCACCGTGGCGTCGGCCAGCCCGGCGCCGGGGCCGTCATAGCTCTGGTGAACCGCCATCCGCCCCGCATTCGCCACGGCCAGCAGACCCAGCAGGAGCAGAAAAATACGGCCGCGCCAGCGCAATTTAGATCAGACGGCCCGCTTGAACAGGATGGAGGCGTTGGTGCCGCCGAACCCGAAGGAGTTGGACAGCGCCACGTCGATCTTGCGCTCCTGCGCCACCAGCGGCACGCGGTTCACCACGGACTCGCGGCTGGGCGTGTGCAGGTTCAGCGTCGGCGGGGCGACATTGTCGCGGATCGCGAGGATGGAGAAGATCGTCTCCACCGCGCCCGCGGCGCCCAGCAGATGGCCGATGGCCGATTTGGTGGAGGACATGGCGACGCTCTTCGCGTGCTCGCCGAACATGTTCTCGACCGCCTCCAGCTCCAGGTCATCGCCCAGCGGCGTGGAGGTGCCATGGGCGTTGATGTAATCCACATCCGCCGGGGTCAGGCCGCCATTCTTGAAGGCGGCCTTCATGGCGCGGAAGGCGCCGTCATGATGCTCGGCCGGGGCGGTGATGTGGTGCGCATCGCCGGACATGCCATAGCCGCCGATCTCGGCGTAAATCTTCGCGCCGCGCTTCTTGGCGTGCTCGTACTCTTCGAGCACGACCACACCGGCACCCTCGCCCATCACGAACCCGTCGCGGTCCTTGTCCCAGGGGCGGGAGGCCTCGGTCGGGCGGTCGTTGAAACCGGAGGAGAGGGCGCGCGCGGCGCAGAACCCGGCAATGCCGAGCGGGTTCACCGCCGCCTCGGCGCCGCCGGCCACCATCACATCGGCATCGCCGTACGCCACAAGCCGCGCCGCATCGCCGATAGCATGCACGCCGGTGGCGCAGGCCGTCACGGCGGAGTGGTTGGGGCCCTTGAGGCCGTAGCGGATCGAGACCTGACCGGAGATCAGGTTGATCAGGGCCGCCGGGATGAAGAAGGGGGACACGCGCTTGGCACGCCCCTCATGCACCATCACCGAGGTCTCGTAGATGGTCTGCAAGCCGCCAATGCCCGAGCCGATCATCACACCGGCCGCGCATTTCTCTTCCTCCGTCTCGGGCACGTAGCCGGAATCGGCCATCGCCTGCGCCGCCGCCACCATGCCGAGATGGATGAAGCGGTCCATCTTCTTGACTTCCTTGACCGGGATCCACTCCGCGAGGTCAAGGCCGCCCTCGGCCGCCGCACCCGCCGGCACCTGCCCGGCGATCTTCGCCGTCAGCTCCGTGGTGTCGAAGGATTGGATGGCTGAAATCCCGGATTCTCCGTTAATCAGCCTCTTCCAGACATGTTCGACCCCTACCCCAAGCGGGCAGGCGATTCCCATCCCTGTAACGACAACACGGCGCATGCAAACTCCTCGGACGGCTCTCAGGTGTAGACGAAGCGGCCCTTATTCAGCCTTCTGCTTCTCGATATAGTCGATCGCGTCCTTGACGGTGGTGATCTTCTCGGCGGCATCCTCGGGGATTTCCACGCCGAAGGCTTCCTCGAACGCCATCACCAGCTCAACGGTGTCCAGCGAGTCAGCGCCCAGATCGTCGATGAAGGAAGCCTCAGGGGTCACCTTGGCCTCGTCCACGCCGAGATGCTCGACAACAATCTTCTTAACCGTGTCGGCGATTTCGCTCATCGAATTGTCACTGTCCTGCTGGGTTAGCTTTGGCCCGGCACGCCTTGGGGGTCAGAACCGGGTCAGAATTGTTAAAAACGTCAGACGTCGCGGCGCTTAGCATGGTTTTTCACGCGCCGCCAAGCCGGGGTCAAGACATCGCCATGCCGCCATTCACATGAAGGGTCGCACCGCTCACCCAGCCGGCCTCTTCCGAGGCCAGATAGACCACCGCGGCGGCGATATCCTTCGGCGCGCCCAGCCGCCCGAGCGGGATCTTGCCCGAGAGATCGGCGCGCTGCGCCTCGGTCAGCGCATCGGTCATCGGCGTCTCGATAAAGCCCGGCGCCACCAGGTTCACGGTGATCCCGCGCGAGGCCACCTCCTGCGCCAGGGACTTGGTGAGGCCGATCAACCCCGCCTTGGCGGCGCAATAATTCGCCTGGCCCGGATTGCCGGTGGTGCCGACGATGGAGCCGATATTGATGATGCGCCCGGCCTTGCGGCGGAGCATGAACTTGACCGCCGCGCGGATGAGCCGGAACGGCGCCGCCAGGTCGACATTGAGCACCTTGTCCCAGTCGGCATCGCTCATGCGCAGCACCAGGCCGTCCTTGGTCAACCCGGCATTGTTCACCAGGATGTCCACCTTGCCCATGGCGGCTTCCGCATCGGCGATCAGCCTTGCCGCCTCCTCCGCCACCGAGAGATCGGCCGGCAGCACATGCACGCGCCCGGCGAGCTCGGCCGCCAGGGATTCCAGGGCCTCACGGCGGGTGCCGGAAATGCCGACAACCGCGCCCTGGGCATGCAGCGCGCGGGCGATCTCCGCGCCGATGCCGCCGGAGGCGCCGGTCACGAGTGCGGTTTTACCAGTCAGATCAAACATTTACAGAACCTTCAACACGGCTTCGATATCGGCGGGGCTGCCGACCGGGGTGGCGGATGCATCGGGCGAGATGCGCTTGACCAGGCCCGAGAGCACCTTGCCGGCGCCAATCTCGTAAAAATTCGTGACACCGAGCCGCACCATCTCCTCCACGCTCTCGCGCCAGCGCACGGTGGCGGTCACCTGGCGCACCAGCAGGTCGCGGATCTCGTTGGGGTCCGTCACCTTGGCGGCGGTCACGTTGGCGATAACCGGCAGCGCCGGGGCGTGCGGGGGCGTGTTGGCGAAGGCTTCCGCCATCGCATCCGCCGCCGGGGCCATCAGCCCGCAATGGAAGGGGGCGGAGACCGGCAGCAGCATGGCGCGCTTCACGCCCTTGCCCTTGGCGATCTCGATGGCGCGCTCCACCGCCGCCTTGTGGCCGGAAATCACCACCTGCCCGCCGCCATTATCATTGGCGGCGGCAACCGTCTCGCGCCCGTCCGGGCCCATCTCGGCCTCGGCGCAGATCTCCCGCGCCGCGTCCAGCTCCACGCCCAGCAGCGCCGCCATGGCGCCCATTCCGGCGGGCACGGCCTTCTGCATGGCCTGGCCGCGCAGCTTCAGCAGCAGGGCGGCGTTGGCGACGGAAAACGCCTCGACGGCGGCCAGCGCGCTGTACTCGCCCAGGCTATGCCCGGCCGCCAGCACGATCTTTTCCTTCAGATTGATCCCGCCTTCCGCCTGCAGCACCCGCAGCACCGCCAGGGAGACCGCCATCAAGGCGGGCTGGGCGTTCTCGGTCAGGGTCAGCTCGTCAGAAGGCCCCTCGAACATCAGCTTGGAGAGTTTCTGCTTCAGAACCTCGTCCACTTCCTCGAACACATGCCGTGCCGGCGCGAAGGACGCGGCCAGATCCCGGCCCATGCCAACAGCCTGGCTGCCCTGGCCGGGAAAGATAAAGGCGTTAACCGCCATGAATCATGTCTCCTTTGTTGGAGGCGCACCTAGCATGAGCCGGGCGCGGCGCAAAATTTTGCCGCTTTTTGAAAAAAAAGCGGCGCCAAAAAATTTTGGACCCTGGGGCTGGCGCTCGTGGCGCCATGGGGTGCCCCAAGCAGGCGTTATAGAAGCCCGAGGGCCGCCAGTTCGCGGCGCATGGATTCGGGCATGTCGGCGGCGCCGTTACCCTGGGGGCCAAGGTCCGCGGGCGCGTCCTGCGGGTCCAGATAGCGCCAGCCCTGGAAGGCGCGCATCGCCCGGCCTTCGACGCGGACCAGCTCCGGGTCCAGCACCAGCGCGGCCTGGGTGCCATCCTGGGTTTGCTCCGGGCGGATATCGAGCAGGCGCTGGCGGACGAGAATGACGCCGCCGATCACCCAATAGAGCGAGCCGCCCGCCAGCAGCTCCTCGCGCCGCTTGGGCGCATGCCGGGTGACATGGCGCAAGGGCGGGTCGTTTCGCGCTTCCTGGGCATGTACAAGTTCGAGGTGCGCGACATCGCGCACCCCGACACATAGCTTCACCAGATGCACGCGCGGCCGCGTGCCATCCATTGAGCTTAGTTCTTCGCCTTGTCGACCAGCGCGCCCTTGGAGATCCAGGGCATCATGCCGCGCAGCTTGGCACCCACTTCCTCGATCGGGTGGGCGGCGTTGCGCGCGCGGATGGCCTTGAAGCTGGCCTGGTGCACCTTGTTCTCCAGCATCCAGTCGCGGGTGAAGCGGCCGGTCTGGATGTCCTCCAGCACCTTCTTCATCTCGGCCTTGGTCTCGGGTGTGACGATGCGCGGGCCGGTGACATACTCGCCATACTCGGCGGTGTTGGAGATGGAGTAGTTCATGTTGGCGATGCCGCCCTCATAGATGAGGTCGACGATCAGCTTCACCTCGTGCAGGCACTCGAAATAGGCCATTTCCGGGGCGTAGCCGCCTTCCACCAGCGTCTCGAACCCGGCCTTGATCAGCTCCACCAGGCCGCCGCACAGCACCGCCTGCTCGCCGAACAGATCGGTCTCGCACTCTTCCTTGAAGCTGGTCTCGATGATGCCGCCCTTGCCGCCGCCATTGGCGGAGGCATAGGAGAGCGCGATCTCCAGCGCGTTGCCGGTGACGTTCTGCGCCACGGCCACCAGGCTCGGCACGCCGCCGCCCTTCAGATACTCACCGCGCACGGTGTGGCCAGGGCCCTTCGGGGCGACCATGAACACGTCGATATCGGCGCGCGGCTCGATCAGGTTGAAATGCACGTTCAGGCCATGGGCGAAGGCCAGGGCCGCGCCCTCGCGCAGGTTCGGGGCCAAGTCCTTGTAATACAAATCAGCCTGGCCCTCATCGGGGGTCAGCACCATCACCACATCGGCCCATTTGGCGGCATCGGCCGGGGTCATCACCTTCAGCCCGGCGGCCTCGGCCTTGGGCGCGGCGGCGGAACCGGGGCGCAGGCCGATCGCCAGCTCCTTCACGCCGGAATCCTTCAGGTTCAGCGCATGGGCGTGGCCCTGGCTGCCATAGCCGATAATGGCGACCTTCTTGCTCTTGATGAGGTTAACGTCGGCATCCCGGTCGTAATAAACGCGCATTGGCTCTGTCCCCGATTGGTCTTGCAAAAAATACTGGCGGCTCCCCTACTGCGTTTTTTGACCGCTGTCACCCGCCTGACGGCATGTTTTTGGCATGCCAGCCTCCCATTTCGAGCAATGTTATTGCTGCCAGGCTTGGATTGGCGTAATTTTCGCGATTTTTCCGGGCAAGGCCAAAGTTCTGGTTTCAACCCAGGCCGGGCATAGGCTGACCTGGGAGAGGCGATCTCCGGCGTGGGGATTCAGCGCATGCCCCCTATCCACCTCATTCACGCAAGAAAGCATCGTCGTTTGGAGGGGCCATTGGCACCACGCCTGCCCCCGCAACCAGACCCGCCGCAGCTTATCCACAGGCATCTTGATAACCCGGTGGATAAGTATGTGGGCAGCGCGGCAAAAGCTGGAATAACCCGATTGGGGCCGCAAGCGGGCATAAATTGCGCCTTGACTCGGCCAGCTTCTGTCAACGCTTTGTTTTTACTACGTATTTTGCCAAGCTTGGCGATTCGAATCCACAACAAAGTCCACTTCCAACCCCTTGATTCAAAAGAAAATCGAGGCTGTGGAAAACTAAATCTTGCGCCGCGCCCAACCCTAAATTCAAACTGGCCGCCACCTTCCGCTCAAGCCCGCGGCGTACCAGATGACATCAGAGCGCGATGACGATGGATCCCTCCGCTTCGCGGGCAGATCCAAAGTCTGAAGCGCCCTCTATCTTGCGGATGAGAGAGGGGCTGAGGCCCCGCGCATGAATCTGAATGGCGGCGCGAGAAGGCAAGGCTGGCCGGGAAAGCTGCGGGTCCAGGCCGTCTTATCCTCTCCCGCCTTCCGATTCCGGCGGTCGGAGGTGAGGTTGATGAAACAGAGTCTCATGCTGCCCCTGGTTTGCCTTGCCTTAGGCGGCTGCCTTCAGGTCGCGCCGTTGCCCTCAACCGGCTATCTGCCGGCGGACGCATTCAGCACAATCGCGGTGGGACAAGATCCTGCCTTGGCAGCCGTCCAGGAGGCGATGATCGCATTCGCTTATCCTGCGAGGATGCAAGGCAAGCCCGCCGAAATGGCGCTGGCCATCGCATCGCTCGACGCGATGGCGGGGCAGTTTTCAACCGGAGGGCGATGGTTCGGCATGGATTCACTTCCGAAGCAGGAAATGCTGAATGCGCGCACCGAGGTACGCGGCATACTCGGCGTGCCGGATAACGCGCCGTCGCAGTCGGTGATCGACCAGCTGATGGCGGCGTCCCGCGCCTTGGACAAAGGCGACCAGAACGCGGCCCTGGCGGCCTTGTCCGGCCCTGACTTTACCAAGACGCCCGAGCAGACTTTGGCGATTTTGGCGCATTTTCCAAGAGCCCCCATCGCGAATAGCGCCACGATGAATGCCAACCTGAATTTTTTCCCGCCAGATTCCAGATGGTAGCACCTCGCAAGGCGAGACGCAGCCGGCGGGACCGGCAGAAAGATGCCTGCTGTAGCCGTGGAGAGTCTTGAAAGCGGTCAGGCTGTTTTCCACGCAGGAACCACCTTCCCTCACCCGCTATTCCTCAATGCCGATGCCACGCCGTTGATCGAAATATGCACGCCCCGGCGGATGCGCTCCGACGCCTCGCCCTCGCCGCTCTGCGCGCGGTAACGGCGCAGCATTTCCACCTGCACATGGTTCAGCGGGTCCAGATACGGAAAGCGGTTGATCACCGAGCGGCGCAGCACGAGGTTGCGGTCCAGCAACGCCTGCTGCCCGGTAATCGCCAGCAGATAACGCTTCGTGCGCTCATACTCCGCCGCGATGCGCGGGAAGATGCGCGCGCGCAAGTCCTCATCCCGCACCAGGGCGGCGTAGCGCGCGGCAATGCCCATATCCGCCTTCGCCAGCACCATGTCCATGTTCGACAAAAGCGTTGAGAATACCGGCCAGTTCTCAAACATGCCCTGCAACAGCGCCAGCCCTTCCGCCTGCCCGCGCGCGGCCAGCACCTGCTCCACCGCCGTGCCAAACCCGTACCAGCCCGGCAGCATGATGCGGCATTGCGCCCAGGAAAACACCCAGGGAATCGCCCGCAAATCCTCGATCGAGTGGCTCTTGCTGCGGCTGGCCGGGCGGCTGCCGAGATTGAGCGCGGCGATTTCGGAAATCACCGTCGATTGCCAGAAATACTCCTCAAACCCCTCCGTCTCATACACAAGATTCCGGTAGGCGGCGAAGGCATGGCCGGAAAGCTCAGCCAGCGCCTGCAAAAATGCCGCATCCGGCGGCTCGGAAGCGGCCGGGTCGGTGCTCGCCACCAAGGTGGCGGCAAGCATAACCTCCAAATTGCGCCTGCCGACTTCCGCATTGCCGTATTTCGCGGCAATCACCTCGCCCTGCTCGGTCAGCCTTATCTGCCCCTGCACCGCCCCGCGCGGCTGCGCCAAAATCGCCTGGTAGGACGGCCCACCCCCGCGCCCGACAGAGCCGCCGCGCCCATGAAACAGCCTGATGCGCACGCCATGTTTGGCAAACACCTCCACCAGCCCCAATTCGGCGCGGTACAGCTCCCAGCCGGAGGTGATGAACCCGCCATCCTTGTTGCTGTCGGAATAGCCGAGCATCACCTCCTGCACATCGCCGCGCCCGGCCAGCAGCCTGCGGTAAACCGGGGCGCAGAACAGCGCGTCCATAATCACCGAAGCCGCGCGCAAATCCTCGATGGTCTCGAACAAAGGCACGATGTTCACATCCAGCGCGCCCTCCGCCGGGCGCAGCAGCCCCGCCTCCTTCAGCAGCACCGCCAGCTCCAGCATGTCTGACAAGCCATCGGTCTTGGAGATGATCATGGTGCGGATGCAGCGCTGGCCATAGCGCAGCTGCGCCTCGCGGGCGGCATCGAAAATCGCCAGCTCCTTCGCGGTCTCGGCGCCATAGGCCACATGGCGGGAGACAAGCGGGCGGGCCGTCTCCAGCTCTTTCAGCAACAACGCCACCCGGCCGCCTTCATCCAGCGCCAGATAATCCATGCCCGGATGCGCCACGGCGAGCAGCTGCGCCACCACACGCTCATGCACGGCGGAATTCTGCCGCAAATCCAGCGGCGCCAGCGTCCAGCCAAAGGCCCGGGCGGCGCGCAGCAGCGCCCCCAGCCGCCCCTGCGCCAGCGCCCCGGCGCCATGCGTTTCCAGCGAGCGCGCAATCACCATCAGATCCGCGGCGAAATCCTCCACCCGCGCATAAGCCGCCGCCGCCCCGCGCACGGCAGAAGACATGGCGCCCGTATGCTTGCGCCCCAGCAGCGCCTCATAGGTCGCGGCCAGCCGCGCCTGGATGCTGGCCAGGGCCAGGCGGTAGGGTTCATCCGCCCGATGCGCGGAGACATCCGGCGAGCTGTCCGCCAAGGCCTGCAATTGCGGCGTTACCTTCACCAGCAGTGCCGCGAAGGAGAGTTCCTTGCGCAGCGCCCACGCCTCGGCGATGTAGTGGTTCAACGCCTTCTCCGCCTGGGTGGCCAGCGCCTCGCGCAGCACATCCGCATCCACGAACGGGTTGCCGTCCCGGTCCCCGCCGATCCAGCTGCCAATCTCCAGAAACGCCGGCAGCTCCGCCAGCCCCGCCCCCGCCGCCTGCTCCACGGCGGCGTAGAGCTTCGGCACCTCGGCGAAGAAGGTGGCATCAAAGAAGGTCAGCGCATTGGCCACCTCATCCAGCACCGAGAGTTTCGACATCCGCAGCATGCGCGTCTGCCACAAAATCAGCACCCGGGCGCGCAGCTGCGTCTCGATCTCGGCGCGCTCGCCCAGCGTGTCGGCCAGCCGGTCGCGGCGGGTGAGCAGGGCGGCGATGGCATCCAGGTTGTCGAGAATGGAACGGCGCTGCACCTCCGTCGGGTGCGCGGTCAGCACGGGGGCGATATAGGCGCCATCGAAAAAGGCCTTCAGCCGCGCCTCATCAAAGCCATGCGCCCGCGCCTGGGCCAGGCCCCCGGCCAGGGAATCCTCACGCGGGGCGGAGCCGGCAATCAGATGCGCGCGCCAGCGGCGGGTATGGTGATGGTCCTCCGCAATATTGGCCAGGGCGGAGAAAAAGCCGAAGGCGCGGGTGATGCGGTTGATCTGCTCATCGGAAAGCCCGGCGAGTATCTGCTCCAGCTCAAGCTGGGCCGGCTTGTCCTCGTCGCGGTGGTAGCGCACCGCAAGCTGGCGGATGGTCTCGATCAGCCCATAGATCGCCGGGCCGTCTATGGCGCGGATCGTATCCCCCAGAATCCGCCCCAGCAGGCGGATATCATCACGCAAGGCTTCATCGAGCGACTCAGGACGGTGCTTTTGCACTTCGGACGTACCCATGCGCGTATCAAACGCCGTTGCGGCGCTCACGCAAGCGTTTTTGCAACGCAACAAAAACGCCGCCGGGAGCCTCCCCCCGGCGGCGCTTCACATTCAGCCCGGCCAGCTCAGGCGGCGCGGTTCTCCACCAGCTCCACCACCACGCCCGGGTCGGCCAGGGTGGAGGTATCACCCAGGCTATCGGTCTCGTTGGCGGCGATCTTGCGCAGGATGCGGCGCATGATCTTGCCCGAGCGCGTCTTCGGCAGGCCCGGCGCCCACTGGATCACATCCGGCGCGGCGATCGGCCCGATCTCCTTGCGCACCCAGGCGATCAGCTCCTTGCGCAGCGCCTCGCTGGGCTCCACATCCGCCACCAGCGTGACATAGGCATAGATGCCCTGGCCCTTGAGGTCGTGCGGATAACCGACCACCGCGGCCTCCGCCACCGCCTCATGCGCGACAAGGGCGGATTCCACCTCCGCCGTGCCCATGCGGTGGCCCGACACATTGATCACGTCATCCACGCGCCCGGTGATCCAGTAATAGCCATCGGTATCGCGCCGCGCGCCATCGCCCGTGAAGTACAGCCCCTTGAAGGTGGAGAAATAGGTCTGCACGAAGCGCGCATGGTCGCCGTAAACCGTGCGCATCTGCCCCGGCCAGCTATCGGCGATGCACAGATTGCCCTCCGTCGCGCCGGCCAGTTCATGGCCTTCGCCATCCACCAGCACCGGCTTCACCCCCGGCAGCGGCAAGGTGGCCGAACCAGGCTTGAGGTTGGTCGCCCCCGGCAAGGCGGAGATCAGGATGCCCCCGGTTTCCGTCTGCCACCAGGTGTCGACAATCGGGCAGCGATGCTCACCCACCACGCGGTCATACCAGTGCCAGGCTTCCGGGTTGATCGGCTCGCCGACCGAGCCCAGGATGCGCAGCGATTGGCGGGAGGTTTTATGCACCGGCGCCTCGCCGTCGCGCATCAGCGCGCGGATGGCCGTGGGCGCGGTGTAGAAAATATTCACCTGATGCTTGTCCACCACCTCCCAGAAGCGCGAGGTGCTGGGGTAGTTGGGCACGCCCTCGAACATCAAGGTGGTGGCGCCATTGGCCAGCGGGCCATAGACGATATAGGTGTGGCCGGTGACCCAGCCCACATCGGCGGTGCACCAATAAATCTCGCCGGGGTGGTAGTCGAACACATATTCGTGGGTGAAGCTCGCCCACACCATGTAGCCGCCGGTGGTGTGCAGCACGCCCTTCGGCTTGCCGGTGGAGCCGGAGGTATAGAGGATGAACAACGGGTCCTCCGCATTCATCTCCACCGCCTTATGCTCGGGTGAAACGGCGGAAGTCGCCTCGTGATACCAGATATCCCGGCCCGCCTGCATCGGCACGTCGCCACCGGTGATCTTCACCACCACGACATTCGTCACACTCGGGCAGGTTTTCAGCGCCTCGTCGGCATTGGCCTTCAACGCCACCTTGCGCCCGCCGCGGCGGCCTTCATCGGCGGTGATCAGCGCCACGGAGCCGCAATCCTGGATGCGGCTGGAGAGACTATCCGGCGAGAAGCCGCCGAACACCACGGAATGGATGGCGCCGATGCGCGCGCAGGCCAGCAGCGCCACCGCCGCCTCCACCACCATTGGCAGGTAGATGGTGACGACATCGCCCTTCTTGATGCCCCGGGCGGTCAGCACATTGGCCAGGCGGCAGACCTGCTCATGCAGCTCGCGGTATGTCACCTTCAGGGAGCTGTTCGGATCGTCGCCCTCCCAGATGATCGCCACCTGGTCCCCGCGCTCGGCCAGATGCCGGTCCAGGCAATTGGCGCTCGCGTTCAGCGTGCCGTCCTCGAACCATTTGATCGAGACATCGCCGGTGAAGCTGGTGTTCTTGATCTTGGTCGGCGGCTTGATCCAGGCGATGCGCTTGCATTCCTCGGCCCAGAATTCGCCCGGTGAAGCGGCGGCGCGGGCATACATCTCTTCGTAGCGCGCCCGGTTAACCAGCGCCTTGGCTGCGATATCAGGCTTAACCGGGACAATATCGGCGTCGGACATGATTGGTGGTCCTCCAGTTTTGTTTTTCTAAAGCATGTTCCCTCCGCGTGCGCTCAGGAAAACGCTCTATCTCTTTGTTTTAACGAACAACTTTATCAAATCACGAGCAAGCTCATCGACTCAAATGAATTCATTTGATGCGATCTTGTTCCAGGCCCTTATTATCACAAATTTTCCTGAAAAGCTCAAAGCGTGATCCGTTCTGGCGCATATGAGTCCAGGCCCCGTCCATCATGAAATTTCCGTTACCAGAATGAAAACGCATAGCTGCCCCTGCAGGATCGTTGACAAAACTTCATATTTCTGTGCCTGCTTAGAACCGCAATCGACTTTGGACTTGACTTGAGTTCGCGCGCTCCTGGCGGCTGGACGCAGACAAGGCGACCAGAACCCGGTTGTCTCGGCTGATACAGCCGGGCTGATGACATGTTGGAGGAGCGAAAAAACTATGCCGATCGGTACCGTCAAATGGTTCAACACCACCAAGGGTTTCGGATTCATCGTGCCGCAGGATGGCGGCAAGGATGTGTTCGTGCACATCACGGCCGTGCAGTCCGCCGGTCTGCGCGGCCTGAATGAAGGCCAGAAGGTGAGCTTTGACATCACCAAGGAGCGCGGCAAGGACGCCGCGGTGAACATCAAGGCGGTCTGACCCGCACTTTGTTTTACCAAGCCGCCTTTCGCAAGAAAGGCGGCTTTTTTTGCCTCAGGCGCCGGTATTGGGCCGGTAGGCGGTGGCGAACTGGTTAATCGCGTCCTGGATCTGCGCCGGCGAGAGCAGCACCGGCCCGCCCGCCTGCAGCGAGAGCAGATAATGCTGCGCCAGCACCTCCAGCTCCGTCGCCGCCCCCAGGGCGCCAGCCACGTCGCGCCCCACCGCCAGCCCGCCATGATTGGCCATCAGGCAGCCGGTGCGCCCTTCCAGCGCCCGCAACACGGCGGCTGAAAGTTCCGCCGTGCCGAACAAGGCGTAATCCGCGCAACGCACAGGCGCCCCGCCGAAGCGGGCGATCATGTAATGGCAGGCCGGAATCTCCCGCCGGGCCATGGCCAGCGCCGTTGTGTAAGGCGCGTGATGATGCACGACACCGCCCACCTCCGGCCGGGCGAGATAGATATCCAGATGAAACCGCCATTCCGAGGAGGGCCGGAAGCGCCCCTCATAATGCCCATCCGGCCGCAGCACCGGGATCATCTCCGGCGTCAGGCTGTCATAAGGCACGGCGGACGGGGTGATGAGAATCCCCTCCGCCGCGCGCAGCGACACATTGCCGGAGGTGCCCGCCGCCAGCCCGCGCGCCGCCATGGCCCGCGCCGCCTCGATCAGATCCAGCCTCGCCTGAAGCGCTGTTTCATCCATGCTCATCCCCTCCGGTTCACTGCACCGGGGCAAAATTCATGTCCGGCGAAATCTTCATGGACCCGCCAGCCCAGCGCAGCGCCAGGCTCGCCTTCTTTACCGGGGCGTTGGCGAAATCATGCGCCGCACAGGCGGCCTTGGCGTCATCGGCGCTGACATAGGTAATGCCCGCCGCGGCGCCGCCGGCGGCCGGGCTGAGGCTGTCGATGGAGAGCAGCACCGCCTGCCCCGGCGGCAGGTGCTGGCAATTGGCGTTGGGGTCCAATGTTCCACGTAGATCATTGGCGCTCAGGATGGCGGGTTTCTCGCCGGAAGGCGGCGGCAAATTCACCACCGCCAGCAGGCTGTCCGCCTCGCCCTGCCCCTCATAGCCATAGCGGCAGACGAATTTCGCCCGGCCGGTGGGGGTGAGCGACACGCAATGCTCAGCCTGCCCGCCCGGATACCAGGCTTTCAGCCGCCAGGCGCCCGGCCCGCCGGTGAACAGAATGCCGCCGCCGAAATTGGTGGCATGCGGCTCGAAGCTGCCGGCATAGGTCACGTAGGCCTCATCGGCATCCGCGCTGGTGAGATGGCCATAGACCACGCTCTGCAGCGTGATGCCGAGCCCCAGCCCCGCCCCGCCATAATCCTGCGAGGGATAGCCCGGCAGAGACGTGCATTGATGCGCAAAGCCGCCGCCCGGGCCAGACGCCCCGCCGCAGACCAGCGGCAGAAACGCCGCCTGCTCGGCATCGCTCAACGCCCTCGGATCATGATTCGCCGCCTGCTGCTGGGCCGTGCCGGTGCCGCCATCACCACCTTGCCGGGGGCGCGGCCAGACCAGGAACAGCCCCGCACCGATAATGACAAGCAGTGAGAACAGAGCGGCGAGGCGCTTCATCGAAAACTCCCGGATCAGTCCATCCCGCGCTTTGCCCTTTTTCCCGGCTTGGGTAAACAGCATGCACGGCAAGGTTTTGGAAGGGGAACGAAATGGTCCTGCGGCGTGTCCTGCTTGGCGGTCTGCCCGCCTTGCTCACCGGCTGCGCCGCCTGGCAGGCCCCCGGCTATCACCTGCCGCCTTTGCCCGCCGCCTCCACCGGCCCCTATCTGCTCGGCCCCGGCGATGTGCTCACCCTGCGTGTCTATGACCAGGACCAGATATCGGGCACCTATCATCTGGACGATAGCGGCTTCATCGATTTGCCGCTGCTGGGGCTGGTGAGAGCCGGGGGCGCCAGCACGGGCGACCTCGCCGCGCGCATCACCGCCGCCTTGCAGGCCAGGCAGCTCATCTTGCACCCGTCCGTCGCCGTGGAGGTTTCGGCCTACCGGCCCTTCTATATTCTGGGTGAGGTGAACAGCCCGGGCCAATACCCATACCGCCCGGGCATGACAGTCCTGACCGCGATTTCCATTGCGGGCGGGTTCACTTACCGGGCCGAAACGGATTATGTGGGACTCACGCGCGATCTTGGCAGCAAAGCTGTCCAGTATCGCGCCCAAATGTCAGCAATGGCCAAACCAGGTGATGTCGTCACAGTCTTTGAGCGCCGATTCTGAAGCCGGGCTGGGGGTTATCCCCCCCACCACCACGTTAGTTCTGGTGCTGGCGGGGTTTGTAACCTTCGTGAACATGTGGTGCACCCAGGCCATCCTGCCGGTGCTGGCGAAAAGCCTGCATGTCTCCCCGGCCCTCACGGGCTACACCGTCACCGCCCCGCTTCTCGCCACCGCCGCCATGGCGCCCCTCGTCGGCGCCATCTCCGACCGGTTCGGGCGGCGCGTCTTCATCCGCGGCGCGGCCTTGCTGCTGATCATTCCCACCATTCTGGCGGCCTTTTCCACCAGCCTTGGCATGCTCATCGCCTGCCGCTTCGCGCAGGGGCTGCTGCTGCCGTTCATCTTCACCGTCACCATCGCCTATATCGGCGACGAGATGACCCCCGCCAGCGCCATGCGCATGGTGGGCATCTATACCTCGGGCACCATCAGCGGCGGGTTTTCGGGGCGGTTGATCGTCGGCTTCGTCACCGCGCTCTGGAACTGGCGGGCGGGGTTTCTTGTCATCGGCCTCATCACCCTGGCGGCGGCCCTCATCATCGCCTTCAAGCTGCCGCCGGAAAAGCGCTTCAAGCCCACGCTCGGCTTCAGCGGGGCGGTGCATTCCTTTCCCAACCATCTCTCCAACAAGCGGCTGCTGGGCACCTACGCGGTGGGGTTCGGGGTGCTGTTCTCGCTGGTCAGCGTGTTCACCTTCATCAATTTCCGGCTGGCGGAGGCGCCTTATCATCTCGGCCCGGCGGCTTTGGGGTCCATCTTCGTGGTTTATCTGGGCGGGGTGATGGCCAGCCCCGTCGCGGGGCGGCTGGGGGCGAAAATGAACCGACGGCTATTGATGGCGGGCTGCACCGGGCTGATCCTGGCCGGGCTGGCGCTCACGCTGGCCTCGCCGCTCTGGGTCATCTGCCTGGGGCTGCTGCTGGTCTGTTTCGGGGTCTTTCCGCAGCAAACCTTGGCCACGGGCTTTATCGGCGTGGCCGCGCGCGGGGCGAAGTCAACCGCCGTCGGGCTTTATGTCACCAGCTATTATATCGGCGGCAGCTTTGGCGGCATCATCCCCGCCGCCGCCTGGCACAGCGCGGGCTGGCCGGGCTGCGCCGCCATCACGGCGCTGGTGCAGCTCGGCATGCTGGGATTCGCGTGGAAGAGCTGGCGAAACTAAAGGATCAGGTCCAAAAGTTTTTGGGGTGCAGCCCTTTTTTCAAAAAGGGCTGCGTTTTCGCCGCTTTTTTGAAAAAAAGCGGCACCAAAAAACTTTTATAACTTAAGAGCGAAACCTTACGGCGCGGCCGATGGGCTCGCCCGTCACCTGGCCCTCATACATCACCACATGGCCGCGAATGACCGTCGCCATCGGCCAGCCGGTGCATTCCGTGCCATCAAAGGGCGTCCAGCCGCACTGGCTGGCGATCCAGCTGTTTTCGATCTTGCGCTTGGCCTTCAGGTCCACCACCGAGAAATCCGCGTCATTCCCGGTCACGATCCGCCCCTTGCCCACCGCGCCGTAAATCCGCGCCGGGCCTTCCGACATCAGCTGCGCCAGCCGCAGGAGCGAAAGCCGCCCCGCATTCACCTGGGTGAGCATCAGCGGCAATGTCGTCTGCACGCCGGTCAGGCCGGAATGGCAGGACGGCCAGGGCCGCTCCTTCGCCTCGCGCGGGTGGGGCGCATGGTCGGAGCCGATATTATCCACCGTGCCATCCGCCACGGCGGCCCAGGCGGCCTCCATATGGCGTTTCTCGCGCAAGGGCGGGTTCATCACCCCATAGCCCCCCAGGCGCTCATACACATCCGGCGCGCATTGCAGCAGATGATTCACCAGCACCTCGCAGCCCACCAGGTCCTTGTGGTCCTTCAGGAACTGGAATTCCTCGGCGGTGGAAACATGCAGGATATGCGCCGGCCGCCCCGTGCGCTCGGCAATGGCGGTGATGCGCCGCGTGCCCTTGAAGGCGCATTCCTCATCGCGCCAGACGGCATGGTTGCTGTACGGGTCGCCGAGCTTGAACATCGGCTTGCGTTCCTGCAGCCGCGCCTCGTCCTCGGAATGGAAGGCCACGCGCCGCCGGCCCGAGCGCATCACGCGCTCAATGCTGGCATCATCGCCCACCAGCAGATTGCCGGTGGAGGAGCCCGCGAACACCTTCATGGCGCAGACGCCCGGCAGCGTTTCCAGCATGCCGCTCTCGTCCAGATTCTCCATGGTGGCGCCGGCAAAAAAGCCGATCTCGCACCAGCTGTGCCCGGCGATATAGTCGTGCTTGGCCTGGATCGAGGCCACATCCACCGCCGGCGGCTTGGTGTTGGGCATGTCGAACGCCGCCGTCACCCCGCCCAGCACCGCGCCCAGCGAGCCCGAGCGCATATCCTCCACGCCCTCGACACCACCCTGCCCGCCATCGCGGAAATGCACATGCGGGTCGATCACGCCCGGCAGCACATGCAGGCCCGCGGCGTTGAAGCGCTCCGCCGCCGGGCCAAGATTTTTGCCGATGGCGGCGATCTTGCCGCCCTTCACGGCCACATCGGCCTCCGTCTCGCCCCACGGGAGGAGCAGAGTGCCGTTTTCCAGGATCAGATCATAGCTCATGGCGATTCCTATAAGCCCAGCAGGTTGAAAGCGGCAGAGGCAACGGTTTCAACGCTGAGCCCCGCCATCGGCGCCTCGCCCTCCGGCCCAGGCGCCACGGCAATGGCGGTGCGCGGCCCGGCGGGGGCGTATTCGCTGGCGCGCGAGCGGCCGAACAGCCCCAAAGTCGGCGTCCCGGCCGCGGCGGCCAGATGCATCAGCCCGGAATCATTGCCGATAAAAATTTCGCTCCGCCGCAGGCAGGCGGCGGCCTCCGGCAGACTCAGCCTGCCGACGAGATCAACGGCATCCGGCAGCGCCTTCAGCACCGGCGCGGCCAGCGCCGCCTCCGCCTCCCCCGGCCCGCCGAACACCGCCGCGCGGGCGCCGGGCAGGCGCGCCGCCAATTCATAAAATAAACTTATGAATCGCTCCGCCGGCCAGATCTTGCCCTCCCAGTTCGCGGTGGGGGCCAGGGCGATGATGGGGCCAGCGCCCAACAGGGCGGCGGCCTTGGCATCGTCCTGCGGGGCGGTCCAGGCCACGGGCAAAGGCGGCGGCGCGAACCCCAGGGCGGCACCGAGCTGCGCATAGCGCCTGCCGGGGCGGCGCCCGCCTTTCAAAATATGGCGCTTGCGCGCGGCCAGGACCAAGGTGATGCCCGAGCCGCGCACATCCACCGCGATGTCCCAGACATGCCCCACCAGCTTGGTCCAGAGCCGCGGCCAGTGCCGGTCATAGCTCTCCTTCTCGAACACGATCAGCCGTTCCAGCGCCGGGAAGCGGGTGAACACCCCTTGCGCCACGGTGCCGCAGGCGATGGTGAAGCGCGCCTGCGGATAGGTGAGGCGCAACCTCTCCAATATGCCGCAGGAGATCACGGCGTCGCCGATGCGCGAGGAGGTGATGAACAAGATATTCATGCAGGGCGGCTCTACCCTGCCGCCGCGTCCGCGGCAAACAGCGCTTGCAGCCGCGCCGCGCTGCGCCCATCTTGCCGCGCATGAGCAGAATCGCGCATTTGCCGCATCGCGGCGTTCTGGAAATCAGCGGGGCCGACCGCATTGCCTTTCTGAACGGGCTGGTGAGCAACGACGTCTCGAAAACCGGGCCGGGCCATGCCGTATGGGCGGCGCTGCTGACGCCGCAAGGCAAGTATCTGGTGGATTTTTTTATCATCTCCGATGGCGAACGGCTGCTGCTGGACATGCCGTTGGCGGAGATCCCGGCGCTGGCGCAAAAGCTGCGGCGATTCAAGTTGCGCTCCGAGGTTGAGATTAAAGATTGTTCAGACACCCTAAGGGTGTTTGCGGTGTGGGATGGCGTGCCGCCGCACATCCCGCTCACCGCATCCGACCCGCGTTTGCCGTATGCGGGCTATCGCTGCCTGAGCGAGGATGAGGTGCAGAGCAACGCCACGGCGCAGGATTACGCGTCGCACCGCATCGCCCTCGGCCTGCCGGATGGCGCACCCGACCTAGAGCCTGACAAGACCCTGCTGCTGGAAGCCGGATTCGACGAGCTGGGCGGGGTGGATTGGGAAAAAGGCTGCTATATGGGCCAGGAATTGACAGCGCGGACGAAATATCGCGGGCTGATCAAGCGCCGTTTGGTGCCGGTAAGCCTGGAGCGGCCCGGCATCCCGGCGGGCACGCCGATCATGGCCGATGGGCAGGAGGCGGGCACGCTGCGCTCCAGCGCGGGCGCGCTGGGCCTCGCCACATTGCGGCTGGATGCGCTGGAAAAAACCTTATCGGCGGATGGGGCCCAGATCACCCCTCGCCCGCCAAGCTGGATGAAGCTGGCCGCGGGCTGAAACGCGGTCAGGCCTGCTTAGCCGCGCGGACAGGCATGTTCACAACATCACCCGCAGAGGCCGCAGGATCACGCAGCAGGGACCAGCCTTCGCACGGCAACCGGCCTTCCAGAAAGCCGTTACGTTCGAAATGCGCGCTGGCCGAGACCACCGCACCGGTCCGAATTGATTCGGCAACGTCAGGATACTCGGCCAGGTACCAATCCTCATCAACCTCGACCGGGCGGGGCAGACGGTTCTCGAAATAGCCTGAAACAATATAATGTGATCGGCCGGATTTGAGCGCGCCGGATTGAACAGCCGCCGCGACGTCCGGATTGGTTTTGAGATACCAAGCCTCGTCGACCTCGACCGCTTCAAGCAGAACCCGGATCAGGCTGAACAGCTTCGCTTCCTGGAGTTCAACGTAATGGCCCGTGGCGGGACCAATGTCGCTCATGAGATAACCATAAGAGTGCATGGAACTTCTCAAAAAAATTAATCCCTGGGGTACATGCTACCTAAGCAGCCTCCACTTTGCGGCGCAACACAAAACACAATCAAAACGAAACAGCGACCATTTATGACGATTTCGTCATAAATTTATTAATCACGTCACGCCTTGACCTTGAGCGCCGGCCATCGATGGATGACAATACGAAACAAGTACCGGGCCTGGCGGCCGACCCGGGAGCAGCAGGACAGGATAAAGTCTCGATGGCGATCAGGGGACATGTGGACACGATGGAGGGCAGCTACGTCACCGGGTGGGCGGCCAGCGTGCCCGATACCGGGAACTGCGCCATCACCGTTACGGATATGGATGGCAAGCTGCTCGCGAAAGGCCGCGCCTCGCGCCACCGTCCGGACCTCGCCGCGCTGGGGCTGGGCCGCACCACGCTCGCCTACCGGATCGCCCTGCCGCTGGGCACCGAGGCACGGCAGCTGCGGGTTTTCGCCAATGGCGAGGAGCTGGTCGGCTCGCCCCTGAATGTCGGCCCCGGGCTGTATGACGGGGCATGCGCCATCGAAGCCGACCAGGTCACGGGCTGGGCGACGGAACGCGCCAAGACCGGCGCGGCGCCGTTCATCACGGTTGTGACTCAAACCGGCCTCGAGGTCGCACGCGGGCCCAGCCAGTTCGAGACCGGGGCGGCTGATCCGCTCTTCACCCCCGCGCGCTTCAGCCTGAAACTCGATGACGAATGTTTCGGTGCCGGGGAGATGCTGCTCAGCATTTACGCCAACGGCACGTTGCTGGGCCGCACCAGCTGCAATCTGGCCTTGCGCGCCAATCTGGAGCTGATCACGCCGCACCGCATGGTGGGCTGGCTCTACGCGCCGGAGGCGCCCAAACGCAATTTCGAGCTGGCCGTCTACCGCAACGGCGCGCTGGTGGAGACCACCGCCTGCGACCGCGCGCGCACGGATGTGCAGGCGCATTTCCCCGAGTGCGAGACGCCGGGCTTTGATGTCACGCTCGCCCCCGCGGACACGCCGGCGGACCAGCCAGTGGCGCTGACGCTGCGTTTTGCCGGCGGCAAGCGGGATCTGTTCGACGGCCCCTATCTGCTCGCGGGGCGCCCGGCGGCGGTGGCGGCGATTCACAAGGCCGCGCATCTGGCCAATGCCGGGCTGCCTGGCATCGGCGCCGGAGAGCGGGCCGTGCTGATTGAGGCCCTGCGGGAGTATCTCGCCAAAATGCGCGGCGGCGATGGCGTGACCTTGCCCCGGCAGCCGGATTGCCTGCCGGCCGCACCGGCCGGGCTGCGCCTTGCCATCATCATGCCGATCTATCGCGGCGTGGAGGTGACGAAATCCTGTATCGACTCCGTCCTGGCGCATCGCGATGCGCGGACCGACCAGCTCATCCTGATCAATGATTATTCGCCCGATGCGCAGATGGCCGGGATGCTGGCCGCCTACCGCAACGTGGCGAACGTGATCCTGCTGGAGAATGCGCAGAATCTCGGCTTTGTCGGCACCGTCAATCGCGGCATGGCGCTGGCCAGGGGCCTTGATGTGCTGCTGCTCAATTCCGATACGGTGCTGCATGCGGGCGGGCTGGATGAGCTGATCCGCGTGGCCTATGCGCATCCCGAAATCGGCACGGTGACCGCGATGTCGAACAACGCCACCATCTTCTCCTATCCCAGCGCGGAGCTGCGCGAGGCGGCGCTGCCTGATATCAGCTGGCCCGCCTTGGCCGCGCTGGCCCTGACCGAGAATGCGGGAGCCTGCGAGGATGTGCCGACCGGCCATGGGTTCTGCATGCTGATCAAGAATGAGGTGATCAGCCGCATCGGCATGCTGGATGAGGCCTTCGGGCGCGGCTATGGCGAGGAGAATGATTTCTGCGCCCGCACCGCCGCGCTGGGCTACCGCAACGTGGCGGCGGGGGGCGTGCTGGTGGAGCACAAGGAGAGCATCTCCTTCGGCCATGAGCGCGCCAGCCTGCTGGCGCAGAACCAGCCGAGGCTGAACGCGCTCTACCCCGAATACACACCGCTGATCATGGCCTTCGAGGAGCGCGATGGCCTGCGCCGGATGCGCTGGGCGCTGGACCGCGCCCGCCTCGCCCGCGCCCGCGAGGCCGGAACCAGCTTCGCGCTCGTCATCTCCAACGCGCTGGAGGGCGGCACGCCCAAGGCGATCCGCGATATCGAGCGGCAGGTCGGCTATGGCAAAGCCACCCGCCTCTCGCTCAGCGTGACAGAGGGCGGGCTGATCGAGCTGAGCTGCGCGGCGCCGCTGCTCTGTGCGCGTTTCAGCAAAACCGAGGCGGCCGAGCTGTTCGCCACGCTGGACATGGCGGCGCCCGCGCTGGTGCTGGCCCATCAGCTTCTCGGCTTCCCGGCCCCGGTTCTCACCGCGCTGCGCGACTGGCTGGACGAAACTGCCCAAGGTCGCGTGGATGCGCAGCGCCCATGGAATGGCACCGGAGGGGGACGCCACAGCCTGTACTGGGCGCATGATTTCTATCCGCTCTGCCCACGCGTGACGATGATCGACGCGATCGGCCGGTTCTGCGGCGCGGCGGATGCCGGCACGTGCGGGCGCTGCGTGGAAATGGGCGGGGCGCATGAAACCTCGGCGCTGAACGATCTCACGCCAGCGCAACATCGCGCGCTCTTTGCCGGGCTGCTGCAGGCCTTCACCCATGTGATCGCGCCGTCTGAAAATGCGGCGCGCCATCTGGCCAGGATCTTCCCACAGATCCGCTTCGAGACCGTGCCACACCCCGAGCCCGCCAAGGATGCCCCCGCCGCCGCACGCGCGGGCAGCGATGACGAGATCGTGCTGCTGGGCGCCATCGGCCCGCATAAGGGCTCGCAGAAGCTGCTGGAGATCGCGCAGCGGGCAAGGCTGACACATCCGCATCTGCGCTTGCGGGTGATCGGCTACACCAATATCGACCGGGCGCTGAAAGCCGTCGGCAATGTCACCATCACCGGGAAATATACGCCGGAGGACTTGCCGAACTTGCTGGCGGAAACCAAAGGGCGGCTCGCGCTCTTTCTGCCCGCCTGGCCGGAGACCTATTCCTACACGCTCTCGGAGCTGGTGAAGCATGGCTTCATTCCGCTGGCGCCGGATATCGGCGCCCCGGCGGACCGCATCCGCAAAACCGGCTTTGGCGTCCTCTTCCCCTTCCCGGCCGAGGCCGAGGCGGTGCTGAAGCTGATCGACGAGATCGCCGCCGGAACCGTGGCGCCGGTGGCCAAGGGGGCGCAGCCCGCCGGATTCTTCTCAAGGCCGGAGGATCTGGAGCGGCTGGCGGATATGATTCTACCCCGCCTCGTCCCACAGGCCGTGGCCCAGGCCCCCGAGCCCGGCCCGGCCGAGCCCAAGCCTGCCAAAAAACCCGCAAGGCGCAAGGCCGATGCCGGCGCGGCCTGACCCGGCCGGCGCGGTCAATAGCGCGCTACGGCATGTTCCGCAGGGCGGCGGCGTCTATGCGCTTGCGGTGGCGCAGATGGTGGGTTTTGTAGGCGGCGAAGCAGGCTGAGGCCACGGCGCGCCCCAGCGCCCGCTGGTCCAGCAGCGCCAGGCCGGGCGGCAGCCCCGCCGTGATGCCGCGCGTGGCCAAATGCTGCGCCAGCGCCCGGGTGAGCAGGCCGGGGCCCGAGAGCAGCCAGGGACTCTCATTGTCGCCGCGGTTGAGCGCCGCCACCACCGCGCGCAAGGCCGCCTGCAGCACCGGATGGCCGGGGGCGGCCGCCAGGAAATGATTATCCGCGCAGCCGAACGCCGCCTGCGCCAGCACCAGGCTGGCGCCGGGGGGCAGCAGCGTGTCCAGCGGGCGCAGGCAGCGGTCATCCGCGTCCACATACACCCCGCCTTCGGCCACCAGCAGCGCCAGCCGGAAAATGTCCGCCTTCTGCGGTTTCTCCCGCACGCGCTGATAGGCCTGCAGGACCGGGCCGGGGAATTTGGCGGCGAGATAGTCGCGCGCCTGCGCCTCATCGAAGCGGCGCCACGCATAGCCCGGGTTGCGGGCCTGCCAGCTCTGCATCAGCGCCGCGATATCGGCGGGCAGCGCCGGCCTGTCCCAGAAGGCGTTGATGACACGCGGGATCGGCGCGGCGCCTTCTGGCTGGGGGATGAACTCCAGCATGTCCGCCTGGCGCAAGGCCAGCAGCAGGCTGGCGGCGGGGGCGGTGCTGTCCGGCGCCTCGCGCACCAGGGCGGCCAGGGCGTCCAGCCGCGCCTGGGCCGGCTGCGCGCTCAGCGCGGCAAGGGGGTGGGCAAGCGCCTCATCCAGCGCATATTCGTCGATCATCTGCCCGAGCAGGGATTGCGAGATGTTCAGTGACTCCCCGCGCAGCCGGCGCTCGGCCGCCATCAGCTCGTAGTGGCGGCGCAGATGCGCGCGCGCGCCGGCAAGGTCAAAGCGCATCAGCTTCACGCGGGTCAGGGCCTCCTGCAGGGTGATGTCGTTGGGGTTCAGCGCCGCCGCCGCCTCGTAATGCGCCAGGGCGCTGTCCATCTGCCACAGGCTTTCGGCCAGCGCGCCGACGCAGCGCCGCCGGATGGCGCGCTCCGCCCTGGTGGCGGCGGGGATGGCGAACAGGCATGCCTGCAGCATCGCATCCGTGCCGGCCAGAAGCTCGGTCTGGAAGCGCTCGACCCAAAGCCAGAACTGCTGCGGCGCGGCGGCGGTGGCCGCACGGGCGGCGCGCAAGGCCTCGTCCATCTGCCCGGTGCGGCGCAGCAGCGTGATCCGCCAGCTTTGCAGCTGCGCGGTGACGCCGTGTTCCAGCTCCATGGCCTGCAGCCCGGCCAGCGCCTCCTGAAACCGGCCCTGCCAGGCCAGCGTGTCGAGCATGCCGAAGCGGAAAGCGAGTTCCGCCGGGCGGCGCTGCGCCGCTTCGCGGTAGATCTCGAAGGCCTGGGCGGCGTCGCCCACCGTCAGCGCCTGGCTGGCGAGCTGGGTGATCGCGTCGGCATGGCCGGGCTCCAGCGCCAGCGCGCGGGTCAGATGCCCGTTGCTCTCCTGCTGGCGCCCCAGCCGGAATTCCTGCCGGGCCAGCTCGGCCAGCAAAGTGGGGTTGTCAGGCTCCAGCGCCAGCGCCTCGGCGAAGCGCCGGGCGGCTTCCTCCTGCTGGCCGGCCTGGCGCTCGGTATAGGCGAGGCTGAGCAGCAGCGGCATGTGGGCGGGATGTTCGGCGAGCAGGGCCAGGGCGGCGTGGCGCGCCTCCTCCAGCGCGCCGGCATCGCGCAGCTCCTCGATCAGCCCGAGGCGCGGCGCCAGCTCCGTGGGGGCGAGGCGCGAAGCCGCCTCGAAATGCAGCCGCGCGGCCTCGTGCTCGGCCTGGGCGCGGGCGCAATAGCCCAGCCCCAGCTCCACCGCCCAGAACGCCGGTGCGGCTTGCGCCGCGCGGGCCAGGGCGGCTTTCGCCTCTTCCACCCGGCTGAGGGCGCGCAGCGCCTCCGCCACATCCAGCCAGCGCCAGACGTCGCCGGGCGCCAGCCGGGCCGCTTGCTCAAACCAGTCCAGCGCCGCCACGCGGTCGCCCGAATCCCGGGCCAAATGGCCGAGCGCGACATGGGCATGCCAGAATTTCGGCTGGTCCGCGCACAGCGCCCGCAGCACGGACACCGCCGCCTGCGGCTGCGCGGCGGCCCGCAGCGCCTCGGCCAAGGCCATGGCGTGCCAGGGCTCTTCCGGCGCCAGCCTGGCCGCCGCGCGCAAGGCGGCCAGTGTCTCCTCGCCTTCCGCCCCGGCGGCAAACGCCGCCAGCCGGGCCGCCAGCGCCGCCGGGGCGAAGCTGAGCGGGTTGGCCAAAGCCGCACCCGATGCGGCCTCGCGCGCGGAGATCACGATCTCTTGCGCCGCGCCCAGCGCCGGCAGGGACAACTTCCAGGTGAAGCCGTAATGGCCATCGCCATGCCCGGCCTGCGCCACATCCTCGCGATAGGTTCCGGCAATGGCGCTGCCCGCCACGACGCCGTTGACGAGAAACTCGATCTCCAGCCGCTGCGCCGGCGCGGCGGCGCACCAGGCCCACCCCCGGACATTCAGCCCTTCGCCCAGATGATCGATATAGCCCGCCACCGGGCCGGTTGTGGCCTGACGTCTATCCGTGACCTCGTGTTCCGGCATGCCTCGAATCTTCTATTTTTGATGGGATCGTATCAATTCTTAAACCTCTGCAATCGTATCATTACCCTGCAATTTCAGGATGATCTCGAAACATATCTCTCCCGTTTGCGTATTGGTAAATTTGGAAATCTCATACTACCTAAGCGCCGCAATAACGGGATTGTGATGATGGACTTCGATCTCTTCGTGATTGGCGGCGGCTCTGGCGGTGTGCGTTGCGCGCGCATCGCTGCGGGGCATGGGGCGCGCGTGGGTGTGGCGGAGGCCCGCTTCTGGGGCGGAACCTGCGTGAATGTCGGCTGCGTGCCCAAGAAGTTCATGGTGATGGCGGCCGAATACGGCGCCGCCGCCGAGGATGCGCGCGGCTTTGGCTGGGATATCCGGCGCAACGGCCATGACTGGCCGGCGCTGATCGCCGCCAAGGACAAGGAGATCTCCCGCCTCAACGGCATCTACCGCCGCCTGCTGGACAATGCCGGGGCGAAAATTTTCGATGCCAGGGCAAGTTTCATCGACGCGCATACGCTCGATGTCGGCGGCCAGCGCATCACGGCGGAGCGGATCGTCATCGCCACGGGCGGGCATCCGACCGGGCTCGATATTCCCGGCGCCGAACATGCCATCGTCTCCGATGACATCTTCGTGATGAACGAGATGCCCAAGCGCGTGGCGGTGGTGGGCAGCGGCTATATCGCGGTGGAGTTCGCGGGCGTGTTCGCGGGGCTGGGGGCAGAGACGCATCTGGTCTACCGCCAGCCTTTGCCGCTGCGCGGGTTCGATGCGGATCTGCGTGAGGGCCTGGCCGAGGCGCTGGCGCAGAACGGGGTGCGGCTGCACCCGGGCACCATGCCCGCCGCCATCTCCATGGACGGCGCGGGCAAGCATCTGGTGCTCTCCGATGGCGAGGTGCTGGGGGTGGACATGGTGTTCTTCGCCACTGGCCGGGCGGCGAATACCAAGGGGCTGAACCTGGAGGCGGCCGGCGTGAAGACCGGGGCCAAGGGCGAGATTCCCGTGGGCGCGGATTTTGCCACCAATGTCGCGCATATCTACGCGCTGGGCGATGTGACGGACCGGCTGAACCTCACCCCCGTCGCCACCGCCGAGGGGCATGCGCTGGCGGATACGCTCTATGGCAACAAGCCGCGCGGGGTGAGCCTGGAGAATGTGCCGACGGCGGTGTTTTCCATCCCGCCCATCGCCACGGTGGGGCTGACGGAAGAGGAAGCGGCGAAGCGCCCGGACGGCGCGAAAATCTTCGTCTCCAAATTCACCCCCATGCGCCACACCATCACCGGCCGGGCCCGCAAGACCCTGATGAAGCTGGTGGTGGACGCCAAGACCGACAAGGTTCTGGGCGCGCATATGCTGGGCGAGGATGCGCCGGAGATTGTCCAGGGGCTGGCGGTGGCGATCATCGCCGGGGCGAGCAAGGCGGATTTCGACCGCACCATCGGCATCCACCCCACGGCGGCGGAAGAATTCGTAACACTCAGGACACAGACCAGGGTTGCCGGGCCGGTACAGGCCGGCGAGTAGCCTTTCTTGTTGAATCGCGCTTAATTGGGGCGATAAGGAACGCCTCCTGGAGACGATATGGACACGATCACCCCAGCCGAGATGAAATCCGGCTGGACCCCGCAAAGCTGGCGCACCTGCCCGATCAAGCAGGTGCCGAGCTATCCCAACCCGGACAAGCTGGCCGCGATGGAAGCGCGCCTGGCGAAGTTTCCGCCGCTCGTCTTCGCGGGCGAGGCACGCAACCTGAAGGCCCAGCTCGCCCGCGCCGCGTCCGGCCAGGCCTTCGTGCTGCAGGGGGGTGATTGCGCCGAGAGCTTTGGGGATTTCACCGCCAATGTCATCCGCGACACCTTCCGGGTGCTGCTGCAGATGGCGGTGGTGCTGACCTTCGGCGGCGCCATGCCGGTGGTGAAGCTGGGGCGCATGGCCGGGCAGTTCGCCAAGCCGCGCTCCTCCGACACCGAGACCATTGGCGGTGAGACCCTGCCCTCCTACCGGGGCGACATCATCAACGGGCCGGAATTCACCGCGAGCGCGCGCATTCCCGACCCCACCCGCATGGAGTTCGGCTATTTCCAGTCCGCCGGCACGCTGAACCTGCTGCGCGCCTTTGCCTCGGGCGGCTATGCGGACCTGCATGAGGTGCATCGCTGGAACCTGGATTTTGTCGAAAAATCCCCGCTGGCGGCGAAATACCGGGATCTTTCCGTGCGCATCGACGAGACTTTGCGCTTCATGGCCGCCTGCGGCCTGACCAGCGCGGAGACGCCGCAGATCCGCGAGACGGATTTCTACACCAGCCATGAGGCGCTGCTGCTGCCTTATGAGCAGGCGCTGACCCGCGTGGATTCCACCACCGGCGATTACTATGCCTGCTCGGCGCATTTCCTGTGGATCGGCGACCGCACCCGCCAGCTCGACGGCGCGCATGTGGATTTTATGCGCGGCATCAAGAATCCCATCGGCATGAAGGTCGGCCCCTCGATGGAGGTGGACGATTTGCTGCGGATCATGGACGTGCTCGACCCGCATAACGAGCCGGGGCGGCTGACGCTGATCACCCGCATGGGGGCGGGCAAGGTGGCCGATAAGCTGCCGCCGCTGCTGCGCGCGGTGAAGCAGGCCGGGCGCAAGCCGGTATGGCTGTGCGATGCGATGCATGGCAACGGCATCACCACCGCCGCCAAGGTGAAGACCCGGCGCTTCGACGATATCGTGACGGAGCTGCGCGGCTTCTTCGATGCGCATCAGGCCGAGGGCACCATCGCCGGCGGGGCGCATCTGGAAATGACCGGGCAGAACGTGACCGAATGCGTGGGCGGGGCGCGCGGGTTGTCCGAGGATGATCTGGGCGAGCGCTATGAGACCTTCTGCGACCCCCGGCTGAATGCCGAGCAGGCGCTGGAGGTGGCGTTCTATCTGGCCGATGAGCTGAAATCCCGCCGTGCCTCGAAAGCCGCTGCGTGACTCCGGCGCCGCTGTCGGACGGCGAAATCGCCGCGCGGACTGACGCCTATTTCAACCGGACCCGTGACATCGTCGCCAAATTCGGCGACGCCACGGTGACCTATGCCATCTTCCTGCGCCGCCCGGTGGTCTGCGCCCCGGCGATCATGGTGGAATGGCTGAAGGCCGTGGGCCGCGCGCGGGGGCAGGCGTTCAGGATCGAGCTGCCGCACAAGGAAGGCGAATGGGTGGGGGCGGGCGAGCCGCTGGCCTATGTCACCGGCAGCTTCGTGGCCCTTTCGGACTTGGAGACGCTGGCGCTGCAGAAAATCGGCGCCGCCTGTGTTGCCGCGCATAATGCCTTTCAGATGGCCGCGGCTTTGCCCAGGGCCGCGTTTCTGGCCATGGAAGCCCGGCATTGCGCCGGCGCGGAGATGCAGGAGATCATGGCCTATGGCTGCGCCGTCGGCTCGCGCGCGGCGCAGGCCGAGGGGGCGAAGGGCTTTATCGGCAACGCCAATGACTGGACGGCGCATTATTTCGGCGCGCCGAAGGGCTATGGCACGATGCCGCATGCGCTGATCGGCTATGCCAACTCCACGCTGCGCGCGGCCCAGATGTTCCACGAGACCTTCCCCGGCGAGCCGCTGACGGTGCTGGTGGATTATTTCGGCCGGGAGATCACCGATGGGCTGGAGGTCTGCCGCCATTTTCCTGAAATGGCCGAAGCCGGGCGGCTTTCCGTGCGGCTGGATACGCATGGCGGGCGCTATCTGGAAGGGCTGGGGCCGCAGGAGAGCTACGCGGTGCTGGAGCGCAACGCCCCGGGCGCACTGCGGCGCTACCGCAGCCAGCGGGAGCTGTCCTATCTGATCGGCACCGGGGTTTCCGCCGCCGCCATCTGGAAGATGCGCGAGGCGCTGAACGAGGCCGGGTTCCCGGCGGTGAAGATCGTCGCCTCCTCGGGCTTCGGGGTGGAGAAATGCTCCGTTATGGCGGACGCGAAGGCGCCGATCGACGTGGTGGGCACGGGCAGCTTCATTCCCGAGAGCTGGAGCGAGACCTATGCCACGGCGGATATCGTCGCCTATGACGGCGTGCCGCGGGTAAAAATCGGGCGCGAGTTCCTGCTGCGTCACGACACAGTGTAAGCGCCGTCGAACGATTGGGCCGAAGATGACCGAGACGCTGAACATCGCCATCGCGCAGATCAATCTGCATCTGGGCGCCATCGACAAGAACCTCGCCAAAATCCGCGCCGCGCGGGCGCAGGCCGCCCGGCTGGGGGCGGATCTGGTGGTGACACCGGAGCTGTCCATCGCCGGCTATCCGCCGGAGGATCTGGTGCTCAAGCCCGCCTTTGTCGCCGCCTGCGAGGCGGCGGCGGAGGAGCTGGCGAAGGAGACCGCCGATGGCGGGCCGGGGCTGATCGTGGGCCTGCCCTGGCGCGAGGGCAGCAAGCTCTACAACGCCGCCTTCCTGCTGGAGGGCGGGCGCATCGCCGCGCGGCGCACCAAGGTGGAGCTGCCCAATTACGGCGTGTTCGACGAGAAGCGCGTGTTCGACCAGGGGCTGCCCGCCGGGCCGGTGCCCTTCCGGGGGTTCCGCATCGGGCTGATGATCTGCGAGGATTGGTGGCTGGCGCATGTGTCGGAAACACTGGCCGAGACGGGCGCGGAGCTGCTGCTCTCCATCAATGGCTCGCCCTATGAGGACGGCAAGCAGAGCGTGCGCGTGACACTGGCGGTGGAGCGGGTGGTGGAGACCGGGCTGCCCTTCATCTTCGCCGCCCAGGTGTGCGGGCAGGATGAGGTGGTGTTCGACGGCGCCTCCTTCGTGCTGAACGCCGACCGCAGCCTGGCGGTGCAGATGCCCTATTTCGAGGAGGCCATCACCCTCACCAGCTGGCGCCGGGGCAATCACGGGCTGGTCTGCGCGGCGCAGCCTCTGGCGCCGGAGCCGGAGCGTTTCGCGCTGATCTACCAGGCGATGATGTGGGGCCTGCGCGATTATGTGAACAAGAACGGGTTTCCCGGCGTGGTGCTGGGGCTCTCGGGCGGGATTGATTCCGCCATCTCCGCCGCCGTGGCCGCCGATGCGCTGGGGCCAGAGCGCGTGCGCGCGGTGATGCTGCCCAGCCCCTATACCTCCGCCCATAGCCTGGAAGACGCCGAGGCCTGCGCGAAAATGCTCGGCATTCCCTACGAGACCATCCCCATCTCCGGCGCCATGGCGGCGTTTTCCGCCGCCCTGGCCCCGGCCTTCGCGGGCAAGGCGCCGGATATCACGGAGGAGAACATCCAGTCGCGCTCGCGCGGGCTGATCCTGATGGCGATCTCCAACAAATTCGGGCCGATGCTGCTGACCACGGGCAACAAGTCGGAAATGTCGGTGGGCTATGCCACGCTCTATGGCGACATGTGCGGCGGCTATTCGGTGCTGAAGGATATCTACAAGACCACGGTGTTCGAGCTGTCGCGCTGGCGCAACGCCAACCACCCGCAAGGCGCGCTGACCCGGCCCGGCCCGGCCATGCCCGAGCGGATCATCACCAAGCCGCCTTCCGCCGAATTGCGCGAAAACCAGACCGACCAGGACTCCCTGCCGCCTTATGAGGTGCTGGATGCGATTTTGGCGCATCTGATCGAGGGTGAGCGCTCGGCCGAGGAGATCGTGGCGCAAGGCTTTGAGCACGCGACGGTGCTGAAGGTGATCCGGCTGCTGGACCGCGCCGAGTATAAGCGCCGCCAGGCCCCGCCGGGGGTGAAGATCACCGCGAAAGCCTTCGGGCGGGACCGGCGCTACCCGCTGACCAACGGATTTACCAATCTTATCAAATAGGGCCAAGCGGCATCTACGCCGATTGGCCACGCGCACGCCAGGGATACCAGCCGCCCGCACGATTCACCGTAATTCCTCTGGCCTTTTCCCGAGAAGCAGGTATTACACCCTTTCGCCCGGCCGTTGCGGGCGGACGTGCCTGGGGCGGGCCCAGGCCGTTTAGCGGGGAGTTAAGGGATAGACTATGCCGGTGCCGTTTTCCGCCGAAGATTTTGACCGGATTTTCGATTCCGCCATCATCCGCAGAGCCCAGAGTGTCATCGCACTGGGCTTCGTGAAGGATGTGAAGCTGGTGGGCGACACGATCGAAGGCGCCGTCGAGGATATGGACGGCACCAAGCGTGTCACCTCCATCACCCCCGAGAAAAAGGGCAGCCGGATTTCCTTTGCGGAGAGAGAGTGCTCCTGCGGTGAGCGCGCCTGCCGGCATCTGGCCGCCACGGCGCTGGCGGCGCTGGCGCAATTCCCGGAACTGCGCAAGGCCGAGCCGAAAGGGCTGATCGACAATATCGTCCCCGCGCAGGAGCGTACCTACGCGCCGCCGCCTGTGCGCGTGCGCGCCACCGGGCGGCGGGCCCGCCCGGCCGCCACCCTGCTGGCGCTGCCGCCCGAGGCGCCCGAGCCGGGCGCCACGGTGCTGGAGCGCAAGGCCACCCCGGTGCTGCGCCTGCGCCGCGTGCATGGGCCCGATGAGTTCAGCCGCCAGCGCATGATCGACGTGCTGACGCTGGATTTCGATTATGGCGGCGTGCAGGTGGATGGCGCGGACGAAAACCAGTTCCTGCGCGTGCGCTCGGGCGGGGAGATCGTCTTTATCCGCCGCGACCCCGCCGCGGAGGCGCAGGCGCTGGACCTGCTGCGCCCTGACGGCTTCGTGCAGATGCGCGTGGCCGACGGCAAGGCCGCCCGCGGGCAGCGCGTGCTGGTGTACCGCGGCGAGGAAGCCGCCGCGAAATGGCACCATTTTGTCGCGGTGCGCGTGCCGGAGCTGACGGCCCTTGGCTGGCAAACCCAGATCGACCCGAATTTCGGCCCGCAGATGGCCGACAATGTCGGCAATCTCGACATGGTGGTCGAGGATGGCGAGAAGGGCACGTTCTCGCTCGAATTCGGCATCGAGATCGATGGCGAGCGGCATCCGCTGCTGCCGATTCTGGAACATCTGCTGGCACGCGGCGGCATCGAGGCGGCGCAGATCGTGGATGGCGAGATCATCACCTCGCTGGAAGATGGCCGGGTGATCAAGCTGCCGGCCGAGCGCATCAAGCGCCTGCTGGCGGTGATGGGCGACCTGATCGAGGCCGCGGGCCGCACCGCCGAGAAGACCCTGGTGCTGCCGGTGGGTGCCGCCGCCACGGTGCTGGACCTTGAGGATGTGCTGACCACCTCCTGGCAGAACGCGGCGGATATCGAGGCCTATGTCGAGCGCTTCCGGGGCGAGCCGGAGATCATCCCCGTCGAGGTGCCCGACAAGTTCAAGGGCTCGCTGCGCCCCTACCAACAGCATGGCGTGGACTGGCTGCAGCATCTGGCGGGCCACGGGCTGGGCGCGTTTCTGGCCGATGACATGGGCTTGGGCAAAACCGCCCAGACCATCGCCCATATCTGCGTGGAACATGCCGAAGGGCGGCTGACCTCCCCGGCGCTGATCATCGTGCCGACCTCGCTGGTGGCGAACTGGACCGCCGAGCTGCGCAAATTCGCCCCGCATCTGCATACCGAGGTGCTGCACGGCATGGAGCGGCACGAGAAGCGCGACAATCTGGACGATGTGAACGTGGTGGTGACCACCTACACCGTGCTGACCCGCGATATCGAGTTCATGCGGGTGCTGCCATGGCATCTGGTGGTGCTGGACGAGGCGCAGGCGATCAAATCCCCCGAGGCGCGGGCGACGCGCGCGGTGTGCCAGCTGAAGGCCGAAAACAAGGTCTGCCTCTCCGGCACGCCGATCGAGAACAACCTGGACGAGCTGTGGTCGCAGTTCGCCTTCCTGATGCCCGGTCTGCTGGGTGATCGGCGCGGCTTTACCAAGCGCTTCCGCACGCCGATCGAGAAGAACGCCGATCCGGTGGTGCGCGCCCAGCTCGTCAGCCGTATCCAGCCCTTCATCCTGCGCCGGACCAAGCAGGAGGTGGCGACCGAACTGCCGCCCAAGCACACCATCCTGCGCCGCATCACCTTGGCGCCGGACCAGCGCGAGTTGTACGAGACCATTCGCGGCACGCTGTATGAGACGGTGAAGGAGCAGATGGCCGAGCGCACTTTAGCGCAAAGCCGCGTGATTGTGCTGGACGCGCTGCTGAAGCTGCGCCAGGCCTGCTGCGACCCGCGCTTGGTGAAGCTGGGCAATTCGCGGGGTACTGAAAGCTCCGCGAAGCTGGATGACCTGATGGAGATGGTCTCCGAGCTGATCCCCGAAGGGCGGCGCATTCTGGTGTTCTCGCAGTTCACCTCCATGCTGGACCTGATCAAGCCCAGGCTGGACGAGGCGGGCATCGCGTTTGTGGAGCTGCGCGGCGATACGCGCGACCGCGCCACGCCGGTGCAGCGCTTCGAGGCCGGCGAGGTGCCGCTGTTCCTGATCTCGTTGAAGGCGGGCGGGCGCGGCCTGAACCTGACCTCGGCGGACACGGTGATCCATTACGACCCGTGGTGGAACCCGGCGGTGGAGGCCCAGGCCTCCGACCGCGCGCACCGTATCGGCCAGACCCGGTCCGTGTTCGTGTACAAGCTGATCGCCACCGACACGGTGGAGGAGCGGATCCTGGAACTGCAGCAGCGCAAGGCGGAGCTGGCGAGCATCGCCTTCCAGGATGCGGGCGGCATGGCCTTCAACGCCGAGGATATCGACTTCCTGTTCGGGCAGGACGAGCCGGCGGAAACCGAAGCCGAGGCGGCCTAAAGTCTAAACGTTTTTGGGGCGGCTTTTTTCAAAAGGCCGCAGAAAGAGGCCGCCTTTTTTGTAAAAAAGGCGGCCTCCAAAAAACTTTCGTAGGTTTTTCTGGAGGCTTTCTACCCATGGGCAAGCTTGTCTGGCTCGCCTCCTACCCGAAATCCGGCAATACCTGGGTGCGGGCGTTTCTGCATAATTACATTCTCAACGCCGAGACCCCGCACAGCATCAACAGCCTGGTGGAGTTCTCGGTGTCGGAATGCGCGATGGCGTTTTTCGGCACGCCGGGCGAGGTGATGGCGCCGCCAGAGGTGCAGGCCAGGCGCCCCCAGGTGCATGAGGCGCTGACCAGGCTGCATGAAGATCTGGTGTTCGTGAAAACCCACAACGCCCATCTCACCCTGCATGGCGCGCCGCTTTGCACCCCCGCGGTGACCGCCGGGGCGATCTATATCGTGCGCGACCCGCGCGACGTGGCCCTCTCCTACGCCGCCTTCACCGGCAAGAGCGTGGATGAGATCATCGATTTCATGGCCCAGGACGGGGCGGCGAACGCCAGTGACGGGGTGCAGGTGTTCGAGCTGCTCTCCTCCTGGTCGGGCCATGCGCTCTCCTGGGTGGCCGCCCCGCGCCGGCTGCTGGTGCGCTATGAGGACCTGCTGGCCGGACCTGAGCGCGGCTTCGGGCGGATCGTGCGGTTTCTGGGTGCTGCGGATGCGCCGGCGGAGCCAGAGCGCCTGCGCCGGGCCATCGAATTCAGCAGTTTCTCCACCCTCTCGGGCCAGGAGGCGAAGGAAGGCTACCGCGCGGGCGGGGCAAGCGGGGGAAACTTCTTCCGGGCGGGCAAGGCGGGCGGCTGGAGAGACAGGCTGACACCGGCGCAGGCGGCAAAGATCTGGGCGGCGCATGGGCTGGTGATGGAGAAATTCGGCTACCCCGCGAATTAATTTGCACACGAACCATCTCGCCCCGATTTTAGGTGACAGTTTCGTGGCAGCGGGATTAGCGTGGCATCCTCGGGTAAGGCCCGCCGATGTCGGGGGCCGCCCGGGGTTATTTGGCCAATAGCCATTTAGGAGAGACCATGAACCTGCAATCGCGTCTCAACGCCCTGAAAGGGCGGCACGCCAGTCTGGAAAGCAAGATCGCCGATGAAGACCGACGGCCTCAGCCGGACATGACGGCGCTATCCCGCCTGAAACTGGAAAAATTGCGGCTCAAGGAAGAAATGGAACGGCTGAGAACCCAATAAGCAGTCCAATAAGCGAATACGGAAAGGGGGCCGGAACGGCCCCCTTTTTTGTGACTTGCCTTAAGCCGCTTACGCGGCTTCCGTGCTCGGGCCGGGCGGGGGCGGCGGGGTCAGGCCCTCGCGGGTCAGGCGGTCATTCGCGGCGGCCACGGCATCGTTCAGGTCCGATTGTTTGCACAGTCCGAGGATCACCGGGTCGCGCGGCTTGATGCTGGCGCTGTTCCAGTGCGAGCGGTCGCGGATTTTCTGGATGGTGTCCTTGGTGGTGCCGAGCAGCTTGACGATCTGCGCATCGGTAAGGTGCGGATAGCTGCGCAGCAGGAAGGCGATGGCATCCGGCCGGTCGTTGCGCTTGGCCACGGGGGTGTAGCGCCCGCCCTTTTGCTTCTTGTGCATCTCGGGCTGGGGCAGCAGCTTCAGCCGGCGGGAGGAATCAGCCTCGCAGCGCTTGATGTCCTCGGCGGTTACCTGCTTGTTGGCCACGGGGTCGTAGCCATTGATGCCCTGCGCCACCTCGCCATCCGCGATGGCCTGGACTTCCAGCGGGTGCATGCCGCAAAAATCGGCGATCTGCTCGAAGGTCAGGCCGGTCTTGTCAATCAGCCAGACTGCGGTAGCTTTGGGCATCAAGGGCAAGGACATGGATCGAACACCTTTTCTCGTTTCGGGCCGAGGCGCCCGGAACGGACATAGTTACTCGCTTCGGCCGCGCAAGTTCAACTGGCGCGGCTTATCGAACCCACGCCACCTCCAGGTCAAGATCGTTCCATGATATTTTCTGAAGAAGATGTGCCGCCGAAGCGGAAAAAACTGCTGGAGCCGCCAGCGCTGGACGCGCTGGGGGTGGAGGAGCTGGCACTCTATATCGCGGAGCTGGAGGCTGAGATCGCCCGGGTGCGCGCGGCGATCAGCGCCAAGCAGGCGCATGCCGCCGCCGCCGCCTTGTTCTTCAAGCCGCCCTCCGGGGCATGAGGCCGGTTGTCTGTAATGGCCCGGCGTAAAGGGCTTTCGCCTGAGGATCTGGAGCTCTGGGCCGCCTATAGCCGGACGCTGAGCCGGCTGATGCCTGGAAAATCGAGGCTTCCAGCGCCACCCGAGCCCCCTGCCCCGCCGCCGCCGCCAGCACCGGAAGAGGCCGTGCAGCCGCGCGTAAAACTGGCTGGCGCCCCCTCCTGGCTGGGGGTGAACGCCAACCCGGCGGGGCTGGATAAATCCACCTGGTCGAAATTCCGCGCCCAGAAGATCCGCGCCGAGGCGAAGCTGGACCTGCACGGCCACACCGCCGCGCTGGCGCACCGGGAGGTGTTGCAGTTTCTGGAGATGGCGCATGCGGCAGGGTTGCGCTGCGTGGAGATCATCACCGGCAACGGGGAGATTTTGGCCAGGGAGCTGCCGCACTGGCTGAATACGCCGTCGCTGCGGCCGCTGATATTGGGGCTGGCGCATCCGCATGCACGCAATAGCGGCGCGGTGCGGGTGCTGCTGCGCCGGCGCCGGGCATGAGGCGCGGCGCATGACGCCATTCGGCGAGAAGCTGCGCGCCCTGCGGCGGGAGCGCAATATTCTGCTGAAGGACATGGCGTCGGCGCTGGAGCTGTCCTCCGCCTATCTCTCGGCGCTGGAGCATGGGCGCCGGGGGGCGCCCTCTTCCGGGCTGATCCATCAGATCTGCCATTATTTCGGGCTGATCTGGGACGATGCGGATGAGCTGGCGGCGCTGGCCAAGCAATCGCGCCCCCGGCTGAAGCTCAACAGCGCCGGGCTGACCGCGGCGCAGACCGCCCTGGCCAACCGGCTGGCGCGGGAGCTGCGCAACCTGGACCCGCCAACGGTGGCGGCCATCCAGGCGCTGCTGGACGCGGCCCGCCCGGCTACGCCGGCAACGCCCCCCGCGCGCGCAAGGCGCCGAGCAAAGCCAGCAGCGGCAGGCCGAGCACCGTGAAATAATCGCCCTCGACGCGGGTGAAGAGCTGCGCCCCCGGCCCCTCCAGCCGGTAGGCGCCGACGCAATGCAGGATTTCCGCGCCGTCGGCGGCGAGGTAGGATTGCAGGAAATCCTCGCTGAAATTGCGCATGGAGAGATGCGCGCTTTCGACATGCGACCAGAGCTGCGCGCCGCCTTGCACCAGGCAGACCGCTGTCACCAGCTCATGCGTCTGGCCGGAGAGGGCGCGCAGATGGGTCGCGGCCTCGGCCAGGTCCCGCGGTTTGTCGTAGATTGTCCCGGCGCAGACCAGAAGCTGGTCGGCGCCGATGACCAAAGCCGCGGGATGAAGGGCGGAGACCGCCTGGGCTTTCGCCAGCGCCAGGGCGCCGGCCAGGGCCGGCGGCGGGCCGCCGAGGCGAGATTTCAGCGCCGCCTCATCCACCTGCGAGGCCAGCGCCTCAAAGCCCACCCCCGCCCCGGCGAGCATGGCCTTGCGGCTGGTGGAAATACTGGCGAGGATCAGGCGGGGAGCTGTCGGCACGCCTGTCTGTAGCGCGCGGGGGAAAGGCCCGTCCAGCGCGTGAAGGCGCGCGAGAAGGCGCTGAGCTCGGAATAGCCGAGCAGCAGGGCGAGATCGGTGAAGGCGATGCCGGGCTGGGCGGCGTAGCTTTCCGCCAGCTCGCGCCGGATGCGCTGGGTGAGCTCCGAAAAATCCGCCCCTTCCAGCGCCAGGCGCCGGTAGAGCCCGGCGCGGCTCAGCCCCAGCCGGGCGGCGACATGGTCGATATTCGCCTCGCCGCTGGCGAACCCGGCGCGGATGAGGCTGAGCACCCGGCCCAGGAAATCCTCCGGCCCGGCGGCGCTGGCCTGCCGGCGCAAGGCGGCCTCCAGCCCCGGCAGCCGCGCCGGGTCTGCCCCCGGCATGGGCATGGCAAGCACGGCGCGCGGAAACAGAATGGCGTTGCGCGGGGCGGCGTAATAGACCGGGGCGCTGAAGGCGGCCGCCACGGCCCCCGCCCCCGCCGCGCGCAGATGCTCGAACTGCACCTCCGCCGGGGCCCAGCCCGCCCCCAGGCAGCGGCGCAGGATGCTGGTGAAGATGGCGATGGACAGCTCCGCATCCTGGCGGCGCTGGGCGATGCGGCCATCGGTGATCTGGTATTCCAGCGCCATCAGCCCGCCCTGCCCGCGCAGGCGCAGCGCCGAATGCTCCTGCATGGCCGGGAAATAGGTGCAAAGATTATGCAGCGCCGCCCCCAGATTGGGCGAGGCCAGAACCAGCGCGCCCAGCGGCCCCATCTGCTCCAGCCGGTATTGCAGCCCGAAGCGCAAGCCGAAATCATCCGCCCCGGTCTGCCGGGCCGCGAGTTCAAACAACTGGCAATAATGATTGAGGTTGAGCCGGATGGAGGGGTTGTCCAGCGCGGAGAGGCGCAACCGGGCCGCGCCGAAAATGCGCTCGGCATCGCCGCCGCATTGGCCGATCACGCCCGCAACGCCCGTGGCCGCCGCAGCGCAGATGCGCGGTTCAATGCCCATGCCCATCGCCTTCCAGGAAAGATTTTTTAGGACAGGACAGGTTGGTTTTCAACACAAAGCAAACGCACAACAATGAAGCAAAAAGCCGCCCACTTTATAGCCACGACGTTACACGACGCAATTTTCCGCTCAAATTGACACCAAATGTCAAGCAGGGAGGGGCTGGCATGCGGTCTAGTCTGCTCCCGAAATCCACCCCTCGCCTGCCCCGTGCCCTCTGGCGCGTGGCGGGCCTGAAAAACCAAAGGAGTGTAGCGATGGACGATCTGCATCTTCCGACATCAACCGCGCCGGGGCCCTCCAGCGGCGCACGCCACAAGCTGACCCCGCTGGACGCGGACGAGATCCGCCAGGCGGTGGCGATCATCCGCGCCGATGCGGATTTTGGGGACGAATTCCTGTTCGAGGTGATCGAGCTGAAAGAGCCGCCGGTTGCGGCCATGGCGGCCTGTGGGGACGGCAAGGCCTGGCCGCGCGAGGCCCGCGCCAATGTGTTCCTGCAGGACAAGCCGGGCGTTTGGCGCCTGACGCTCTCGCTGACCGACGCGGTGGTGACCTCGAAACGCTTCCATCCCGATGCGAAGCCGATGATCCAGCTCGAGCAGTTCATCCAGATCGAGGATATCGTCCGCGCGCATCCGGACTTCATCGCCGCCTGCGCCAAGCGCGGCGTCACGGACATGAGCAAAGTGTGCGTGGACCCGTGGTCCGCCGGGAATTTCGGCGTGCCGGGCGAGGAAGGGGGCTATCTCTCCCACACATTCTGCTGGCTGCGGTTGTATGAGAACGAGAATTTCTATGCCCACCCGATCGAGGGCATCAATGCCGTGGTGGATATCAAGGCCGGCAAGGTGATCCGGGTGGATGATTACGGCGTGGTGCCGGTGCCGATGGGTGAGTTCAACTACGAGGCGCAGTTCCGCACGCAATTTCGCAAGCCGTTGAAGCCGCTGGATATCATCCAGCCGGAAGGCGCCAGCTTCGCGCTGGATGGCCGCGTGATCACCTGGGATAAATGGCGCTGCGTCATCGGCTTCAACGCCCGCGAGGGGCTGACCCTGCACGATATCTCCTATGACGGGCGGCCGATTGTGAACCGCGCCTCCATCGCCGAGATGGTGGTGCCCTACGGCGTGCCGGAGAACGGGCATTTCCGCAAGAACGTGTTCGATATCGGCGAATACGGGCTGGGCAAGCTGACCAACTCGCTGACGCTGGGCTGCGATTGCCTGGGGCATATCGCCTATCTGGATGCCGATCTGAACACCATGACCGGCGATGTCTTCCATATCGAGAAGGCCATCTGCATTCATGAGGAGGATGATGGAATCCTCTGGAAACATTGGGATTTCCGCACCGAGCGCACCGAGGTGCGGCGCGGGCGCAAGCTGGTGATCTCCTCCATCTGCACCGTCGGCAATTATGAATATGCCTTTTACTGGTATTTCGACCAGGCGGGGATGATCGAATTCGAGATGAAGGCGACGGGCATCATCAACACCTCCGCCTGCATTCCCGGCCAGCCGACCAAATACGGCCTGGAGGTGGCCCCCGGCCTGCAGGGGCATATCCACCAGCATGCCTTCTGCGCGCGCCTTGAGATGGCCGTGGACGGGCCCGGCAACTCCATTGTGGAATGCAATACCCATGCGGAAGAGGACGAGGCCAAGAACCCCTATGGCAACGCCTTCTACCAGCAGGACATTGTGCTGAAGACCGAGCTGGAGGCCTGCCGCAACGCCAACCCGCTGACCCAGCGCTACTGGAAGGTGATCAACCCCAACAAGCTGAACCATACCGGCAAGCCGGTGGGCTATAAGCTGATGCCGGAATCCACGCTGACGCCGTTCTTCAGGCCCGGCTCGCCATCGGGCATCCGCTCCAACTTCATGCAGAACCATCTCTGGGTGACGAAATTCGACCCCGAGGAGCGCTACCCGGCCGGTGAATACATGAATCATTCAGACGGCACCGGCGGCGTGGCGGATTTCGTGAAGCAGGACCGCAACCTGGAGAATACAAACCTCGTGCTCTGGCACGTGTTCGGGTTGCACCATCAGCCCCGGCCCGAGGATTTCCCCGTGCAGCCCTGCATCAAGACCGGCTTCAAGCTGATGCCCACGGGATTTTTCGACCAGAACCCGGGCATCGACGTGGCGCCGGGCGTGAACAAGGCCAGCAAGCTCCATGGCGGAGGCTGCTGCGGGCATTAGGGCGATTCGGCACGCGCATACGTAAATTCGGCATGCCGTTTGCATCGAGTGTTTCATCGTGCGGAGGGTTGCCGGGTGGAGACACCCGGCAGGCCTGCGGCGCAGACCCACTCAGGAGGCTTTTCGTATGGTAGCTACGACTGACGTATCAGCACCCCACCAGGCGCAGTTGAAGCATGGCGCCCTCAGCCTGCCGGAAACGCTGGGCCAATCCATTGCCAACATCGCGCCCACGCTGACCCCGGCCCTGAACATCACCGTGGTCGCCAGCCTCGCGGATGTCGGCTCCTGGATTTCCTACCTGATCGCGACGATTGGGTGCGTGTTCGTCGGCGCCTGCGTCTCGATGCTCGCCAAGCGCCACCCTGAGGCGGGTTCCTATTTCGTGTATATCGGCCGCAATTTCGGCCCCGTGGCGGGCGCGCTGGGCGGCTGGAGCATGATCCTCGCCTATATCGCCACCGCCGCCGCCGTGATATTCGGCTTTCCGCTCTTCCTCGGCAACTTCCTGGCCATGTTCAAGGTCACCTTGTCCACGCCGGAACTGGCGGTTTTCTGCGTCGCCTTCCTGGCGCTCGTCGTCTATGCCGCCTATCGCGACATCCAGCTCTCCTCGCGTGTCGGGCTGGTGCTGGAATGCGTCTCGATCGGCATCATCATCCTGATCACCGCGATCGTCGTCGGCAAGCACGGCACAGTGATCGATCCGGTTCAGTTGAATTTCGCCCATATCAAGTTCGGCGGCGTGATGTCGGCCATGGCGTTCGCGGTGTTCAGCTTCGTCGGCTTCGAAAGTGCCGCCACGCTGGCCAAGGAATCCGCCGACCCGACGCGCAACGTGCCCTTCGCGGTGATGGGCTCGGCCGCGATCGCCGGCATCTTCTTCACCGTCATGTGCTACCTGATGGTGATGGGCATGGACGACAAGGCCTCCGCCATCGGCAGCTCCGCCTCTCCCTTCGCCGACATGACCGTCAAAGCCGGGCTGCCCTGGGCCGGCGGCGTGGTCTATTTCGCCGCGATGATCAGCGCCTTTGCCTGCGCGCTGGCCTGCATCAACGCCAGCTCGCGCATGCTGTACTCCATGGGCCGCTACCAGTTCCTGCATGGCTCCATGGGGCTGGTGCACAAGGTCCACAAAACCCCGCACATGGCGGTGCTGGCCTCGGGCGCGATCACGCTGGTCGTGATCCTGGCGCTGCTGCCCGAGGGCTTCCTGAACGCCTTCGGCCTGACCGGCACCATCGCCACCTATGGCTTCGTGGTGGTCTATTTCGGGGTTTGCGTCACCGCGCCGGTTGATCTGTTCCGGGCCGGCGTCTTGAAGCCGGCGCATGTGGTGTTCGGCCTCCTGGGCGCGGCGCTGATGGCCTTCGTCATCTACAGCTCCGTGGTTCCCTATCCGGCGGCGCCGTTCAACGCCCTGCCCCCGGCCTTCGCGATCTACATGGTCATCGGGCTGATCTGGTTCCTGGTGCTGAAGGCGAAGTCGCCGCAGGTGCTGGCCAGCATCGCCAACGACATGGAAGGCTGAGGCAAGTCCTCTCTTCCTGACAAGCCCCGGGTGCAAACCCGGGGCTTTTTTACGGGATTGACTTCTCCGGCGTGGCGAAGTACCCGCAGCCTCACCTCTTGTGGCGGCGTAGCTCAGTGGTAGAGCAGGGGAATCATAATCCCTTGGTCGGAGGTTCAAATCCTTCCGCCGCTACCAAGAGATTTCTAAGCCAAATCAAGCACTTAGAATGAAACAGCCCCTCTCCGGAGGGGCTTTTTCGTGGTGCAGGGTGTCTCACCCGCCCGCACGTCGTTTCAATGCATTGTGCGGGGCCCCGGCCGGTCCGCGGGTCGTGCCCCAGGCGGTGGTGCAGGAGGAGGGCCGCGCGGCTTGCGGCCCGGTTACGGGTATAGCCCGCGCTCGTTGCGCGCCTCCAGAATCCGCGCGCAGGCCACCACGAAGGCGGCGGTGCGCAGGCTGCTGATATTATGCCGCTCCGCCGTGGCCCAGATATGGTTGAGCGCGCCGGTGATGATCTTGTCCAGCCGCAGATTGATTTCGTCCTCGCTCCAGAAAAATGAGGAAAAATCCTGCACCCATTCGAAATAGGAGACGATGACGCCGCCGGCATTGCAGATCACGTCCGGCAGCACGGTGATGCCGCGCGCGGCCAGAATATCGTCCGCCGCGGGAACGGTGGGGCCGTTTGCCGCCTCCAGCACCAGCTTGGCGCGCAGGCGCTGGGCCCTGGCCTCGGTGACCTGGCCCTCAAGCGCGGCGGGAATGAGGACATCCACATCCGCATCCCAGAACGCCTCAAGGTCCAGCACCTCGCCGCCCGTAAAGCCCGCCACGGAGCCGCGCTCCGCGACATGGGCGGTCAGCGCCAGCACATCCAGCCCATTGCCGTTATAGACTCCGCCGCCATGGTCCTGCACCGCGATGACTTTGGCGCCAGCGCGGGCGAACAGCTCCGCCGCGTTGGAGCCGACATTGCCATACCCCTGCACGGCGATCCGCGCCCCCTCCAGCGGGATTTTCAGCCGGCGCATCGCCTCACGCCCGGTGACGAACACGCCGTGCCCCGTGGCCTTCACGCGCCCCAGCGAGCCGCCAAGGCTGACCGGCTTGCCGGTGACCACGCCGGTGGCCGTGGCGCCGATATTCATTGAATACGTGTCCATCATCCAGGCCATGACCTGGGCGTTGGTGTTCACGTCCGGCGCCGGGATATCCTGCTGCGGGCCGATGATGAGGCCGATCTCGCTGGTATAGCGCCTGGTGACGCGCTCCAGCTCCTTGAGGGACAGGGTTTTGGGGTCCACCCTGATGCCGCCCTTGGCACCACCATAGGGCAGGTTCACGGCGGCGTTCTTCACCGTCATCCAGGCGGCCAGCGCCATCACCTCTTCCAGCGTGACGCTGGGGTGGTAGCGCACGCCGCCCTTGCCCGGCCCGCGCGAGAGATTGTGCTGGACGCGGAACCCCTCGAAATGCGCGATCTCGCCATTATCCAGCTCCACCGGCACGTCGACGATCAAGGTGCGCTTCGGGCGGCGCAGCGTTTCCGCCCAGCGCGCCAGCTCGCCCATATAGGGCAGCACACGGTCGACCTGCGCCAGATAGGTGCCCCAGGGGCTGTCGAGCGCCGGGGACACATAGGACAAATTGGCGAACTGCATGAAAGACTGTTGAGTATCGGCCATGACCCTCTCCTCTGACGACGTCCCGCTTTTTGGTCTTGCGCCTTTAAGGCGGGGCAAGAGCAGGCTACACCCGGACAACCGGGCCTGGCCAGGAGAGTTGGGTTGCGGCGCGCGAATTGGTGCCACGTGGATTATATGGCGGTTGCAGGGCCTCAATCTGATCGCTGGCCGCGCCGCCATAGGCATCCGCCTGCGCGCTGCGGCCATTCACGCCCCAAGCAGGAAACAGCCGCGCATGCCGGCTTGGACATTGTGCGAGACGGTCGGCCTCAGCGCCGGGCTGCGACGGCCCGGCGCGATCGCTGTTATTTGACCTGGGAGACGAGCGGCGTGCTGTCAGCCATCGCCTTGTCGTAGCTGAGCGCCGTGGCGCCGGCGGGGTAGCCGTTTTGCTTCAGGATATAGGCCATGGCGTCCTCATACTGCGCATGGGTCAGGCTGCCCGGCTGGCTGGCCGGCATTTGCTGGGAAAGCACGGTGAAAATCGCCCCCACGGTATATTTGTTGCCGGCGGCGGCGAAAGCCTGGCCGATCAGCGCCGGGCCGGCGCCGCCTTCCAGGTTTGCGCCGTGGCACATGGCGCAGGTCTGCGCGTAGAGACTGGCGCCGGCGGCGGCCTGGGCATCGGTGTACAAGGCGGGCGGGGTGCCTGCATGCGCCGCCACGGCCAGCAGCGAGGCAGCAAACCCGAAGGCGGCGGTTTTCATTTTCATCATGGCTGTCTCTCACTCCTCCAGTCTTGAAACGTCATCAGCCGGAACGTCGCACGGCTTCACGATTCCGCCCAGCCGGTGCGAGGCCGCAAACCCGGCAATGGTGGCGTTGAACGCCCTTACCGCTTGTTCATTCTGCGCCGTTTGCGGGTACAGGGCAATAACGTTCCAGTTTGCGCACGGCATGTTCAAGGCCGCACGCGCACAGCCTGGGTTATCAAGAATTTCCGAATGATGTCCGAAACGTTTTTATCCATCCTTCAAATTTGCACATGATTTCACATGGCGGCCGAGGGTCCCTCTCTTTGCAGCGCTTCAAGCTCTGGCCCGGTGAACATTTGCGAGCGCGTGAGGAAGCGCGATCCTGTGCCGTTCTCCAGCGAGAACATGCCGCCCATGCCTGCCACCACGTCGATGATCAGCTGCGTGTAGCGCCAATATTCGAACTGCGAACGGCTCATGAAGAAGGCCGCGCCGCCGATCTCCCCCAGCCGCACATCGTCCGGCGCCACCAGGTAATCGCCCACCGGATAGCACATGGGCGATGACCCATCGCAGCACCCGCCCGATTGATGAAACATGATCGTCCCATGTTTCATCTGCAGCCGGGCGATGAGGTCCAGCGCGGCCGGTGTGGCCAGAACCCGCGCCGGAACCTCGCTCATGCCGCCGTGACCTTAGAAGAAGCCCAGCGGCTTCGGGCTGTAGCTGACCAGCAGGTTCTTGGTCTGCTGATAATGGTCGAGCATCATCTTATGCGTCTCGCGCCCGATGCCGGACTGCTTGTACCCGCCAAAGGCCGCATGCGCCGGATAGAGATGGTAGCAGTTCGTCCACACGCGCCCGGCCTTGATGCCACGGCCCATGCGGTAGGCGCGGTTACCATCGCGCGACCACACCCCCGCCCCCAGGCCGTAGAGCGTGTCGTTCGCGGCGGCCAGCACCTCCTCCTCGGTCTTGAAGGTGGTGACGGAGAGCACCGGCCCGAAGATTTCCTCCTGGAAGATGCGCATCTTGTTGTTGCCGACAAACACCGTCGGCTGCAGGAAGTTGCCTTGCTCCAGGTCGCCGCCGAGATGCGCCTTGCCACCCCCGGTGAGGCAACTGGCTCCCTCGGACTTGCCGA
>DATJXU010000202.1:0-20168 GCA_035499915.1 Acidocella sp.
GCCGCCCCCGCCGCCCCCGCCGCAGCCAGCCATGGCCCCGGCCGCGGCACCCGCACCGACACTGGCCAAGACATATCTTGTGTTCTTCGATTGGGATAAGGCCACGCTCACCCCGCGTGCCACCCAGGTCATTGCCCAGGCTGCTTCAGACAGCCGCACAAACCAGGTCACGACGATCGAGGTGGATGGGTATACGGATACATCGGGCAGCCCCGCCTATAACCAGGATCTCTCTTTGCGCCGGGCACGGGCCGTAGAGGGGCAGTTGGTATCCGATGGTGTCCCGGCTTCCGCCATCACCGTGCAGGGGTTCGGTGAGACCAGGCTACTCGTGCAGACAGGCGCCAATGTGCGCGAGCCGCAAAACCGCCGCGTCGAGATTGTGATGAAATGATAGGGGCGTCAGGCGGCAACGACATGCACTGGCGCATTCAGGTCAAAGGTCAAGTCGTGGAAGTGAGTGCAAGAGCAACCGGAGAGAGCGCCAAGCTGCTGCGTTATGAAGTGTAGACGATTCGCTACGGCAAAGGGAGAAGGCTGATGAGCATCAAACGTCGCGACGCCATGATAGGATTTGTCTCGGTCACCGGGCTAACGATCGCCTCGGTCGAACCTGCCGCAGCCGCGTCGGCTTCGGAACTGATCCGCGACGCAAATGCGGCGCTGGCCAATCTGTACGCCAATCAGCCAAAGGCCAGGAGTCTCGGTGCCCGCGCCAAGGCCATTCTTGTGTTTCCGTCCATCGTCAAGGCGGGCTTTCTCATTGGTGCGCAATCTGGAAATGGCGTTCTGTTCCAAAATGGTGTTCCCACGAATTACTATAACATCTCCGCCGGGTCGTACGGGTTGCAGGCTGGCGTGCAGTCTTTCAGCTATGCGTTGTTTTTCATGACCACTTCCGGGCTCTCTTATCTTCAAAAGAGCGCTGGCTGGGCCATCGGCTCAGGACCCTCCGTCGTGGTGCTCGATAAAGGTGCGGCCAAAAGCCTCACATCCACCACGCTGACCCAGGACGTGTATGCGATACCATTCGGACAGAAGGGGCTGATGGCGGGAATTGGCCTTGAAGGATCAAAAATCACAGCGATCAGCGTCGGTCCCTAGCCATGGCGGCGGTTGACGGCGCGCCAGGGTTGGTCTCGAACGATCCGGTTGCCGAGAGCTGGCGCGAATGCCCGCAATGCGGCCTTATCTCGGCATTGCCGCCGATCCAGGCTGATCGCGTGGCGGTGTGCCCGCGTTGCCGGCATGTTTTGTGGCGCATGCGCCAGCACCCGTTTGAACTGCCTCTTGCGTGCGGCGTGTCGGCGCTGCTGTTTTACTGCTTTGCGCTTCTCTCCCCGTTTCTGGAGATATCGGCCTATGGCCGGTATCAAGTGGCAAATGTTTCGACAGGACCGGCCGAGCTCATGGGCGAGGGCTTCCAGTTTGTCGGCTGGCTCGTGCTGGCCACGACCGTGATCTTTCCCGGCCTCAAGCTGGGCATTCTGTTGCTCGTATTGCTCGGCCTGAAAACCCGCCTCCTGCCGGCCAGCCTGCTGAAGGAGCTGTTTCGCTGGTATGGGCCGATCACGCCCTGGGCGATGATCGACGTCTATCTGCTCGGCTTCCTGGTGGCCTTTACGCGTATCGTCGCCCTTGCCGCGATCCATCTGGACACCGCGCTCTATTCCCTGGTCGGAGTCATGATGGCGATGGCGGCGGCGGATGCCACGCTTGATCCTGAAACGGTATGGCGCGCGCTTGATGCTGCGGATCATAAAAAGGCGCCCGGCAAAACCGGGCAGGCCCCCCCGCCCATACGCACCTCGTTAAACGGCGCGCCGGTTGGATTCATCGGTTGTCATTGCTGCGATCTCGTCAACCACGCCGAACCCGGTGAGCCCTGCCGCCGGTGCGGCGTGGTGCTGCACGGGCGCAAGCATGACAGTGTCAACCGCAGCGGGGCGTTGCTGGTCGCCGCGGCAATGCTCTACCTTCCCGCGAATATTTATCCGATCATGACCATGACGGAGGTTGCGGTGGCGCACCCCTACACCATCATGGGCGGCATCGTCGATTTATACGAAGCCGGGCTGTGGCCGCTGGCGGCGCTGGTGTTTTTTGCGAGCTTCACCGTTCCCATGATGAAGATCGTCTTGCTTGGCTACCTGCTCGCGCAGACGCAGACACACAGCACCAAGCATCTTCTCGGCCGCACAAAAATCTACCGGATGGTCGAATTCATTGGGCGGTGGTCGATGATCGACGTCTTTGGGCTTTCGATCCTGGTCGCTCTGGTGCAGTTCGAGCAGTTTGCGAATTTTGTCGCGCAGGTCGGTGCAACCTGCTTTGCCGCGGTCGTCGTGCTGACCATGTTCGCGGTGGATTGTTTTGACCCAAGGCTGATGTGGGATGCGCAGGCTCCATCCGGAATGCCCGCTTCCGATGCTGGCAGCGCCGAAGCGGAAAGAACTCCCGCATGACCGACACGCCAACCGCCAGCGGAGGAAACGGCAATCCGCCACAGGCCCAGACGCGCCGCCCCCGCTTTTCCGTGGTGTGGATCATTCCCATCATCGCCGCGGTGCTGGCGGCCTATTTAGGGTACCGGACCGTGGTGGAGCGAGGGCCGCTGCTGACGCTGACCTTCGATAACGGCAGCGGGCTCACGGCAGGGCAGACGCAGCTGCAGTACAAATCCGTGACCCTTGGCGTCGTCGAGGAAGTCGACCTCAGCAATGACAATCAGCATGTGATCGTCAAGGTGCGCATGAACAATGTCGGCGCCCGATTCCTGACCGACCATGCGCGGTTCTGGGTCGTTCGGCCGAGCTTTGGCGGGGGCAATCTCTCCGGCCTGCAAACCTTGGTCTCAGGCGATTATATCAGCGTGGATCCGGGGCTGCCCGGCGGCCATTACCAAACCAGTTTTACAGGGCTGGAGGAGCCGCCGGGCGTACGCTCGGATGAGCCTGGCCGTACCTTTGTGCTGAAAGCCGCAAATATCGGCGCGCTCGGCACCGGCTCGCCGGTATTCTACCGTGACATTCCCGTGGGTGAGGTGCTCGGCTACGATATCGGCAATGGGCTTGGTCCCGTGACCGTGAATATTTTCGTGCGGGCGCCCTATGATCAATTGGTGCGGCCGCAAAGCCATTTCTGGAATTCCTCCGGCATCACGGCCGGCATCCAGGGCGGGGCCTTCCATGTCGAGTTCCAGTCGCTGCAGGCGCTGCTCTCAGGTGGCGTGACCTTCGATCTTCCGCCCAATGCCGCAAGCAGCGCATCCAGCCCCGATAATGCGGTTTTCCCTTTGTATACGTCTCACGACGCGGCGAATGCTGCAGGCTATCAGCGAAAGATACCCGTCATCACCTATTTTAAATCTTCGGTGAATGGCCTGGTCGCAGGGGCGCCGGTGGATGTTCTGGGCCTGCAGATCGGCCAGGTGACGGATGTAAAGCTGATTCTCGACATGAAGGGCAATGCCGTTCCCCAGGTGCGGGTGGGCATGGAATTGCAGCCCGAACGGGTCTTCCAGACCGAGATTCTGCCAAAGAACATGACGCTTCAGCAGGGAATCCAGAGGCTGGTGGATAGCGGGCTGCGTGCGGAGGTGGCCACGGCCAATTACGTCACGGGCCAGCAGATCATCTCCCTCGTCACGGTGACCGGCGCCCCCCCGGTGCAGGTCACCATGGAGGGAGACGCCTTCGTGTTGCCGGGCCAGGGCGGCACCTTCGCCGCCATTGCCACATCGCTCTCGACCATCTCGGATAATCTGGCAAAAATTCAGTTCGGCAAGCTTGGCGATAACCTGAACAAGTTGATCGTCACCACCAATCAAACCATCGCCGACGCTCACATTCAGCAGACCTTGGCGGCGTTGTCCAAGACATTGAACAATTTGAATCAGGGCTATGGCAACGATTCCGATTTCCAACGTAATTTGGAACAGCTCATGAATCAGGCGAGCAGCACGCTACAATCTCTGGATCAGCTCTCCAGCTATCTCGACCGGCACCCTGAAGCGCTGTTGCGCGGCCGGAGCGACCAATGAACGCGTCCCGCCGCGCTTGCCTTCTCACCGGGCCGGCCATGTTGGCGGTGGCGCTGGTGGCCTGTTCCTCCCCCGCGACCCTTTATTATCGTCTGATGGCGGTTCCAGGTGCCGTCCAGACTGCCGCGCCAATGACCGTGGCTGTGCGCAGTGTGAGCATTCCTGGTTATCTCAATAGAGATGGAATCGCCAAGGCTGGCGCTGCGTACCGGTTTGAGTTCTACAGCAACGATCTGTGGGCGGACCAGCTCTCCGCCATGCTGCAAGCAATTATGGTGCAGGATCTGGCACAACGTTTGCCGGCGGCAACCGTGCTCGCCAGCGGCGGGTCGATTGAAGCGTCTTCCGATGTCCTGGTCGAGATCAACATCCTGCGCTTTGATCCCGATAGCAGCGGCAATCTTGTCCTGAGCGCGCAGATCGCGATCAAATCCGGGCCCACCCGCAGGCTGTGGGCGACGCAAAGCTTCGCGCGCAGCAGCGCTCTGAGCCTGAGCGGGGCTGGCGCAGATGGCCCGGACGCAGCCGAAATCGTGGCGAAGATGAGTGCGCTTTGGGCGGCCATGGCCGATCAGGTCGCGGCGCTCATTGCCCAATACCAGGCCGCGCGGCCAGGTGCAGGCTCTGGTTCCGGGTAAGAGTTTTTCAAGGCGGCGCGCTGGGTTCAAGCCCCGGTCAATCCCTTACGTCACCGGCGCGCTGGGGGCGGATTCCTGTTCAATGGCGTTAAAGCCGGGCGGGAGTTTGCTCCACGGATAGCCGCCCTTGGCGGCGTCGTATCCAACCCGAAAGAGTGCGTTCATATAGGTTTTGTCGAACGGCACGCTGAGCGTTTGTGTAAACGTGCTGGGGATATTGGCCAAATTGAAATCCACGCCGTCGCGCAACGCGACGGCGTACATCCGGTAGAGGTCGCCGATGCCCTGGGATTGGATAAGGGTTGATATTGCACGCTTGGCGATGCTGAGGGTTTGCCGCCTCACCTGAAGCCAGTCGGGGTCGAGGCGGGCGTTGCGGATCACATAGAGCTTGCGTATGCGGGTGATGCCCTGCGCCTGCCCGAGCAGGCGCAGGTTGAATGCGGGAGGATAGGCGAAGACCTGGGCGCTTGCGCCGCCATCGACATGCATCTCCTGGTGCGCGACCCCATTGCATTCCACTGTGATCATGGTTGGCGGAAACGCGCCCGGAATGGCCGAAGAGGCCAGCAGGATATCCTCGATGAGCTTGCTGGCACCCGGCGCGCCGCTGGCGGCAATCTTGCCGATATTCCAGATCACGGGCCGGCCGGCATCCAGGTTGGTGGTGCCGATGAACAGCAGCCGGCCTTTATTATACTCCGCCGCGATGGCATTGAGAAATGTCTGGTCGATGAAGCGTGACACGGTTTTCCGCAACGGACTGTTATCGGCCACGGCGTCATTGGTCAGGATGGCGAAGACATCGCGCTCGCGCAAGACATCCTTCGCGGTAATGGCAGTATAGACCTGCGTGAGTTGCGGGTCGTAAGCGCTGCCCAGGAAGGCGAACGGCGCCGTCAGCGCCCCGGTGCTGATGCCGGTGACCAGCTTGAAGACCGGCCTTGTGCCCGCTGCGCTCCAGCCTACCAATAATCCCGCCCCGTAGGCCCCATCCTCGCCGCCGCCGGAGATGGCGAGGAAGTCAGCCTCGGGCAACGGCCCGGTGGATCCCTGCGCGTTTCGATAAGCGATCTCGCGCTGGTAACTCTCACCCCCCTCCTGGACAAACTGCGCAGACGCCTCATCCCCCCAGTAACGGATGTCGCGCAGCCCGAGAACGGTCACATCGCATGACGGTGCCGATGGAACAGCCGGCATGCGCGACAGCGCAGCACAGCCCGACACCAGGGAGGTGGCCGCGATGCCAGCGAGCAAACGCCGCCGGGAAGCGGGCGAGGCATGAACCGAACTCATCAGACGCACTCCAGGCAATGGTGAAGTCTCTGTGGCCAGCCGAAATGTCCCGTTGGAATGGGAGGACGACATCATTCAGATCATCACCATATCGTATTGGTCGCCAAATTCCACCGGCTTGTTTTTCAGCATGCGGCGGCCCCCAGAAATGACCGAAGCCGCTTTTGGCAGGCGGGTTTTAAATCAACATGCCGAGCAGCCTGTTCATGACCTCTTCCAACGGCATTATCGTGAGTACCAGGGGGACAATGGGCAAAAGCGTTGCGGCCAAAAGTTGAATGATGGCGTCCATCGTGACGGGAACCATACTCATATCGCGTATCACTTGCAGGCTGTTGTTGAGGTCAGCGAGGGATTGGATATCGGCGCTGCCAATCAACGGCTCATCAGCCGGCGCGCCGCCATGAAGCCACTTGGTGTCGAAGGCACGAACGTAACGCATGGCCAGGACGCCGTATTGAAGATATCCCGTCCGGTAGGCCTGCGCAATTTGTGATGCAAAGACCAGAAGCGGACCAAAGATAACGCATAATAGGAAGATAACCAGAACAGCAATCTCCGCTTTGAAGTCGGTTAGCTTTGCCCCAAGATAAAAGATGCGGTTGGCAATGAGCCCGGCAAGCATCGCGCCATGCGCGGCGGCGAATAGCCTGAAGGCGTAGGCCGTATTCGAAAGAAATCCCAGACCGGCATTGCCATCAGGATGCGCGGGAATCAAATTCAACCTGATGCGAGAGACCTTCCAGAGAAAATGCGCCCATACGCCAAGACGAAAATACCAGCGGCAGATCAGAAACTGAAAAAACGGCAGACTCACGGTTCCGTACCACATGCCCGCAAATGAGAGCTTTCGGCCCGTCACCGAAGGCGTTCCATACCAGGTCGCCATGTGGAGAGCCCCGTGCTGGCGCCAGACAATCAGGATTCCAACGCCGTACACCAAGGCAATCAACAGCATTTCGGCAAGGGTTGAGTTCCGCAGGCGGATTGACGAGTCCAGCGCGGCATCAAAGCGCTTGACCGACTCCGCGGGAATGAGCTGCCGATCCAGAAATTGCCGCACCGCCAGGCGCATGCGTCGATGCACCAAAACCTCAGTGCCAATCAGCAGGGGCACTACCACCAGAAAACGGATCTGGACGTCGATATCCAGCAGGAAGGGTATGGCCACGCGCCCGCCTAACGCGTCTCCCTCTGCAGCCGAGAGCACCAGAAGCGGCAGCCACGCAAATAGTGAAATGACCAGGATACGCCGATGCACCAACGCCAATGCATCATCGGATAAATGCGCCCGGCACAGGGTCTGGAACAGCGGCCCGCCCAGAACAAAGGAGAAATTTTCCGACTTTTGCAGGACGTCCTCATCGGGGTCTGGCGTCTGGGCGTTCATTCCGAAGTTTCCATTCAACGGCGTTGAGAGTCCGAAATGCAGGGCGCTATGGCCAGGCACTCCATCGTGCCAAGCGTGCGGGCGATAAGACGAACCGAGCTACCTATACAGCCTGGCCTTCATGGCGTGTGCCTGGCTTTTCAATGTCTGATTCAAGAACATAATTCAGGAATGTGCGGATCGCCGCGATCGCGGCCAATTGCCCGATATCGGTCCAGCTCGGCGCAATGGCGGTCCGGATGATATCCGCCGCCAACTCGAATTCCAGGCCCAGGAGCAGCCAAATGCCGAGGCGCCGCCATACCTCGCGCCGCCGTCCGGTCGGGTTGTAGCCGAGCAGAGTCGGGGCAAGCCGGGTTAAGGCCTCGATCGTACCGCAAGTAATGATCAGGGCCGCCCCGGCCTCGATAGCGAGGGCGCTATAGCCGCACAGAAGGCGGATCAGATCTTCCATGGCACAGCCTGGCGAACATGCGATGCAGTGGACGCGCCGCGCAGACTCGATGTGAGCGGGTTCCGGTTGAAGCGGCCGAAGCGGATGCCGCCACGCTCAATCATGGGGTGGCGCCGGATCACCTGGGCCTCGGCCGGAGAAAGCGCATTGATGATGATTGGTCCTTGTTTTGAAAGGGCCATTTTTAAAAAATTAACGTTGCCTGTGCGCGCAATTGCCATGTGGCGCCGTATTTCGGCCGCAGAACATTGGCGTAGGCGCTGAGGCCTAAATTCACCGGCAGTTTGCCGCCGAGTTTCACAACCCGGCCAAAGCCGCCGCCAATGGGCAATGTCCAGGCGTTGTTGCCGGTGGCTTCCCAGTTGGCGGTGATGATTGGCGCTGTCGTGGCATACCAGCCGGCGCCAAAATTATAGTTGAAGAAGGGCTGAATCAGAAAGTTATTGTATTTCGTGCCGCCGCTGCCGGAGGTGCCGCCGAAGGACCAGATGTTGTTGGCGATCGCGCCTGTGACGACCGGCCCCTTCATGTAAACCAGCACCCCGGTGGGGCCGCCACCCCAGACATTGGAGCCCAGGGTTTTATCGCTGATCGTTGGGATTTGAATGGCGGGGCCGGCGCCCCATAACCAGCCATTCTTGGGCGTGGCAGGTGAAAGAAAGGCCGAAAAAGTTGTCGGGCCTGTCCCAAAGGGGACAGTGTGCATGGGCTCTAGCGAGGGCTGCCAGATGAGCGGCAAAATCGTGCGGGTGATGATGTTCCACTCCGGCGTGACGTGGATTGGAATCACCGGTTGGATGTTGAGGTTTTCCTGCGTGCCCTTGTTCGGGCCGTAATTGAAATTCGTGTTGCTCTGGAATGGGAAGCTGTAGAGATCACCGATGGGGTTTTGCAGCTTTTTTGCCAAATCCGTCGTGCTTTCGGAATCGACGGCGTCTTGCGCCTTGGCCTGCGCCGCCGCAAGCAACAGAGAAGCCGCAAAAAGCAGGCGAGCGGCCTCTCGATGTCGTTGCATGTCAGGCCCCCTCGCAATCATTGGCATGACCGCAATAAGGCAAAGAGATGCAGATCATGATCACTCAGGCGAAAGCGTTAACTCGACGCGGCGATTCTGGGCGCGCCCAGATGCGGTGGAATTTGACGCGACAGGGTTCGCGTCCCCATACCCCTTCGCCTCCACGAGGTCAGGCTTAACCCCCTGGGAAATGAGGAAGTTCATGACGGCATCGGCACGCTTCTCAGACAGCTGCTGGTTCGTTGTGACCCCTTTCTGCATAAGCGTGGCGCCGATCGGTGTATTGTCTGTATAGCCATTTACGTAAAGCTTGTCCTGCTGCGTCGGTGCGAGCTTTGGCGCCAACTTGGCAATAATGCTCTGTCCCTGGGCCGACATCGTCCAGCCGCCGGACGGGAAAAGCAGGTCGCTGTTCACTGTGTATTTAATTGCCGCCCGCAGACGCTCCACATGGGCCGTCGCATCTGACAGCTGTTGCTGCAGCTGCTGGTTTTGCGTCTGCAGCTGCTGGTTTTGCGTTTGCAGGGAATCATAGGCGCTTTGAGAGACGCAGGCAGATAGCGCAAGCGGCGCCACAACTGAAAGTACGGCCATGTTCAACTTGGAAGTGTATGCGCGCATTTTGAATCCTCCTGGGTTACACGCCGGTTATTTTTGTTGCCTTATACGTTTCAATCGAAATCGACATTGATTCAAATCAATATCGATTTGGCTTTGCCAAGCGCTGCGCAAGACTGTTTGAGAAAGCGCACAACCGGATGGTTGGCGGCGGCGCGGCAACCCGGAACCCGACGGGTTGCTGGAGCCTTTTTAACAAATCTGACATTGATCCGCTGGTCTTCGTGCAAGCGGTCATGCCGGCGCTTTGTGAACGTGTCAGCCCTTCATGGCGCGCGAGACGGCGATATAGGCGATGCCGGTGGTCAGGAAGTTGATGCCGAGCAGAAGGCCCAGCGCGATGGCCGAAATGCCCGGCCAGCCGGAAACGATGATGATGGCCAGCACGATGGAGGCAAGGCCAGAGACCAGCATGCCGCCCCAGCCCTTGGCCGGGCGGGCCTCCAGGGCAAAAACCAGCTCGGCGGCGCCCTGGAACATGAACATGATGCCGAGGATGAGGGTGAGCGCCACCGCCCCGGCCAGCGGGTTGAACAGCAGGAACACCCCGGCAACCGCCGAGAGCAGCCCGAACAGATTGGCGGCGAAGAACGGTCCGGTGCCGTGAATCCAGAAGGAGCTGATGAAGATCAACAGGCCGGCGATCAGCAACGTCCAACCGGTCAGCAGCGTGGCGGCCAGCGTGCTGAATTCGGGAAAGACGATGGCGGCGAGCCCGAGCAGTGTCAGCAGCAACCCCAGCCAGAACAGCCGGGGAGAGATGGCGCGCAGCCTGTCGTGGAAATTACCTTGGGTGGGGGCTGGAAGGGTCATCTGTACGGTCCTGCCATTTCGAAGTTGTTATAAGCCCCATGTGGCGGCGCGGCAGGGCGTTGGCAACCCCCGGCTGGCGTCATCCGCCATAGGTTTTGCGCAGTGGAGGCTTTTGTGCCTTGCCGGTGGTCTCGCGTTTGCGGCTTTTTGAAAAAGCTGCCCCAAAACCGTCTGCAAATTTATGGAATGATTTTAAAGTATCAAGCCTGTGCCGTGATCAGATGAATAGTGCCCGGTAATTTCACGCTTCCATCCGGTGCAATCTCCGAAACCGCAGGCAAGGCGGCGCGGATGGCGGCGTAAGCCTCGGCGCGTTGTGTTTCATTGGCCTGTTTCTCATCCAGCAGCGCGCCGGCGGGGCCCATGAAGCAGGCCACGCGCGCCTCGTCATCCAGCGAGGCGCCGCGCAGAGATACCGTCTGCGCCTGCACCTTTCCATCTCTCCACCCCGCCTCACGAAGAATGGAAAGCACATAGGCCGGATCATCGAAGGCCATCGGCCCGGGGGCGTGCGGCACGCGTGGTGCGCCCGGTCCCACCAGCGCCTCCACCAATTGCAGCGGCACGGCCCAATGCGGATTATCCCGCAAAGGGGCCCAAGCGGCGAAAACCATGCGCGCCCCCGCCACGGCGCTGCGCCGCAGATTGGTGAAAGCCTGGACAGAATCTTCAAAAAACATCACGCCGAAACGCGAGATCAGCACATTGGCGGGCGGCGTGAACAGATCCGTCTGCGCGTCACCCAGCGTGTACGCCAGGTTCACAGCCCCCGCGGTTTTGGCCAATGCCCGCGCCGCCTCAATCATGGGAGAAGCGATATCCACCCCCAGAACATGGCCTTGCGGCCCCACCGCGCGCGCCGCCTCCAGGCTGGTAAGCCCAGCACCGCAACCGATATCCAGCACGCGCTCGCCGGGCTTCAGCGCCGCGGCCCTGATCACCGCCTCGCTCACCGGCGCCAGCCGCGCCTCCATCGCCCCGCCCAGGCTCAGCCATTTTGGCGCGGCGATCTCGCTCCAATAGGTTTTCTGCTTGTCATTGGCCATGCGTGCCTCCTTCAGCCGCGCGCCTGCAGCAGCCCCTGGGCGGCGGCATGGCCGCTGGCCCAGGCCCATTGGAAATTATAGCCGCCGAGCCAGCCGGTCACGTCCACCGCCTCGCCAATGAAGTGGAGGCCCGGCACGCTCTTGCTGCTGCAATCGCGCGAATTCAGCCCGGCGGTATCCACCCCGCCCGCCGTGACCTCGGCTTTTGCAAACCCTTCCGTGCCGGCGGGGGTGAATTCAAACCGGTTCAGCGCCGCCCCCAGCCCGCGCAGCGTTTTGTCCGGCAGATCCGCCAGATTGCCCGGCAGGGCTTGCGCGAAATGCGCGGCCAGGCGCGCGGGCAGATACTCCGCCAGAACGCTCTTCAGCCCCGCCTTCGGCCGCGCCCGCTTGGCGGCCAGCAGCGCTTCCTCCATCCTTGTGCCGGGCTGGAAATCCACCTCAAATGCCGCCCCCGCCGCCAGATAGGACGAGATTTGCAGCACCGCCGGGCCGGACAGGCCGCGATGGGTGAAGAGCAGGTTTTCTTGAAATTTCGCGCCGCCCCCGCTGGCGATCACCGGCGCCGACACACCCGCCAAAGCCTGCATCCAGGCCGCCTGTTCCGGTGCGAACACCAAAGGCACCAAGGCCGGGCGCGGCGGCACAATGTCATGCCCGAATTGCCGCGCCACACGATAGGCGAAATCCGTGGCGCCGAGTTTTGGAATCGATAACCCGCCCGTCGCCACCACGAGGTTTTTGGCTGTCACAAGGCCGCGATCCGTCTCGAGCCGGAAATCCCCGTCCTGCGCCACCTCGCGGATATTCACCCCGCAGCGCAGCTCCGCGCCGCCCATCCGCGCCAGCAGCAAATCCAGAATCTGCCGCGCCGAGCCATCGCAAAACAGCTGTCCCAGCGTTTTCTCATGCCAGGCGATGCCCGCCCCCTCCACCAGCGCCAGAAAATCGCGCGGCGTGAACCCCGCCAGGGCTGATTTGCAGAAATGCTGATTGGCGCTGAGAAAATTCTTGGCGCTGACCTCCAGGTTGGTGAAATTGCAGCGCCCGCCGCCGGAGATGAGTATCTTCCGCCCAGGCTCTGCCCCATGCTCCAGCACCAGCACGCGCAACCCCGCTTGCGCGGCGCTGCCGGCGCAAAACAGCCCCGCCGCGCCGGCGCCGATCACCACAACATCGTAAATCTTTTGCATGGGCGGGGCTTCTAGCCCTTCGTCTTGGCCAGCGCCAGGAACTGGCGCACCGCGGGCGAGGTTTCCGCCCGGCGGCTGGCCAGCATCAGCTCTGACTCCAGCGTAAGGCCCTCGATTTTCCGCAGCACGATACCGGGAAGCCCCAGGCTCATCGCCGGTTCCGGCACCATCCCCACCCCCAGCCCCGCCGACACGGCGGTGAGCACGGTGATGAAATCGCGCACCGGCGTTAAAGTTTCCGGGCTAAAGCCGCCCGCCGCCCCCAAGGCCTGCAGCCGGGCGAGAAACCCCGCCGCCTCGCCAAAATGCGGCAGCAGGAATTTTTGCCCCTTCAGCATCTCCGGCGTCAGGGCGGGGGCCCGCGCCAACTCACCATAGGCGGGCAGGGCCAGCATCAGCGCGTCGCGCTTGAGCAATGTCACCGTCACCTCCACCGGATAATCCGCCCGCGCGCGCAGAAACCCGATATCCAGCCGCCCGGCGGCGATCTCCTCCAGCTGCCGCGGCGTCTCCATCTCCTGCAGATGGATCTCCACCCCCGGCGCCGCCTCATGATAGCGCCGCACCAGCGCCGAGGCCGTGCCATCCCACACCGCCGAGGTGACAAAGCCGATCTCCAGCCGCCCCAGCTCGCCGCGCGCCGCCCGCCTTCCCAGGCTTTCCCCGCGCTCGGCCTGGCGCAAAATGGCCTGCGCCTCGGGCAGAAACAGCGCGCCGGTGGTGGTCAGGCTCACCTGGCTGCGCTTGCCCCGGTGGAACAGCTTCGCGCCCAGATCCGTCTCCAGCCCTGCGATGAGGCGAGACACGCCCGATTGCGCCAGCCCCAGCCGCTCCGCCGCCCGGGCGAAATGCAACTCCTCCGCCAGCACCTCAAAGCAGCGCAGCTCCCGCAGCTCCATGTTTAATCCGTTTTCAGCATCATAATAGACAGTTTGATACAATTGCCAAAATACCGCCAGTGCGGCACAAATCCGCTTGCCAAGTTTAGGGAGAAAACCAACGGCCAAAGGCCAAATGTCATCCTTTCATTGGATGGACCCTCTGCAACTCGAAACCGGGCTGACAGAGGAGGAGCGGGCGATCCGCGACACCGCCCATGCCTATGCCCAGCAGAAGCTGCAGCCGCGCGTGCTCACCGCCTTCCGGGAGGAGCGGTTCGACCGCGAGATCATGAACGAGCTGGGCGAACTCGGCCTGCTCGGCGCCACGCTCTCCACGCATGGCTGCGCGGATGTCTCTTACGTGGCCTACGGCCTCATCGCCCGTGAGATTGAGCGTGTGGATAGCGGCTATCGCTCCGCCTATTCCGTGCAATCCTCGCTGGTGATGTACCCCATCTACGCGTTTGGCTCCGAGGCGCAGAAGAACAAATACCTGCCGAAACTGCGCACCGGCGAATGGGTGGGCTGCTTTGGCCTCACCGAACCAGATGGCGGCTCCGACCCCGCCGCCATGCGCACCCACGCCAAGAAGGTGGATGGTGGCTATTTCATCTCCGGCTCCAAAACCTGGATCAGCAATTCCCCCATCGCCGATCTCTGCCTGGTCTGGGCGAAGGATGAGGCGGGCGATATTCGCGGCTTCATCATCGAGCGCGGCGCGAAGGGCCTGGCCACCCCGAAGATCGAGGGCAAAATGTCGCTGCGCGCCTCCATCACCGGCATGATCATGCTCGATGACGTGTTCGTGCCGGACGATGCCATGCTGCCGAATGTGAAAGGCCTGCGCGGCCCGTTCTCCTGCCTCAACAACGCGCGCTACGGCATCGCCTGGGGGGCTTTGGGGGCCGCCGAATTCTGCTGGCACACGGCGCGCGACTACACTTTGAACCGCAAGATGTTCGGCCGCCCGCTGGCCGCAACGCAGCTCATCCAGAAAAAGCTCGCGGACATGCAGACGGAGATCACACTCGGCCTGCACGCCGTGCTGCGCCTGGGCAGGCTGATGGATGCCGGCGAGGCCGCGCCGGAAATGATCTCGATGCTCAAGCGCAACAACTGCGGCAAATCCCTGGATGTCGCCCGCCAGGCGCGCGACATGCTGGGCGGCAACGGCATCGCGGACGAGTATCACGTCATCCGCCACATGGTGAATCTGGAAACCGTGAACACCTATGAGGGCGCGCATGACGTGCACGCGCTCATTCTCGGCCGCGCGCAGACAGGCATCGCGGCCTTCTGAGCATGGGGCCGCTTTCCGGCTACAGAATTCTCGATCTCAGCCGCGTGCTGGCGGGCCCCTGGGCGTCGCAGATTTTTGCCGATCTCGGCGCCGAGGTCATCAAGATCGAGCGTCCGGCCAAGGGCGACGACACCCGCGCCTGGGGGCCGCCTTTTGTGGAGGCGAGCGGGCTTTCCGCCTATTTCTGCGCCACCAACCGGGGCAAGAAATCCGTCACCATCGACATGGGCAAGCCGCAAGGCCAGGCGCTGATCAAACGCCTGGCAGAGCGCAGTGACGTGGTGTTGGAGAATTTCAAATGCGGCGGGCTGGGCAAGCTCGGCCTGGGGGCTGGGGATTTGCTCACCCTCAACCCGCGCCTCGTCTATTGCTCCATCACCGGCTTTGGCCAGACCGGCCCCTATTGCGCCCGCGCGGGGTATGATTTTCTCATGCAGGGCATGGGCGGGCTGATGAGCGTGACCGGCGCGCCGGAGGGCGAGCCGATGAAGGCCGGCGTGGCGGTGGTGGATGTGTTCACCGGCCTCTACGCCGCCAACGCGGTGATGGCGGCGCTGCTGGAGCGTGAGCGCTCCGGCCAGGGCCAGCATATCGATCTCGCTCTGTTCGATGTGCAGATCGCCACCATGGCCAACCAGGTGTCCTCCTATCTTGTCTCCGGCGAGCAGCCGCCGCGTTTGGGCAACGCGCATCCCTCCATCGTGCCCTATCAGGTTTTTGCAACGGCGGACGGGCACATCATCCTCGCCATCGGCAATGACGATCAGTTCGCGCGTTTTGCAGCCTTGGCGGGCGCGCCTGAGCTTTCGCAGGATGAACGTTTCGCTTCCAACCCGGCGCGGGTGAAACACCGCGCGGTTCTGGTGCCGATTCTGGAAACGCTGCTCGCCGCCCGCACCACGAAGGACTGGACGGAGGCGCTGGAGAAATTCGGCATTCCCGGCGGCCCCATCAACAATTTTTCCGACATCGACGCCGACCCGCAGGTGCGGGCGCGCGGGATTTTCAAGCAGCTCGCACCGGGGCTGCGCGGTGTCGCAAACCCGATGCGCTTCTCCCGTTCAGAGGTGCACGATGACCGCCCGCCGCCGCAACTGGGTGCGGATACTGCGGATATCCTGGCCACGGTTCTGCAAATTTCAGAAGACGAGCTGCAAACGCTGCGGCGCGATCAGGTGATTTGATTCACTGCTTTTGAAGTAAGCCGCGCCGAAATTTTTATAAAGTCACCAGCGCGCTGCCAGTCGTGTTCGCCACCAGCGTGCCAATTTTGCCGCAGGCGGGGCAGGTGCAGGACCAATCCTCCGCCTGGGTCTGGCAGGCGGTGCAGCGCCAGGCAGGGGTCAGGGCAGGGGCGGGCTTGCCGTCCAGCCTCGCCAGAATCGCCGCAGCCCGCCCGTCCTGGTTGCCCGCATCCAGGGCCGCCTGGGCATGGCGGCGGGCCTCGCCGGTGAGTTGCGCGTCCAAAGCCGTCTCGCCCAGCAGCAGCTCTGATTCCACATGGCCGGGCTTTGCCGCCGCGAGCTGCGCCGCCGCCTGGGCACGCTCCAGCTTTGTGGAGTCCGGCGAGAGAAAGCCCGCCGCCAGCAGGGGGTGCGGCGCCAGCGCCCAGCCTTTCAGCAGGGTTTTGCGCGCCGCGCGCTCTTTGCCCGCCTTGCGCAGCGCCTTGGCCAAAGCCGCCACGGCGGCGGGGGAGGCCGGGTCGGCCTTGACCGCCTGCTTGGCGAAGTCCAGCGCCAGCTTCGGCGTTGCCGCCGCATCCGCCGCCGCCACGGCCAGGGCGGCGCGCTCGCGCGGTTCCTGCGCCAGGCGCAGCGCGGCGGCGTAATTCTGCTCTTTCACGGCCAGGGCCAGGCGCTGGCGGCGCGTCCAGCTGCCGCCGGGATAGGCCTCCTCGGCGGCCTCGGCCTGCCTGGCGGCCTCATCCGCCCGCCCGGCCTTCAGGCTCTCGCGCAGCAGCCCCTGATGACCGAGGAATTTCATTTCCTTGCTGTGGGTCAGGCGCTCAAAAGCCAGCCGCGCCTGCTCCTCATGGCCGGAGAGCCGCGCCGCCTCGGCGCTCAGCCATTGCACAAAGGGCGTATCCCCCAGCAGAGAACGCGCCTTTACCGCGGCCGCCTTGGCCCCGCCGGCATCGCCCGCCGCCACCGCCACCAGCCCGCGCTGCAGCGCCGTTTCACCGGCCTGGGCGCGCCGCCCGCCCCGCCAGCCGGCAAAGCGCCCCGGCGCCCGGCGCAGCCCGCCCAGCACCCGCAGCAGAATGAGCAGCACCCCCACCAGCACCACCAGCAGCAGCAGCAATATTGGGGTGGAGGTGTTGATCTGATAATCCCCGGCGCTCGCCGTCACCTCGCCCGGCAGCGCGGCCACCCACCAGGCCAGGGCCAGAATGATGGCGGCAATGACGCAGAATTTCAGCGCCTTCCACATCCCGCTCAGCTTCCCTGCTGGGCCATCGCGGCCAGCGCCTGGCGCGCCGCCAGCAATTGCCGCGCCGGGGTCAGCCAGCTCGCCATCGCCTGCTGGGTCGGCGGGCTCAGCGTCTCCGCCGCCGCCACCGCCGCCGCCAGATCGTCATTGGTCAGCGCCGCGCGCATCTGGTTCAGCGCCGCCGCGGCGGGCGGGCCGAAGATCACGTGGTTGCCGTTGGAGATGGTGACCAGCCCCTCCAGCCGCAGCTTCACCTGCGCCCAGAACCCGGCCTGGCCGTTATTGGAGAGGCTCGCCGCCTCGGCATTGCGCGCCGCGGCGGGGAAGGTTTCGCGCAATTGCGCCATGGTGGGGGGCGCGATGTCGGCAAACACGGCCAGGGCAGGCGGGGCATTCGCCACCGCGCCCAAAGGCTGGCCCGCCGCCAGCGCCATGTTGGCCGCCGCCACGGCGTTCAGCTGCGCCATGCGCGCCGTCAGCTTGCCGAGGTCCGCCGTATTGGCCTGCAGCGCCGCCAGCGCGCCATGGTCGGCGGCCACCTGCCCCTGCATGGCGTTCATTTGCGCCGCCAGCACGGCCTGTTTCTGCGCCAGATCGGCCTGGGTGCTGAGCAGATCCGCCACAGGCGAGGGTTTCGCCGCCGCCGCGCGCATGTCGGCCAGCTGGGTTTGCAGCACGGCGAGGCTGGTCTTGTCCGCCTGATGCGCCTGCTGCTGGGTAAAGAGATAACCCTCCCCCCCGGCCAGGATCACGAAGCCCAGCCCGAACCAGACAGGCCAGCTGGAGCGGCGCGGTGTTGGCGCGGTTTGTTCGGGGTTCGCCGCGGGCGGCGGCTCAGGCGTGGCGGTGGGCTCGGGGGCGGGCAGCGTCGGCGGGGCAGGATCCTGCACCGTCTCTTGTGCCTTGTTCGTTTCCGGGCCGTCCGTTTCGGTTCCGCTCATGCCAGCAATGCCATCAGATCCGCCTCCGTTGGTGCTATTGCCACATGAATCGCGGCCCAGGGCAAGTCCTGCAAGCTTTTTGCGACGTTTTGGCTCAGCGCGTAAGCCTGCATCGCCGCCGTGCCGGGCGGGTTCAGCTTGGCAAAGGCGCGGGCGGTTTCAGCGGAATAGAACAGCGCGCCGTCAAACGCCCCGGTTTTGAGGGCGGTGCGGATCTCCTCCGGCAGCGCCCGCAGGGGCGTCACCTTGTAAACCCGCCGCCGCAGGACCGAAAACCCGGCCTGGCGCAAATCCACCGCCAGCTTCTGGCCATGGCGCTCTCCCACCGTGAGCACATGCAGCCCGGGAATATTGCGGGCGATGATCAGCCGCGCCAGCGCCTCGGCATCGCCCTGCGCGCTTTCCACCCTGGTGAACCCGGCCTGGCGCAATTTCGCCGCCGTGGCATCGCCCACGCAGAACACCGGCACATCATGCAGCCTTGCGGGCAAGGCGGGCACGGCCTGGCCGCTGGTCACCACCAGGGCGGCGGGGTGCGGCGGCAGGCGCGCGGGCAGGGGGGTGACGGCAAGGCAGGGCAGAACCACGGGTGCATGGCCCATGCCCGCCAGCCTTTGGGCTGTGGCGCTGGCCCCGGGCTCAGGCCGGGTGACCAGCAGCCTCACGGCGCGAAAATATCCTCAGGGCTGTCCGCCTTCAGCGAGGCGCCGAGTTCCCACCCCATCCGCTGCGCATCCGCCACCGCGCCGGTGAGGCTGCGCTTGAGCAAAAAGGAGCCATCCGCCCGCGCCACCAGCCCGGTGAGATGCAGCGCGCCATCCTCCAGCAGCCGCGCATAGCCGCCGATCGGCGTGCGGCAGGAGCCATCAAGCGCCCCCAGCAAGGCCCGCTCGGCGGTGGCAACGGCCTTTGCCTCCGGATCTTCAATCGCCGAGAGCAGCGCGAGCAGCTCGCTATCCTCGGCGCGCACGGTGATGCCGACAATGCCCTGGCAGGCGGCGGGCACCATCTGCTCGGGGCTCAGCAGCACGCTGGCCTTCTCCGCCAGCCCCAGGCGCCGCAGCCCGGCATAGGCCAGCAGCGTCGCATCCAGGTCGCCACCCTCCACCTTGGAGAGCCGCGTGCCGACATTGCCGCGCAGCAGGGTGAAATTCAGGTCCGGCCTTGCATATTTCATCTGCGCCTGGCGCCTCACGCTGGCCGAGCCCACCAGCGCTCCTTGTTTCAGCGCGCCGAACGGGTCGGCCGGGTCAATCTGCGTGCCGGCGGGCAAAATCAGCGCATCGCGCGCATCCTCGCGCTTGAGCGTGCAGGCCAGGGCGATGCCCTCCGGCAGCACGGTCTCCAGATCCTTCAGGCTATGCACCGCGAAATCGATGGTCCCGGCCAGGAGCTGCTCATGGATCTCCTTGGCGAACAGCCCCTTGCCGCCAATCTCCGCCAGCGCCTTGTGCTGCACCGCATCGCCGGTGGTGACGATGACATGCTCCTGGAACACCTGCATGCCCCTCAGCACCGGGCAGAAGGTGCTGAGCAGATGCAGGAAGGTCTGCGTCTGCTGCCGGGCGAGCGGCGAGCCGCGCGTGCCCACCCGCATCGGCAGGTTGCGCATATGCGGTTTCACGGACGGGGAGGGGGGCGTTTCGGTTTTCACGCGCGTGGTCTAGAGCGTGAGGCATGGAAAGAAAAGGTGATGCACCAATTCTGGGCATTGAAAGCTCCTGCGACGAGACAGCCGCGGCGGTTCTGGCGCCGGACGGGCGGATTCTAGCCGAGAGGGTGCTGAGTCAGATCGCCGACCATGCCGCCTTTGGCGGCGTGGTGCCGGAGATCGCGGCGCGGGCGCATCTTTCGGCGCTGGATGCCATGGTGCGCGACGCGCTGCGCGAAGCCGGGGTGGGGTTTGCGGACCTCGCCGCCATCGCCGCCACGGCGGGGCCGGGGCTCATTGGCGGGCTGCTGGTGGGCACCGGCTATGCCAAGGGCGCGGCCCTGGCGGCGGGCGTGCCTTACCTGGCCATTAACCATCTGGAGGCGCATGCGCTGACCGCAAGGCTGCCGGGGCTCAGCACCGCGCCGGTGGAATTTCCCTATCTGCTGCTGCTGCTCTC
>DATJXU010000203.1:0-2110 GCA_035499915.1 Acidocella sp.
GATGAGCCTGCTGGGAGCGGTGCTGGCGTGTGCGGCCGGGCTGGCGGCGCTGAAGTGGCTGAGCAGTTGGCTGGAGTCAGGCAGATGGCACTGGTTCGGGGCGTATTGCCTGGCGGCTGCCGGGGCGGTGTTTTACCTGCATCTGCAAGGGTTCTGAGCGATGTGCTTTCTCACCTCTCTGAAGCGCGACCCGGGGCGCCGCGAGTTTGTGCTGGATTCGCGTCGCAAACACAGGTTCCGCGGCTGTTCTGCAGCTTTCGCCCGGAATGAAAACTCCATTTTTGATTGGAAGTCTAGTTCAGTGCGCCGCTGGTCTCGGTCGCGGCTAACTGGCACTCGCCGCACTGGCACATGCGGCGCAGGTACTCCCACGAATAGATGCCGGCGGAGTGGCCGTCCTGCCAGTTGATCTGGATAGCATAGCGGCCGACCGGGTGCGCGCCGGTGGGCTTGGGCGGTGGCGTATACATTGGCAGCAGCGCGGCTGGTTTTGGCTTGGGCTCGCCGGCTTTGCGGCCTTCGACGGAACGCTGCTCGATGCAGGTGGCGCAGGGGCAGGCTTCGCGGAGCCAGGGAAAGCTCCAGGCGCTCTTGTGGCCGTCGGCCCAATCGATCTGGAGACCCTTGCCCTCGGTAATAAGGACGCGCACCTTCTGTGGCGTGACGGCCTCGCGCGGAAGCGGGCGGTTCAGCTGCTCGGCGCGGGCTTCTTCATCTTTGGAGACGAAGCGAATGCCTTCATGGCTCATAGTTCTATTTTAAGGGACCCGCGGCGCAGAGACTAAACAACCAGGGGCCTGGTCAAGCCGGCAGCGGCACTCCCTTACCCATTTTTCCAGAAGAACCAGGCGGCCATGGTGAGGCCGATGGCAACGACGATGGCACGGAGGATGCGCGGCGGAATGCGCCGTGCGAGGCTGGCGGAGGTGTAGCCGGCGACGGCGCAGACCAGCATCGCCAGCAGGCAGTAGCGCCAGACAACCTGGCGGTCAAAGACGAAGATGAGGAAGGCGATGCCGTTGGCCATGGTGGTGGAGACGACCTTGAGCGCGTTGATCTCGTTGAGGTCCTGGTAGCCGAAGAGCGAGAGCATGGTGATGATGAGAAAGCCCGCGCCGGCGCCGAAGTAGCCGATGTAAAAGCAGACCACGGCGGTAGCAACGAAGACCGGGAAGCGGCGCGGATGGCGGAACTGGGCCGGGGCGGTTCCTTTTCTTTTTTCCAGCCAGCGCGTGACCGGGCCGCTGGCGGCGAAGATGAGCGCGGCGACAAGCAGCAGCCAGGGCACAAGATGAAGGAACGTGGTCTGCGGCGTGTTAAGCAGGACGATGGCGCCGGCGGTACCGCCGAGCAGGCCGGCCAGGGCCATGGGCCAGACGAGGCGGAGGTTTTTTCGTATGTCTTCACGATACCCGGCGATGGAGGTAAGCTGGCCGGGCCAGAGGGCCACGGTGTTGGTGGCGTTGGCCTGCACAGGCGCAATACCCATGCCGAGAAGCGCGGGAAACATGAGGAACGAGCCGCCCCCGGCGACGGCGTTCAACATGCCGGCCAGAAACGAGGCCACGATAAGCCAGATCCAATTCCAGGGGATGGATGCTGCAGCGCCGGAGATTTGCACCATGCAAATTTAATTGTAGAGTGCGCGCGTGCGGACGGGCGCGGCTGCGGGAGAGGCGGCCAGGCGTCCGGCTGACCTTTCACCGCGGCGGGGTGGTGGTGGAAGCACGTAATGCGCAGCGCCGGACGGCCGGCATTGAACGGTCGCCTATCTTGACGGCAAAGCCGCCCAAAGAGATTGCCCCGCCCGCCCCTGCCTTCGGCCGGGGAAGGCGGCGTCGCGACGCCGAGTGCGAGCCGTCAGACTCCGGCCCAAGACGGCACGAGGCTGGAATCTGGGGTGCGGCTCCGATGGAGGCCTGCACGCCTCTGGATCGCAAAAACGGGTGCCCATACTAAAGCTAATGGAATTAATAATTTGCCTACTTTTATCAATATATGAGCATAAATCACTAAGATTTTATGAAACAAACGTGCTATAGTTTCATCAGACGATTGAGCAGTGGGGTTTCAACCCGCCGCATCGCGTCAATTCTTCGGATTCTGAATC
>DATJXU010000204.1:0-15028 GCA_035499915.1 Acidocella sp.
CCGTCCACATGGCCGGAGACCAGATGCCCGCCAATCTCATCGCCCAGCCGCAGCGAGCCTTCCAGATTGATCTTTGTCCCCGGTGCCCAGCCGCCCAGCGTGGTCTTGGACAGGGTTTCGGCGGAGACCTCGACCGTGAACCAGTCGCTGCCCGCCTCGATCACGGTCAGGCAGACGCCGGAACAGGCGATGGAAGCCCCCAGCTTCTTCTCAGCGTCCTTCCAGGCCTCGTTGTCAGGCGTTGCGATCGTGAACCGGGCATCCTGCCCATTGCCGATGGCGGTGACGGCCCGGATGGTGCCGATTCCGGTGATGAGTCCGGTGAACATGGTCGATCCTTAACGCGAAGCGCGGGTGAACTGGGTGAGGATATCTGGGCCCAGGCGGCGGACGGAAACAGGGGTGAAGCACGGCATATCCGACAATTTCTGGATGCCGAAGGCCTGGGCGGCGGGAAAACCGTCGCCGCCGATGACGCAAGGGGCGTGGAACCAGGCCAGCCTGTCCACCAGCCCGTCGCGCAGCAGGCCGGCGGCCAGCGTGCCGCCGCCTTCCACCAGCACCCGCGTCAGCCCTTCCCGGGCGAGGGCGCGCGTGCCGGCCCGCAGATCAACCCCCGCGCTGGCGGCGGGGAGTTCGATGAGCTTCGCGCCCGCCTCTTCCAACGCCTTGCGGCGGAGCTTGTCGGCACCGTCCCGGTGTAGAATCCAAAGAGGATGTTCCGCCGCACCGCGCACCAGTTTGGAGAGCAATGGCGTACGCAGATGGGAATCCACCACAACCCGCACCAAGGGGGCGGAGCGGAAGCCGTCGATCCGACAGGTGAGTTCGGGATCATCCTCCAGCACGGTGCCAACCCCGGTCATCACCGCATCATGCCGCCCGCGCATGGCATGCCCCGCCCGGCGGGCTTCAAGACCCGTGATCCATTGGGATTCACCGCTGGAGGTCGCGATCCGGCCATCCAGCGAGGTGGCGAGTTTGAGGCGGATAAGTGGCCGCTGCTCGCGCTGGACGGTGGCGAAACCGGCGATGACGGCCTCGCAGTCCTGCCGCAGCACGCCTTGCGTCACGTTGATGCCGGAGGCACGCAGCCGGGCGATGCCCGAGCCTTGCATTTTCGGGTGCGGGTCCTGCGCGCCGAGCACCACGCGGGAGATCCCAGCCGAGATCAACGCCTCCGTACAGGGGCCTGATTTTCCAGTAAAATTACAGGGCTCAAGCGTGACATAGGCGGTGGCGTCACGGGCCTGTTCGCCGGCGGCACGCAGCGCATTCACCTCGGCATGAGGCCGCCCGCCGGGTGAGGTGAAACCGCGCCCCACGACCCTGCCTTGCTTTACGATCACACAGCCAACGGAAGGGTTTGGCGCCGTCTGCCCCAGGCCGCGCCGGGCCAGGTCCAGCGCGGCGCGCATGAAGGCTTCGTCGCTCATTCCTGCGGCGGCTCCCGCAGCGCCAGGGGCGCGCCCTCCATGCCGCCTAGAAAAGCTTCAAAATCCTTGGCTTCCCGAAAATCCCTGTAAACCGACGCAAAGCGGACATAGGCGACGGCGTCAATCTCCTTGAGCGCCTCCATCACGGCCTCGCCGATCGCTTCGCTCCGCACCTCGCCATCGCCGCTAGCTTCCAGCTTGCGGACGATGCCGTTGACGATGCGCTCCTGCCGCTCCTCATCCACCGGGCGTTTATTCAGCGCCACGCGGATGGAACGGGCCAGCTTGTCGCGATCAAACGCCACACGCCGGCCATCGGCCTTCACCACGGTGAGTTCGCGCAACTGCACGCGCTCCACAGTGGTGAAACGCTGCCCGCAACCGGCGCAGAAGCGCCGACGGCGGATGGCGCTGCCATCATCCGTGGGGCGGCTATCCTTCACTTGTGTGTCGGAATCTCCACAGAAGGGACAGCGCATGAAGGGACCTGATTACCGGTAGATCGGGAAACGGGCGCAGAGCGCCTTGACCCGGGCGCCAACAGCCGTTTCCACAGCTTCGTTGGTGCCATCATTGGACTTCGCGAGGCCGTCCAGAACCTCGCCGATCATCAGGCCGACATCCTTGAACTCGGTGACGCCAAAACCGCGCGTGGTGGCGGCCGGTGTGCCGAGGCGGATGCCGGAGGTGATGGCGGGCTTGGCCGGGTCGAAGGGAATGGCGTTCTTGTTGGCGGTGATATGGGCGCGCTCCAGGCTCGCCTCAGCCGCCTTGCCGGTGGTGTTCTTGGGGCGCAGATCGACCAGCATCAGATGGCTGTCAGTGCCGCCGGTGACGATGGCCAGCCCCTGCTCCACCAGCGTTTCCGCCAGCGCCTTGGCATTGGCGACGACGGCCTTCTGGTAGGCGACGAAATCCGGCGTCATCGCCTCGCCGAACGCCACCGCCTTGGCGGCGATAACATGCATCAGCGGGCCGCCCTGCAGGCCGGGGAAGATCGCGGAGTTGATCCTCTTGGCGATGTCTTCGTGATTGGTCAGCACCATGCCGCCGCGCGGGCCGCGCAGGGTCTTGTGGGTGGTGGTGGTGACCACATGGGCGTGCGGCATGGGGCTCGGGTAGATGCCCGCCGCGACCAGGCCGGCGAAATGCGCCATGTCGACCATGAAGAAGGCACCGACCTCATCCGCCACGGCGCGGATCCGCGCGAAATCGATGAAGCGGGGATAGGCGGAACCGCCAGCAATGATCAGCTTGGGCTTGTGCTCGCGGGCCAGACGCTCCAGCTCTTCGTAATCCAGCAGACCATCCTCAGCGCGCACGCCGTATTGGATGGCATTAAACCATTTGCCCGAGAGGTTGGGCGCGGCGCCATGGGTGAGATGCCCGCCCGCGGCCAGGGACATGCCCAGGATGGTATCGCCCGGCTTGACCAGCGCCAGCAGCACGGACTGGTTAGCCTGCGAGCCGGAATTGGCCTGCACATTGGCAAAGCCGGCGCCGAAAATCGTCTTGGCGCGCTCAATGGCCAGGGTCTCGACCTCATCGGACGGGCCGCAGCCGCCATAATAGCGCTTGCCGGGGTAGCCCTCGGCGTATTTGTTGGTGAAGACCGAGCCCTGGGCAGCCAGAACGGCGGCGGAGACAATGTTCTCGGAGGCGATCAGCTCGATACCATCCTGCTCACGCGCAAGCTCGCGACCGATGATGGCGGAAATCTCGGGGTCCACCTCCGAAAGCGGGGCGGTGAAGAAACGCTGCAGGCGCGGGGCTATAACCTGGTCGTTCATGGCGTGTGTTCCGTGATCTGATTGAGTTTGGCAAGGCGGCGCTCGTGCCGTTCGCCTTCGAATTCAGTGCCCAGGAAGGCGCGCAGGATGTCCAGCGCCACTTCCTCACCGATGATGCGCGCACCCAGCGCCAGCACATTGGCATCGTTATGCGCACGGGTCAGGCGGGCTGTGGTGACGTCATGCACCAGCCCGCAGCGAATATTTCGGTGCCGGTTGGCGGCGATGCTCATGCCGATGCCGGTGCCGCAGACCAGGATGCCGAAATCCGCCCGCTTTTGCTCAACCGCGGCGCAGACCGCATGGGCGAAATCGGGGTAATCGACACTGGCGGGGCCGTCCGTACCGAAATCCTGCACCTCATGCCCAGCCTCGACGAGCACCGCCGCAAGCCGGTTCTTCAGTGCCACGCCACCATGGTCGGCGCCCAGCGCCAGGATCAAAGAACGAGTCATGGCGCCCCCTTACCACGTTGGCCGTGCCGTTGAAAATGATCGTTCCTGAATGCCTGCCCTTTTTGCTGACTGTCAGTTTCCCGCGCCGTGCAGCGCGCCGGAGGAGGCCAGCTGCTCCTGCGCCGGGACGGGCCCCAGCCTCGCCAGGGCGGATTTGGCCTGAGGCACACCGGATTGGTCAGCCTTCAGGAAATATTGCACCGCCAGGGATAAATTCTGCGTCACGCCAAGCCCCTGCGCGTAACAGAAGCCGAGCGCCAGGAAGGCCGGGCCGAAATTATGGGCGGCGGCCTGGGCGAGCATGGCCACACCGCGCGGCTGGTCCTGCGCCACGCCTTGGCCATAGATATAAAGGTAACCGAGCGCCGTCTCCCCCGCCCTGTCTGACTGTGCGGCGGCACGCGAAAACCAGAGTGCCGCCGCGCCATAATTCCGGCCGACGCCAAGGCCGGCCTGGTAGGCAAAGCCAAGACTCGTCTGCGCCCTGGCCAAGCCGCCAAGTGCCGCCGCCCGGTACCAGGCGGTGGCCAGGGCGGCATCCGGCGCCACGCCGCTCCCGGTTTGATAGGCTCGGCCGGTGGCAAATTCCGCCTCGATATTGCCCGCCCGTGCCGCCTGCCTATAGAGCGCGAAGGCGGCTTTGTCGTCCTTGGGCACGCTGATTTCGCCTTGCGTGCGCTGACTGTCCAGCAGGGTGGCCAGGGCGTAGGCGGCGTCCGCCTCACCCGTCGCGGCCCGGCTTTGCAGTGCCGCCAGGGCGCCAGCCTCATGTGTGGCGCGGGACAATAGACGCGCAACCGGTTCCTGGGCTGGGGCCGGTGGCACAGAGAAAGCGGATGCCGCAGTTTGCGGCTTTACTGGTGTGGGCAGCGCCGCGCTGACAGAGGCGCGCACCATGGGGTGGGGCGCATGCCTAGGAAGGGAGACAACCACCAGACAAGCTGCGGCCAGCACGCCCCCCAACACGGCAGCCGAGGCGCGCGGGCCGGCCGGTTTGACGGCAGGCGCCACGGTGCCGCTCCGCTGAGAGCGGATACCGGCGCGAATCTGTTCATAAATGCGGGCCTGGGCGAAAGGCTCAAGCGCCAGAGCAGCGCGCAGATCGTCGCGCGTGATACCTGATGGCAGTTTAGACACGCCGCCGGCAAACGCCTGGGCAAAGAGAGTCGCCAGCACCGCCTCTGGTTCCATACGCTTTGCCAAGCTGTCAGACATTCCGCCTTTGACTTCGCCCCGTTGCTTTCCGCGCAGCATTGCGCCCGCTACCGAAACATTTTATCCTGAATTGCCGGAGTCGTGCACGTCCCAATTTCGAGTGATCGCTTCGAGGGCGTGGGTCTGATATGTTCAGCATTGCCGCCCCGTCGCCAACACTGGACAATTAGGAGTAGCATCCGGGCATGCTTGCACAGAAATTTCCCCATACGCGGCTGCGCCGCAACCGCTTCGATGATGCCACCCGCCGGATGGTGGCGGAGCATAAACTCTCCGTCGATAATCTGATCTGGCCAATCTTCATCCGCGAGGGCAGCGGCGGCCCTACGGAAGTGGCGGCCATGCCGGGTGTTTATCGCGTCAGCCTGGAAGGGCTGGCCGCCTATGTGGAAGAGGCGGCCAGGCTGAACATCCCTGCCCTTGCCTTGTTTCCGGCCACAGCGCCCGAACTGAAGAGCGCCGAGGGCACGGAGGCGCTGAACCCTGAGAACCTGATGTGCCGCGCGGCACGGCTGCTGAAACGTGAATTCCCGCAAATGGCGCTGGTGGGGGATGTGGCGCTCGACCCCTATACGGATCATGGCCATGACGGGGTGATCCGCGACGGATATGTCGCGAATGATGAAAGCGTGAAGATCCTCGAACAACAGGCTGTCATCCAGGCGCAGGCCGGGATCGATATCATCGCCCCATCGGACATGATGGACGGCCGGATCGGGGCGTTGCGCGGGGCGCTGGATCAGGCCGGGTTGATCCATACCCGCATCATGAGCTACGCCGCCAAATATGCCTCCGCCTTCTATGGCCCCTTCCGCGATGCCATTGGCAGCCAGGGCGCGCTGAAGGGCGACAAGAAGACCTACCAGATGAACCCCGCCAACGCGGACGAGGCCCTGCGCGAGGTGGCGATGGATATCGCCGAGGGCGCGGACATGGTGATGGTGAAGCCGGGCATGCCCTATCTGGACATCATCCGCCGGGTGAAGGACGAATTCGGCGTGCCGGTCTTCGCCTACCAGGTCTCCGGTGAATATTCGATGATCGAGGCGGCCGCGCGCAATGGCTGGCTGGACCATGACAAGGCGATGATGGAGGCCCTGCTCTGCTTCAAGCGGGCGGGCTGCTCGGGCATCCTGACTTACCATGCCGTGCAGACGGCCAGGATTTTGGAGGGCAAATGAGCCTTTGGCCCGGCGCGCGGATCTCTGACCTTTCCGGCAAAGCTGTCATCGTCACCGGTGCCAATAGCGGCATCGGGTTTTATGCCGCGCTGGAATTCGCCCGCGCCGGGGCCGATGTCGTTCTGGCCTGCCGCAGCGCCGAGAGGGGGGCTGCGGCGCTGGCCCGGATCGAGACGCAAGCGCCGGGACGCGCCAGGCTGGAGTTGCTGGATCTGGAGGATTTCGCGTCGATCCATGATTTCGCAGCCAGGGTAAAGGCGCGCGGCGGTCAGATCGACATATTGCTGAACAATGCCGGGGTGATGGCGCCCCCCGCCCGCAGGACCACCGCGCAGGGGGGTGAGCTGCAATTCGGGGTGAATTTTCTGGGGCATTTCCTGCTGACCGCCCTGCTGCTTGAGACGGTGATGAATGCCAAGGCGCCACGGGTCATCCAGGTTTCCTCGGTGGCGCACAGGCAGGGCGTTATGGCGTGGGATGATTTGCAGTCAGAACGCAAATACCACGCCTGGAATGCCTATCGGCAAAGCAAACTTGCCATGCTGATTTTCGCCCAAGAGCTGGGCCGGCGGGCGGCGAAAGGCGGATGGGGGGTGCTGTCCGTGGCGGCGCATCCCGGCATCGCGGCGACGGAGCTGGTGGCCAACGGGCCGGGGCGAGGCAGCCTGATCGCGCTTTTGCAGAAGATCGGCGCACCCTTGATACAGCAGCCGGGCGATGCCGGGGCGTGGCCTTTGATCCTGGCGGCAATTGATCCCTCTGCCCGGCAAGGGGGGTATTACGGGCCTCAGGGCTGGCTTGAATGCCGCGGACGGCCTGGGCCGGGCAAGATTGAAGCGAAGGCGCTGGACGAAGGAGCAGGCCAGCGGCTTTGGGAGATTGCTGAGCAACTGACAGGCGTGGCCCTCAAGCCCTCCCCATAAGGGCAGCGTGCAGCACGGCCAGGCGATCCTTGAGGCCGCGCGGGGCGTAGGGACGGCCGAGATCGCGCCGGACAAAAGCCGCAGGCGCCCAGGCGGCGAAGGCGCCGCGCGGCGGCCGGGCCGCCAGCAAGCTCCTGGCCTGCGTGATCAGCGCGTCCGGCGTGGTGCCGTCCGCCGGCAGCAGGGAGCGCTCCTGCCGGGCCAAGAAGGGCGCCGCCCGCAATATGCCGGAGATGGCATAGGCGGTGCCAAGATCCTCAATCGCCGCGCTATCCACCCCCAGAATTTTGCCTGAGATGCGTGCCAGCCGCCCGCCCGTGCCGCGCGCATAGGCGAGGAAGGCGGGCAGGTCCGGGATCCGATCATCCGCCTCGGCCTCGCGGGCATCGACGAGGGCCAGCAGGTCCTCGCGCGGCAACAGGCCGGCATCGAGCGCATCGGAAAGCGGGGTGGCCAGCTCATGTTTCTTGCGGGTTCCCTGCACCACCTCGCGCCACCATTGCAGGCGGATAAGGGCAAGCATCGGGTTGCTCGCAACCTCGCGGGCGCGGGCAAGTTCGTTATTAAACAGGTAGAGAAGGGTCAGTCTCTCCCGCGTCTCAGGCGGGGCAAAAAGAATAGCGAAATGCCGGTCCGGATCGGCACGGCGCAGGCGGGTTAAAAGGCTGTCATCGCTTGACGGAGGCATGAACACTCCATAGCTAACCTACGCGGCGAAACAAATTGGAGTGTGCCAACATGGCGTTCGAACTGCCTACCCTCCCCTTTACCACCTCGGCGCTGGCCGAGGCCGGCATGTGCCAGGAAACGCTGGAGCTGCACCACGGCAAGCATCATCAGGCCTATGTGACGGCGCTGAACGGCTTTGTTGAGAAGAACGCCGACCTGCAGGGCAAGTCCCTGGAGGAGATCGTGAAACTTTCCTACAACAAGGCTGACATGGCCCCGGTGTTCAACAATGCCGGCCAGCATTGGAATCATATTCTGTTCTGGGAAAATCTGAGCCCCAAGGGCGGCAAGATCCCCGGCAAGCTGGAAGCCAAGATCAATGAGGATTTCGGCTCCGTTGACGCGTTCAAGGAGGCTTTCAAGGCCGCCGGCGTCGGCCAGTTCGGCTCCGGCTGGGCCTGGCTGGTGCTGGCCGCGGACGGCAAGCTGAAAGTCACCAAGACCCCGAACGGCTCCAACCCGCTCGCCACCGGCGAGGGCAAGGTTCTGTTGGCACTGGATGTGTGGGAGCACAGCTATTATCTGGACTTCCGTAACCGCCGCCCGGATTATATCACCAACTACCTGAACAAGCTGGCGAATTACGAATACGCCGAGGCGCAGCTCGGCTAACCAGCCCGGCTGACCTGAAAACCCCCGGCTGGCGCCAGCAAGCCGGGGGTTTTTTATTTGCCCTCAGCCCGTGCAGCTTGGCAGTCTGGGGCCATGAAAAACATCGTGAACATCAAGGACGCCCCCGAAACCGCCTGGGAGCACGGGCCGCATTGGGGAGGTGCCGACAAGGACCTGACACCGGCCATGCAGCCGCGGCGCGGGCGGATCGGCATGGTGGCCACGCGCGTGGCACCCGGCACCTCGGCCTGCCCGTTTCACACCCACCAGCGCGAGGACGAGATTTTTTTCATCCTCTCCGGGCGCGGGATCTTCCGTTACGGCGCGGAGATTTCCGAAATCGGCCCGGGGGATGCGATCTCCTGCCCGGCGGGTTCAGGCGTGGCGCACCAGTTGGCCAACCCGTTCGATGAGGAACTCGTCTATCTTTCCATCGGCAAGGATGACGCGGACGAGGTCTGCACCTATCCGGACACGGGCAAGATCATGGTGCGCAGCCTGGGGCTGGTGGGGTCGTTGCAGGCGCGCGATTACATGGACGGCGAGCCGCCGCTGCCCAGGATTTTTGGACTTTACAAAGACAGTGTAAAATAGCGCACTTTTTTCGCGCCGCCCGGCAGCGTTGCACTGCCGGTTTCGGCAAAGCCGAGGCGCGCATGAAACGCATCCGAGGCCGGGTTTGGCGGGTCTTCGTTCACCTCGCACGCCGCAAGGCTGTGCCCGGCGGCGCGGGCTTTTTCAAACAAGGCGTTATACAGCGCCGCGCCGTGGCCACGCCCGCGCGCGGCCGGGGCGGTGAGCACGCGGTCGATATAGACAAAGCGCGGAAAGCGTTCCTTGAACCAGAGAAAATTCGGCGAATCATAGGAAGCGTCCTGGTCGAAGGCGATGATGAACGCCTCCGCTTGGTTGATCGCCCCCGCGAAGAAGGCGTGGCGCAGCAGATGCGCGAAGCGCGCCGGATCCGCGTAGGAGAGTTCCATCGCATGCTGATTGTTCAAGGCCCTCAGCGTTTCGAATTCCGGCGTCTCGGGTGTGAGCAAGGTAAGCATGCGCCGCCGTTGACACAAGCTAGGGCCAGAGACAACACCCCGCCCTCAGTTGCTCATCTTCGCCACGCGGGCGGAGATTTTCTGCCCCAGCAGCATGCCGCCGCCGGACTTGGCCCCCTGCCCCAGTCAACGCCTCATCCAGCTTGGCGCCCTCACGCAGCTTATAGGAGAGATAACCGGCAGCGACCTCGGTATCGTTCTGCGTGGCAAACTGGATGCCTTCGCGGATCAAACTGCGGCGGACGTCATTATGGTTGGACAGCGCGCCATTATGCACCAGGCACTGAGCCGAACCGGTGGAGAGCGGGTGAGCCCCCCTCGGGCGTCACGGCGGATTCCGTCGCCATGCGGGCATGGCCGATGGCATGGGTGCCGGACATGCGCGCAAGGCCGAAACGGGTGCCCACCTCCTCGGGCAGGCCAATGCCGTTGAACAACTCCATGCGGCTGCCGACGGAAACGATCGTGAGTTCCGGATGGCGCTCGAGGGCCGTGTGAATCTCTGTCTCGCGCGGCAGGGGCACTGATCACCGCATGGTCATCATGTTCGGTCACCACCGCGTCCAGCTTCGCAGGCAGGGACAACACGTCGAAGCCGGGCCGGATACGAAGGGTGAATTTCACATGCCCGGGCGTGGTGGCGCCATAGATCGCGAAGCCCGCCGAATCCGGCCCGCATTCGGTCAGCACGTTCAGCATATTCGTCATCAGCGCGCACAGCTGCGGCTCCAACGCCGGGGTTTTCAGGAATAGTCCGGCAATCCCACACATGCGGCCCAGGTCTCCTTTCGACGTCATTCACGCTACAGGAGCAGGTTCGGCCGGCCAACTAAAGAAGAACAAAAGATTCCTTTTAGGAAACCAGCTTTGAAGACTTTGTGATGCCGTTCGTGCGCCGGTTGATTTCCGCGAACTTCGTCCAATATCGGTCGCTCGTTTCTAAAACCGGGAGTCTACCATGCTTATCTGTACCGGCTTCGGGGCCACCAGCCCCACCACTCCGCTGGCCCCCCTCACCTTCAACCGCCGCGATGTCGGCCAGAATGACGTTGAAATCGAGATCATGTTCTGTGGCGTTTGCCACTCTGACCTGCATTTCGCCCGTGACGAATGGCATTTCACACAATACCCGGCCGTGCCGGGGCATGAGATCGTCGGCCGGGTGAAGAGTGCCGGCACTGGTGTTACTAAATACAAGGTGGGCGATCTGGTGGGCGTGGGCTGCCTGATTGATAGCTGCCGGACCTGCCCGGCTTGCCAGGAAGGGCTGGAGCAATATTGCGATGCCGGCATGGTCGGTGGCACCTATGGCGGCATGGACAAGGTGATCAACGAGCCGACCAAGGGCGGCTATTCCGACCGGATCATCGTGGACGAAAATTACGTGCTGCGCATGCCGGAGAATCTCGACCCGGCGGCCGCGGCACCGCTGCTTTGCGCGGGCATCACCCTTTACTCGCCGCTACGCCATTGGGGCGCCGGCCCCGGCAAGAAGGTCGGCATCATCGGACTCGGCGGGCTGGGCCATATGGGGGTGAAGCTGGCCCACGCCATGGGCGCTCACACCGTTTTGTTCACCACCTCCCCCGGCAAGGTGGAGGATGCCCGCAAGCTCGGCGCGGATGACGTCATCATTTCCCGCGACGAGGCCCACATGGCAGCGCATGTCGAGAGCTTCGACCTGATCATCGATACTGTCGCGGCATCTCATGACCTCACGCCCTATTTCAATCTTCTCAAGCGCGATGCGACCATGGTGCAGGTTGGCGCACCGGAGCATCCATTGCCCATCGCCGTATTCCCGCTGCTGCTGAAGCGCCGCAACTTCGCCGGTTCGGCCATCGGCGGCATCAAGGAAACGCAGGACATGCTCGATTTCTGCAGCCAGCATAACATTACGGCTGATATCGAGATGATCCCGATCCAGAAGATCAACGAGGCATATGAGCGCATGCTGAAAAGCGACGTGAAATACCGTTTCTGCATCGACATGGCGACGTTGAAAACCGCCTGAAGCGGCCGGGCCAGGAAAGCGCGCCTTTCAAGGCGCGCTTTTTTTATCCCAGCTTCCCGGTGAAATCAGCGCCATATGGGGGCCAGCCCGCTTGACTTCACCAGGCGAAAGATGGTTTTTGCAGCCTCGCTGGAGGGGGGATTCATCCCCACGCCGCCTTGGTCAGAGCCTGTAGCTCAGTGGTAGAGCAACCGACTTTTAATCGGTTGGTCGTGGGTTCGACCCCCACCGGGCTCACCAAGCCGAATTCAACCCATCTCAGCCATCGCCTGGAACCCATATGAATCGGGCCAAAATTGGCATCGTCACAGGCTTGCAGGCGGAAGCCGGATGGCTGCGCAAGGCTGGGTTCATGGTCCGGGCTGGAGGCGGCACGCCACATGGGGCCGTGGAGGCTGCAGAGGCGCTTGCAGGCGCCGGGGCGCAGGCCTTGATCAGCTTCGGACTGGCCGGAGGCCTGAAGCCCGGCTTGAAGCCGGGTTCGGTCCTGGTTCCCTCCGTGGTCATTTCCGGCACACTCACCTATCCCTGCGACGACCGGCTGATGAAGTTTCTGGGGGGAGCAACTCCGGGCGCGATTCTTGCCGGGCAGCAGATCGCTTCCTCAAGGCAAGCCAAGACATTGCTGTATCAACGCAGCCATCCCGATGCGATCGATCTCGAGTCGGGATCCGTCGCTGAAATCGCCAAGGCTAACAACCTGCCCTTCGCGGTCTTGCGCGCGGTGGCTGACCCGGCGGAACGGGACCTGCCACCGGCGGCCCTGGTGGCGCTGAAGGAGGATGGCAGCCTGGATGTCATCCGGCTCATGCGGTCCATTGCCCGCCAGCCAGGGCAAATTCCAGGGCTTGTCGCTGTCGGGCGCGATGCCAAAGCCGCCCGCCGGGCATTGCTGGAACGGCTGAAAACCCTCCCGGCCTCGCCATAGAACGCGGCAACATTAAATTGGGTCGCAACGCGACCCAATTTAATGTCTGAACCGCCCCCTGAAACATAGAGCCAGATCCGGGGGCGTTTTGCGGGGGGCGTTATTCCGCCGGCAGGGCAGCCTGCTTGGCGGCGTGGATTTCAGCCATCTTGGTCTCCACATGCTTGGAGAACACGAAATCCGCCTTACGGGCCTTGTCCAACGGGATGTCCTTGGCCATCGCGCCTTCGGTCTTGATGCCGCCCAGCGCCACCTTGGCGATCTGCCAGGGGCGTTTGATGGAATCCATCACCGCCGTGGCCTCGAAGCCGGAATGCACCATGCAATCCGAGCATTTCTCGTAATTGCCAACGCCGTATTTGTCCCAGTCGGTGGTTTCCATCAGCTCCTTGAAGCTCTTGGCATAGCCCTCGCCGAGCAGATAGCAGGGGCGCTGCCAGCCGAACACGTTGCGCGTCGGGTTGCCCCAGGGGGTGCAGGCATAGCTCTGATTGCCGGCCAGGAAGTCCAGGAACAGCGGCGACTGGGTGAACTTCCACTTCTTGCCGCGCTTCGCACTCTCCTTGCCGCGGCGGAAGATGGCGCGGAACAGCTCTTTCGTGCGCTGGCGGTTGAGGAAATGTTCCTGGTCCGGGGCGCGCTCATAGGCATAGCCGGGCGAGGTCATCACGCCCTCGATGTCCAGATCCGCCACCGTGTCGAGGAAGGCCGCCACCCGGTCCGGGTCTGCGCCATCGAACAAGGTGCAGTTGATGGAGGTACGGAAGCCCTTGGATTTGCTCAATTTGATCGCATCAACCGCGCGCTCGTACACACCGTCCTGATCGACGGAGCGGTCGTGCATCTCCTTGTCGCCGTCCAGATGGATGTCCCAGCAAAAATTCTTGTGCGGCTTGTACTGGTCGATCTTCTTTTCCAGCAGCAGCGCGTTGGTGCACAGGATCACGAACTTGCCCATCTTCAGATAGGCCTCGACGATCTGCGGCATCTCGCGGTGCAACAGCGGCTCGCCGCCGGCGATGGCGATGATCGGCGCTGGGCATTCCTCGGCGGCCTGGATCGCATCCGCCACCGAGATGCGTTGGTTCAGGATCTCGTTGGGATAATCGATCTTGCCGCAGCCCTGGCAGGCCAGGTTGCAGCGAAACAGCGGCTCAAGCATCAGCACCAGCGGATAGCGCTTGTTGCCCTTGAGATGCTGCTTCAGGACATAGCTCCCGACGCGGAGAGCCTGGTTCAGCGGTACACCCATTTTTTTATCCTTAAACTTCAGCCACTTCGGCAGGGAGTTTGAACTTCACGTCTTCCGGCGTGCCCGCCAGAAGCTCGATCTCCACCCGGCCGAATTGCTTCAGCCCCTCAATCACCCCCTGCACCAGAACCTCCGGCGCGGAAGCCCCGGCTGTGAGGCCGACCTTGGTCACGCCCTCGAACCAAGCGGCCTGCAGAGCGCTGGCATCGTCGATCAGATAGGCCGGGTGGCCAAGCTCGGCGCCAATCTCCCGCAGCCGGTTGGAGTTAGAGGAATTTTTGCTTCCCACGACCAAAATCAAGTCCACCAGCTCGGCCAAATGATGCACGGCCTCCTGGCGATTCTGGGTCGCGTAGCAGATATCCTTGACATCCGGCCCGACAATGGCGGGGAAGCGCCGATTAAGGACCGCGATGATCCCGCGCGTATCATCGACGGACAAAGTTGTCTGCGTGATATAAGAAAGTTTTTCATCGTCTTGAACTTGCAGTTTTTCCGCGTCCTCAACCGTCTGGACGAGATAAACCGTGCCGTCGATCTGACCGATGGTCCCCTCCACCTCCGCATGGCCGGCATGCCCGATCAGCACGATCTCCCGGCCCTGGGCGGCGTAGCGGCGCCCTTCGGCATGCACCTTGGCAACCAGCGGACAGGTCGCATCGATGACCGGCAGGGTCCTGTCCGCCGCCGCCTGCACCACCTTGCGGGCCACGCCATGGGCGGAAAAGACCGTCCAGGCGCCTTCCGGCACCTCTTCCAGCTCATCCACGAAGACGGCGCCACGCGAGCGCAGATCCTCAACGACGTGGCGATTATGGACGATCTCGTGCCGGACGTAGATTGGCGGACCAAATTTGGTCAGAGCCCGTTCTACGATATCGATCGCCCGCTCGACCCCCGCGCAAAAGCCGCGGGGCTGCGCGAGAATAACCCGCAATGTCTTCGAGGGCTGTGAACCGTCCATGTGTCTCTATCCTGTTGCTTGTGCGTCACGCTGCAACGCATTCTCGTCTCAGCAATAGGTCATTGCCTCTACAATCCGCAAGCTTAGGCTTATTGTATCCTTCAATCTCCGGCGAAAATACGGCGGATGACAGGTAGCGGTTTCAGGGGGGCTTCTGGCTTTTCCAGTCATGGTCGCTTATGTGTCTATGATGGATAGGGTAATCGCCGCCATTCCGAATCGGGTTTGGGCGTTTATGAACAGGTTAAAGCGGATGACGGGAACAAGTATGGGGACGATGAAGACGCGGTGTTCCGGAGGATATTGCTAATGCCGCCGAAAACCCCACTGCTTGACCGGGTCAACGTTCCCGCTGATCTGCGCAACTTCTCCACCGACCAGCTCAAGCAGGTGGCCGATGAGTTGCGGGCCGAGACCATCGACACCGTATCGGTCACCGGCGGGCATCTTGGCTCCTCCCTTGGAGTCGTGGAGTTG
>DATJXU010000205.1:0-5164 GCA_035499915.1 Acidocella sp.
CGGCGTCACGGTATTCTGCGACCCGACACTGGCCCCGGCGCTGCGCGGCTTCGACCCGGTGTCGCGCGCCCAGTTCGGCGCGCCGGTGGCCGTGCTCAGCGCCGTGGCGGCGGGGATGCTGGCGCAAATCCAGCGCCATACGCGCAACGACGTGCTGTTCACCCTAAGCGCCGCCATGGACCAGGCGGTTCAGGCCGGGTTCGTGGTCCCCAGCACGCGCACAAACGGTTTTAGCAATGCCTTGGTGCTGGCCGGCTTGGCCGGACGCTTTCCCGCGCCGGCCAATGCGGCGGCGCTGGCCCAGCTGGCGGCGGGGAGCAAGATCGCGGTGACCGATGACACCGTGGCCTCGGATCTGGACGGGCGGGCGGTGCTCGCCGCCAACGAACTGGCCAGCGGCAATGTCATGGGAACGGCCAATACCGGCGATGCCGCCTTTCTGGTCACCACCCATGTGGCGGACATCGCCCTCATCTACCGTACCGATGCGCTGGCCGACCCGCGCCTGACCGTCATCGCCACCCTCAATGCTGATCCGGCCCTGATCAATTATTCGGTGGCGGTGAATGCCAAGGCCGTCAGCCCCAATGCGCGGGCCCTTGTGGGGCTGATCAGCAGCTCCGGCGGCGCCGCTCTGTTGCGCCAGGCTGGCCTGGAGGCCGCGGCATGAAAACAAAACCAACCCCGGCCACACATGATATCCAGGAGCACCCGCTGGTCCTTCGTATCGCGCACTGGCTGCAGGCTTTGGCCATCATCATCATGATTGGCAGCGGCTGGCGGATTTATAATTCCGTGCCAATTTTCGGGGATTACCGCTTTCCGATCTGGGCGACTCTGGGCGGCAACCCAATGGAGTCGAAAATCGCGCATATGGACCCTGGTGTTGCCAATGCGCTCAACTGGCATTTTACCGGGCTGTGGCTGCTGCTGGTGAGTTATGTGCTGTTCCTCGCACACGGCATCATCTCGGGCCATTTCCGGCATGACTACCTGCCGGTCACGCCGCGCCGGATTTTTAACGATCTCGTGGCGGCGCTCACCTTCCGCTTGCCGCACCGGCTGGGCGAGTATAACGCGGTGCAGCGCGCCGCCTATTGGTTCGCGCTGTTCGCGGTGTTGATGATGATCCTCTCCGGCCTTGCCATCTGGAAGCCGGTGCAACTGAGCTGGCTTACCTGGTGCTTCGGCGGCTACCCGGTGGCGCGAGTCATCCATTTTCTGTTCATGACGGGGATCTGCCTGTTCATCATCGTGCATGTCACGCTCGTCGCCATCGTGCCCAAGACATTGATCGCCATGGTGCTTGGCCGTGCCGCCGAACCCATCCATACCGCAGAAGAGGTGCCCCATGCCGGCGAATGATAAAAAGCCGACTGTCATGCTCCCGCCGGCGAAAAAATTCACGGTGGATGTCGACCGCCGCAAATTCCTCGGCACGGGCATGAGCCTGGGCGCGCTCACGCTGCTCACCGGCTGTGACATCAGCGATAGCGACACTGTGCAAAAAGTCTTCGCCGTTGTCTCGCGCTGGAATAATTTTGTCCAGGAGGCGCTTTTCTCCGGCACCAGGCTGGCACCGGAATATCCCGAGAGCATGGCGGTGAAAGATTTCCGCTATAATGCCTGGTATCACCCGTACGATGCGCCGGTGATCAAAGCGGCCGACTACAAGCTTGAGCTCGCGGGCCTGATCGACAACAAGACCGCCTGGACCGTACCCCAGCTCTACGCCTTGCCGCAAAAAAGCCAGGTCACGCGCCATGTTTGCGTCGAAGGCTGGAGCATGATCGGCAAATGGACGGGCACGCCGCTGCGCACCTTCCTGGAGCGTGTCGGCGCTGATCTTACCGCCAAATATGTCGGCTTTGTCTGTGCCGATGGCTATTACGAGAGCATTGATATGCCGACAGCCCTGCACCCGCAGACCATCATGGCGTTCCAGCTCTCGGACCAGATTCTGCCGACTGAATACGGGTTTCCCTTCAAAATCCGCATTCCCACCAAGCTGGGCTTCAAAAATCCAAAATACGTCACGGCGCTGTACGTCACCAACCGCTACCCCGGCAGCTTCTGGGCCGATCGCGGCTATAACTGGTTCAGCGGGGTCTGAGCCATGCATGATGTTCGATTGCCGGACCCTGCCGGGGCGGGCAATGAAAATGCCTCGCATTGCGCCGTCGCAGTCATGGCCAAGGCGCCGCGGCCGGGCTGCGCCAAAACCCGTCTTACGCCGCCTCTTGCGCCCGAGCAGGCGGCTGCGCTAAGCGCCGCTTTTCTGCGCGACACCACCGAAAATATCGTGGCGGCTGGGCAAAGCGCGCCAATTCACGCCTGGGCCGCCTTCGCCCCTGCAGGGAGCGAACATTTGTTCGATGGGCATCTGGCCGCCACCACCCAGCTGGCGCTGGCCGATGGCCATCCGGAAATGCCGCCCCAGGTGCAGGGTTTTGGCCGGTGCCTGCTGCACGCCATCCAGGCGCTGCTGGAACGCGGCTACGCCTCGGCTTGCGTCGTCAATTCCGATGGCCCGACCCTGCCCACCTCCTACCTCGCCGAAGCCGCGCGGCTGCTGGCGCTGCCTGGCGATCGCGCCGTGCTCGGCCCGGCCGATGATGGCGGCTATTATTTGCTGGGTCTGAAGCAGGCGCATGCGCATATGTTCGCCGATATTGCCTGGAGCACCGGTGTCGTGGCGGCGCAAACCATAGCCCGCGCTGGGGAAATCGGGCTGGAACTGGTGACCTTGCCCGTCTGGTACGATGTCGATGACGCGGCGGCGCTGGAGCGTCTGGTGGCGGAGCTCGCCAGCCCCCCCGCCGCCAGCGCCCCCTTTGCCGCCCCGGCGACCCGCGCCTGCCTGCAGCGGCTGGGCCTGTTTGCCGACACCGCCATGACACGATGACCCGCACAGATCTGCTGCTCATCCTGTGCTTGCTGCTGCTCGCTGGTCTCACGGCCGTGGGCCTGACCTTGCCGCAGCCGATCCCCGGTGTGTTTGGCATCGGCTATGGCGCAGCCCTGACCCATTTTGTTATCCTAACCGGCGTCCAGGGGCTCATCTATGCCGCCGCGGTGGCGCTCGTTCTGTGGTTCCGTCCCGGCCGGGCGGCCATATGGATCATCCTTGGCGGCACGCTCGCCTTCCGGCTCATCGTGCTCGGCGCCCCGCCTTTCCTGTCCAACGACATGTACCGCTATGTCTGGGATGGCTGGGTGCAAGCTGCTGGCATCAACCCCTACCGCTACATCCCCGCCGATGCGCATCTGAGCTTCCTGCGCGACACCGTGATATTCCCCAACATTAATCGGGCCAATTACGCCCATACCATCTACCCTCCGGCGGCGGAGATGGTGTTTTTTGCTGGCGCCAGCCTGGGTAAGATTCTGTCCCTGCCTTCGGTACTCGCTATGAAATTTTGTCTCACGGCGCTTGAAGGCGTGGGCATTTGGGCGATTGTGAAATTGCTGGACGCCGCCGCGCTGCCGCGCACGCGTGTGCTCATCTATGCCTGGAACCCGCTGCCCGTCTGGGAATTCGCCGGTTCCGGCCATGTCGATGCCATTGTGATCTGTTTTGCGGCGCTGGCCTTGCTGGCGGCTTGCACCAACCGCCCGGGATTTAGCGCCGCCGCCCTGGCCGGGGCCGTGCTGGCCAAATTCTTGCCCCTGATTTGGGCGCCGGTTTTATGGCGCCGGTGGGACTGGCGTTTCGCTGCCATTTTCGTGGCGCTGCTGGTGCTGTTCTATCTCCCTTATCTTGGCGTAGGGGCCGGCGTGTTCGGCTTCCTGGGCGGCTACGGCCACCAGGAGGGCATAGCCGACGGTCAGGGCTTGTTCTTCCTCTCCGCCCTGGGGCAGTTCCTGCCTTTGCCGGGCTTCGCCGCAAAACTCTACCTGGCCTGTCTCGCCGCACTTCTCCTCGGCCTGGGCCTGCGCCTGCAAACCCAGACGCCAACCGCGCGAACCCTGTGCATCGCCGCGCTGGTGCTGGGCGGGCTCGGCATGGCCGGCCTCTCGCCGCATTATCCCTGGTACTATGCCTGGCTGCTCATCCCCGCCTGCGTGGCGCCTTTTTCAAGCATTTTGTACCTCGCAACCGCCAGCCCGCTTCTCTATTTAAACCCAGTGCATTTCAGGCTGTTCTGGCCCTCCTTTTTGTATGTCCCGTTCGTGCTTCTGGCAGCACGGGATTTATGGGGCGCAAAATTAACGTTTGGGCTGTGGCGCTTGAAAGCCACCGAAGGAGCAAAGACATGACCCTGACGGCACTGAAAGACCCGCGCCGCTATTTCGACGCCGTGGACGCGGAGCGCCACGCCGAAGCCAAAACGCCGCCTGTCTGCCTGTATCTAGAAGTCACCAACCGCTGCAACCTGCTCTGCGAAACCTGTCCGCGCACCTTCGAGGAGCTCGAAGCGCCGGCCGATATGAGCTGGGAGCTGTTCACCTCCATCATCGATCAAGTGCCCAACATCGCCCGCGTCGTGATGCATGGCGTCGGCGAGCCGATGCTGGTGAAAAACCTGCCCGAGATGATCCGCCACCTGAAAGCGCGCGGCATTTACACGTTGTTCAACACTAACGGCACGCTGCTGACGCCGCGCAAGCAGCGGGAGCTGATCGAGACCGGGCTGGATGAACTGCGCGTCTCGCTCGACGCTGCCGACGCCGAGACCTTTTTGGCCGTCCGCGGCAAGGATTTTTTCAACCGCATTGTCCGCAACATTTCCTCGTTTACTTCCCTGCAGGCGGAGCTGGGCGCAGCCAAACCCCTGGTTTCGATGTGGCTCACCGGGCTCAAGGAGACGATCGGCCAGTTGCCGGATTTCGTTCGCCTCGCGGCCAAGATCGGCGTCAGGGAAGTGCATCTGCAACGGCTTGTCTTCGATGAGGAGGGGTTCGGCTTGGCCCGGGCCGAATCTGCCCTGTTCGCCCAGGCACAGGCCGAGGAGGAGCAAGCCATCAACGCGGCGCATGAGATCGCGACCGCTCTGGGGGTGCGCCTGAATGCGTCCGGCGCAACGGAGCCTGGCCTCAGCCTGAAGCCGCAAGCTGAGGAGCGGCCCTGGGCCACCTGCCGCCGCCCCTGGTCGCTGATGTATTTCACCGCGCATGGCCGCGCGCTGCCTTGCTGCATCGCCCCCTTCTCGGCGCGTGGCTA
>DATJXU010000206.1:0-10739 GCA_035499915.1 Acidocella sp.
TTCTGATGCCGATGCGGGTTTAAGAAGAACGCAGCCTTTTTTGAAAAAAAGGCTGCCCCTCCGGTGGCTTTCCAGCGCCGCCTCGCAGCGCTGGAACCTTGGCCACCTTCGCCCAAAAAAAACTTTATAACCTGGCCTGGAAGCCGTATCCCCAATTGGAGATACGGCTTCACAGCCAGGTTTCAAAAGTTTTTGGTGCAGCTTTTTTCAAAAAGCTGCAAAGGAATCCTGAAACGAACCTAAATCGCCTGGTCCTGACCAACTTCCGCTCCTACGCCGCGCTGCGTTTTGAACCGCAGGCGCGGCGTTTGGTGTTTGCGGGCCCCAATGGCGCGGGCAAGACCAATCTGCTGGAAGCCGCGTCCCTGCTGGTGCCGGGGCGGGGCTTGCGCGGGGCGCGCTTTGCCGAGCTGGCGCGCCAGGGTGGGGCAGGGGGCTGGGCCGTGGCGGCGCGGTTCGATAACGGGCTGGAGATCGGCACCGGGGCTGTGGAGGGCGCGCCAGAGCGCCGGGAATTCCGGCTGAACGGCGTGAAGCCCCGCGCCCAGAGCGATGTGGCCGAGCAATTCGCCGCCGTCTGGCTGACCCCGCAGATGGACAGGCTGTTCACCGACACCGCCTCCGGCCGCCGCAAATTCCTGGACCGGCTGGTGGTGGCGCTTGAGCCCTTCCATGCGCGCGAGATCGCCGCGTTTGAGAGCGCCTCCGCCCAGCGCAACCGGCTTCTGGCCGAACCGCCTTACGATGCCGCCTGGGCCGTGGCGCTGGAGGATGCGATGGCCCGGCACGCCGTGGCGGCCACGGCAGCGCGGGCGGCCTTGATTGCGCGGCTGAACGCCACGCTGGCGGCAGGGGCGGCGGACCCGTTTCCGCGCGTGGCGCTGGGGCTTGGCTGCGCCATCGCGCAAAGGCTGCAACAGGCGCCCGCCTTGGATGTGGAGGATTGGCTGCGCGCTGCGCTGGCGGCTGCGCGCCATGCCGATGCGGTTGCGAAATCCTCCGGCTACGGGCCGCAGAAAGCCGATCTGCTGATCACCGACGAAGCGGCGGGGCGTCCGGCCGCGCTCTCCTCCACCGGGCAGCAGAAGGCGATGCTCATCGGCATCGTGCTCGGCCATGCCGCGATGATCACCGCCGCGCGCGGCGAGGCCCCGCTGCTGCTGCTGGATGAGCCGCTGGTGCATCTGGATGCGCCGCGCCGCGCGGCCCTGTTCGCGGCGCTGGTAAAGGCGGATTTCCCCGCCTGGCTCACCGGCACGGATAGCGAGACCTTCACGGGCTTTGATGCCGCGCCCTATTGCGTGCGGGACAGTGCGCTGGAGCTGCTGCCGGGTTTTTGATTTCGCGGCGTTCCATCGTATGGAGCCGCATGCGTATTCTTTTGCTTGGCGACCTGCTCGGCCGTTCCGGCCGCGAAGCGGCCCTGAAATACATTCCCGAACTGCGCGCCTCACTCAAACTCGATTTCGTCGCGGTGAATGCCGAGAACGCCTCCCATGGTTTCGGTCTGGGGCCGGACATGGCGCAGGCCCTGTTCGCCGCCGGGGCGGATGTGATCACGCTGGGCAACCATGCCTGGGACCGGCGCGAGATCATTCCCTACATCGCCAACGAGAAACGCTTGATCCGGCCGATCAATTACCCGCCCGGCACGCCCGGCGCCGGGGCCTGCCTCGCCGCGCTGCCGGATGGGCGCAAGGTGCTGGTGGCGCAGGCCATGGGGCGGCTCTACATGGACCCGATGGATTGCCCCTTCCGCACCATCGATGAGCTGCTGACCCGCCATAGGCTGGGCGTCACGGTGCAGGCGATCCTGGTGGATATTCACGCCGAGGCGACCTCGGAGAAAATGGCGTTCGGGCACGCCTTCGATGGGCGGGTGAGTGCCGTGACCGGCACGCACACCCATATCCCCACGGCGGACCACCAGGTGATGCCGAGCGGCACCGCCTATGCCACGGACCTTGGCATGTGCGGGGATTATGATTCCATCATCGGCATGGCCAAGGCGCCCGCGCTGAACCGCTTCATCCGCAAGATGCCGGGGGAGAAGCTGAGCCCGGCGGAAGGCCCGGCGACACTCTGCGGCGCCTTCGTGGAAACCGATGACACCACCGGCCTCGCCCGCCGGATTGAGCCGGTGCGCCTGGGCGGGCGGCTGGCGCCTGCCATGCCGGTGCCATGAGCGGGGCGCTTTTCACGGCCTGTTAACAAGGGCGGTGGCAGGATTCGTGGTGTTTCACAATCTTGTTCAGGCGGGATGGAATGTCTTCACTGGTCTTGGAACTCAAACAGGGTGAATCGATGATCCTCAACGGCGCGGTCATCCGGTTCAAGACCCGCGCGCGGCTGGAGTTGAACAACCATGCGCGTTTCCTGTTCGGCAAGCAGGTCATGCGCGCGGAGGAGGCGACCAGCCCCGCCCGCCGCGCCTATTACGCCTTGCAGCAGGCCTATATCGGCGGGGAGGCGGAGCGCCCGGCGGCCTTGCTGCGGGCGCGCGAGATGATCGGCGCGCATCTCGGTACGGTCGATGGTGAAGCACAATGCGGCTGGGCCGCGCTGCTGGGGCTGAGCGCGGAAGAGACGGCTTTGGAGGCGCTGAAGCTCGCCCGGCGGATGATCCGGGCCGAGGAGGCGCCTCCCGGCGGCAATTAGCTGGCGGTCCCCCGCAGCTCTTCCAGCCGCGCCAGCACGGCGGGCACGTCCGGCTGCACCTCGAACAGCTCGCGCACCTCCGGCTTGGCGAAGCCGCGCTTGATGGTCTCCTCCACCATCGTCACGAACGGCTCCGCCCAGCCGAGGATGTTCACCAGGATGATCGGCTTGCTGTGCTGGCCAAGCTGCTTCCAGGTCAGGATCTCCACCGTCTCGTCATAAGTGCCAAGCCCGCCGGGCATCACCACGAAGACATCGGCCAGGGCAAAGAGGCGGCGCTTGCGGGTGTGCATCGAGTCGGTGACGATCAGCTCCGTCAGGCCCTGGAATTCCACTTCGCGCTTGCGCAGGAAGTCCGGGATGATGCCGGTCACCTCGCCGCCCGCCCCCAGCGTGGCGCCCGCGGTGATTCCCATCAGCCCGACATTGCCGCCCCCGAACACCAGGCGCATGCCGCGCCCGCCCAGCCCCTCGCCCAGCGCCTTGGATGACGCCGCATAGACCGGGTCCACCCCCGGGTTGGAGCCGCAAAATACGGTGACGGAAAAACTGCCCATGAATCCCTGCCTCGCTTCCAGTTCTGCTTCGTTCGTGGCAGGCTGGCGGCGTCATGGCAAGCAACACCGGTCCCGCCGCGCCGAAGCGGCCTAGCTATCGCGTCATCGCCCTTATCGTGCTGGCAGTGCTGGCGCTGGGGGATGGCGCGCTGCTGCTCTATCTGCGTTACGGACGCCAGGCGGCACCGCCTGCGCCGCCCGTGCCCCCCGCGTCAGCCCCCGCGCCGCAGGCGGCGGGCGGCCCGCCGGCACCCAGCTTCGACATTGTGCGCGTGGACCCGCAGGGCAATGCCGTGCTGGCCGGGCGCGCCGTGCCGGGTGCCACCGTCACGGTGAAGGATGGCGATGCGGTTCTGGGCACGGCCACGGCGGATGCGCAGGGGGCCTTCGTGATGATCCCCGCCAACCCGCTGCCGCCCGGCTCGCATGAGATCACGCTGGCCGAGACGCTGACCGGCGGCACTGTGGTGGAGGGGGCGCAGAGCGCCTCCATCTCCCTGCCCGGCAATGGCAAGCCCGCTTTGGCCGTGGTCTCCGGCCCGAATGGCAGCAATGTCGTCACCGGCCAGGGGCCGCAGCCCGGCGAGCTTGGCATGGGGGCGGTGGATTACGACGCGCACGGCCATGCCATGTTCAGCGGCACCGCCCCGGCGGGGGCGAATGTGACGGTGATGATGGGCGGCAAGGCCATCGGCACCGCCAAGGCGGATTCCTCAGGCCGTTGGCATATGCAGGCGCCTGTGCCCACGGCGCCGGGCATGATCACGCTGAACGCCACCGCGCCTGACGGCAGCGCGCTGCCCGCGGTCACGGTGCCTTTCGCGCCGGAGGAGCTGTCCAAGGCGCTCGAGGATGGCCATGTGGTGATCGCCCCCGGCGATAATCTCTGGATGCTCGCCCGCCGGGTTTATGGGCAGGGGACCTTGTACACGCTGATCTATTCCGCCAATGCGAACCAGATCCATGACCCGAACCTGATTTTCCCGGGCCAGGCCTTCGCCTTGCCCCGGAAACAGGCGAACTGAACAAAAGGCGACCGGCTGAATGAATATTGCTGAGACTGTAAAATCGGTGATGAGCCCGCCGCACAAGGCGGGGTATCCCTTCATCATCGGCGGTATCGCGGTGGCGGTCGTCGGGCTGCTGCTCTGGCACCCGCTGACCTGGGTGGGGCTGCTCTTCACGCTGTTCTGCCTGTATTTCTTCCGCGACCCCGAGCGCGTGCTGCCGCCGCGCCAGGATGTGTTCGTGGCCCCGGCGGACGGGCTTGTGGTGAGCATCGAGCAGGCGATTCCCCCCGCCGAGCTGGGCCTCGCCCCCGAGCCGCGCACCCGTGTCGCGATCTTCCTGTCGGTGCTGGACGTGCATGTGAACCGCGCCCCCATCTCCGGCACGGTGCAGAAGATCGCCTATCATCCCGGCCTGTTCCTGAGTGCCGCCGAGGACAAGGCGAGCGACGATAACGAGCGCAACTCCCTGTTGCTGCGCACCAGCGCCGGGCAGGATGTGGTGGTGGTGCAGATCGCCGGGCTGATCGCGCGGCGGATTCTGTGCGAGGTGACGGAAGGCCAGCCGCTGCTGGCGGGGCAGCGTTTCGGCATCATCCGCTTCGGCTCGCGCACCGATCTTTATCTGCCCGAGGGCTGCACGCCGCTCGTGGCTGTCGGCCAGCGCATGATCGGCGGTGAGACCGTGATCGCCGAGCTGCCGCCGAAGGCGCCGTCCTTCCCATGAGGCCACTCCGCCGCCTGCCCCGGCGGCAGCGTTTCTCCGGGCTCAGCTTCAACCGGATGCTGCCCAACCTGATGACGCTGCTGGGGCTCTGCATCGGGCTCTCCTCCATCCGGCTGGGGCTGGAGGGGCGCTATGGCACGGCGGTGCTGGCCATCGCCGTCTCCGGCGTGATCGACGGGCTGGATGGGCGGCTGGCGCGGTTGCTGAAGGCGACCTCGCGATTCGGGGCGGAGTTCGATTCGCTGGCGGATTTTCTCTGCTTCGGCGTGGCGCCGGCGCTGCTGCTCTATATGTGGTCGCTTCAGCCCTGGGGGGCGATCGGCTTTCTGCCGCCCTTGATGTACGCCTCGGCCATGGCGCTGCGTCTGGCGCGGTTCAACGCGGCGCTGGATTCCGCGCCGAAGGCGGCCTTCGCCTATAATTTCTTCACCGGCGTACCGGCCCCGGCCGGGGCGGGGCTGGTGCTGTTTCCGCTTTTCGTCGGGCTGGTGGCAAACCAGCATAATCAGTTCTGGCTGCAGGATCTGGTGAGCTACCCGCTCTTCACCGGCGCCTTCCTGGTCGGCACGGCGCTGCTCTGCGTCTCCACCCTGCCGGTCTGGAGCTTCAAGAATTTCAAGATCCCGACGGCGGGCATCCTGCCTCTGCTGCTGGGCGTGGTGGTGTTCGCGGCGCTGATCTTCGCGGACCCGTATCTCGCCGGGGCGCTGGCGGGGCTGGCCTATATCGTCATGCTGCCCTTCTCGTTGCGCAGCTACCGCAAGCTGGCGCGCGAGGCCGAGGCGTGGCGCGCATCGATGGACGAGCCGGAGGAAGAGGCCGTCCAGCAGCCTCAGGGCTGATTTTTGTTGATCTGAACAATTTGTAATTTTAGTTTCGATTCCGGCGCAAAAGGCGCCGGGAGCGATTCATGTCCGGCACGACAATCAAGTCCAGCGGTACCGCCGCCCTGCAGCTGGCAGTGGCGGCGCCATCGCCGGTGATTGTGCAGGCGGGCGTGACCATTGCGCTTGCGGGCAGTGCGGCAGGCGCCGCCTTGAGCCTCAGCAGCGCGCTCTATGGCGGCCCCGGCGCGGACTGGACCATCCTGAACGATGGCACGCTGGCGGCGGATCTCACTTTGGCCTCAGGTGTTGACGTGGGGGGCGGGCTGCGCCTGGCGGGGGCGGGCAGCGTCACCAACGCCACTGGCGGGTTGATCGAAGGCAATGAGGCCGGGCTGGCGCTGCTGGCCGGGGGTGTCGCGGTCAACCAGGGCAGCATATCCGGCGGGGTGGGGGGCGCTGGCGCCGGGCTGGGGCGCATCGGCGTACAGATTGCGGGCGGTGTGCTGGCGAATGAAGGGGTGATCCAGGGCGGGGCCTATGGGGTGAGCCTGGGCGCGCCCGGGCAGGTGCAGAATGCCGGGCAGATCAGCGGCGGGGCCGCCGGGCTGGTGCTGGCCAGCGGTGGCACGCTGGGCAACCAGGCGGGCGGCACGGTTTATGGCGGTGTCGCGGGCGTGGTGCTGCAGGCGGGGGCGAGCCTCGTCAATGCGGGCGGCATCAGCGCCCCCCTGGCCGGCGCGGGGCATGAGGGCGTGGTGCTGGGCAGCGGCGCCTATGTCGGCAATAGCGGCGACATCAGCGGCTTCAACGGGGTGTCGGGCGCCTCCGGCACGGTCACGCTGGTGAATGACGGGCGCATTGAGAGCGGCGGGGGGCTGACTTTGTCCTTCCCGGCCACGGGCTACAGCTTTGTCAGCGGCGCGGCGGTGGAACTGACCAGCGCCGTCGTGACCAATGAGGGTAGCATCCTGGGCAATGACGTGCCGGATGACGCGTCCATGCAGGCGGGCTCGGCCGGAAGCGGGCTGATCCTGGGGGCGGGCACGCTGGACAATCGCGGCGCCATCGCGGGCGGCGGCGGGGCCTATGCCACCCATGGCGGGGTGGGGCTGGCCGGGGCGGCACAGCTTGGCGCGCGCAATAGCGGGCTCATCGCCGGGGGCGCGGGCACTTATGGCGGTACGGGGGCGTTGTTCTCCGGTGGGTCATTGCTCAATAGCGGCACCATTCTGGGCGGGGCCGGCAGTGTTTCCGGCGGGGACGGCGTGGTGCTCACCAATGGCGCCGTGCTGGTGAACCAGGGCAGCGTGGAGGGCGGCGCCGGCAGCCAGTATGTCTGGGGCACGGGGCTTGGCGCCGGTGTGGTGCTGTATGGCGGCACGCTGGAGAATGAAGGGCTTCTCACCGGCGGCGGGCAGCAATTCATGGGGCTGTGGATGGGCGGTGGCCAGGTCACCAACACCGGCACCATCATTGGGCGCGCGGCGGTGGCGATGCAGGGCGGCACGCTGGAAAATGACGGGCTGATCTCCGGCACCGAGGTCGCGGTGGATCTGGCCGGCGGCGGCTTTCTCAATGCGGGCACGCTGGCGGGCGGCTATGCGGTCTACATGGCGGGGGCGGGCGCGTCGCTCGCGGTGGCGCCGGGGGCGGTGTTCCGGGGCAAGGTAACGGACCATGCGGGCGGCGGCACGCTGCGGCTCACCGGCAGCGCATCCGCCGCGCTGGACATGGGCGCAAGCTTTTCGGGGTTCAGCGAGATCTCATTCGCCACCGGGGCCGGCTGGATGCTGGAGGGCGGGGTGGCGCAGCTTGCGGGCGGGGAGGCCATCACCGGCTTCACCCAGGGCGATGCGCTGCTGCTGGAGGGCTTCACCGCCGCCAGCGAGATTTTTGCGCCCGGCACCGGGCTGGTGCTGGCGCAGGGCGCCACCAGCGTCACGCTGGATATCACCGGCAGCCTCTCGCCGGAGGCGTTCACCATCAGCGCGGTGGCGCAGGGCACAGAGATCGTCATCTGCTACCGGCGCGGCACGCTGATCGAGACCCCGCAAGGCGCGCGCGATGTGGCGGATTTGCGGATTGGCGACGTGTTGCCCACGCGCTTTGGCGGGCTGCGCCGGATCAAATGGATCGGCCGGCAGAGTTTTGGCCCGGAAGAGGTCAGGGGCAACCGGGCGCGCATTCCCGTCTGCATCCATCCCGGCGCGCTGGGGGAGGGCAAGCCGCGCCGGGCGCTCTATGTCTCGCCCGGTCATTCGATGCTGCTGGACGGCGTGCTGGTGCTGGCCAGGGCGCTGGTGAATGGCGTGACGATCACCCAGGAGGATGACAAGGCGGGCGTGGATTATTTCCTGCCCGAGTTCGAGACCCATGATTGCATCCTGGCCGAGGGGGCCTGGAGCGAGAGCTTTGCCGACGGCCCTGGCCTGCGCGGCCAGTTCCACAACCGGGCGGATTTTTGCGCGCTTCACCCAGGCGACCGGGAGCCGGATGAAATCTCCCTCTGCGCCCCCCGGCCGTTGCAGGGCGCAGCACTTGAGCAGGCGTTGCGCCCGGTGGTCGCCCGCGCCGCGCCGGATGGGACTCCGGGCCCGCTGCGCGGTTGTGTCGATGTGGCGGATGGGCGGCGCATTGAAGGCTGGGCGCAGGATATGGACTGGCCCGAGCTGCCGCAGGCGCTGGAAGTCTATGCGGGCAACCAAAAGCTGGGCGAGGCGCTGGCCTGCCATTACCGGGAGGATCTGGCGCGGGCCGGGATCGGCGCCGGGCGGGCCGCGTTTAGCTTCATCGTGCCGCAGGCTTTCAACCCCGCCCGGCTGCGTGTCCGCCGCGCCATTGATGGCGCGCAGATCACCCCTGCCGGCAGCCGCGCCGCCGTTAAGGTTTAGCCCTCCACGTCCGTCACAGGCCGGTCGATGCCCAAGGCTTCCTCGGTATGCCAGACGCCATCCTCCGTCTCATACATGATGAGGGTGGTCTCGCCCGGCACGCGCTGCTCCTTCGCGGCGCGGCGGGCGGCCTTCAGCGCGGCCTCGTGGGTTGGGTAGGCTTCCGAGTAACTGCCATTCAGCGTGTAGGCGAACCCGCCGTCATGCGGAACGACCTTGTAATGCGCGGTGCTCATGGCGCGGCCCTCCAGGTGGTGCCGAGTATATAGGATGTCAGCGCAGCCGCGCCATGGTCAGCGCATCCGCATAGGCGCCCTGGCGGAAGTTATCCGCGCGCATCCGCCCCGCAGGCGACCAGGCAGGTGCGCAGCTGCGCGTCCCCTTCGAGGACGCGGGGGGAGCTGCGCAGGCTCTCGAACGGCAGGCCGAGGGTGAAGCGGCGCACGCTGGGCTGGTTATGGATGCGGTTGATCTCCGGCCTGTCAACCAGCGTGGCGGGGTGGCGGTGGGCGCTGATCCGTGCCGCCGCGGACACGGCGAAACCGAGGCCGGCGGCGGCACAGAAGATTAGCAGCGGCATCAATGCCAAGGCAGGCATGGAAAGGCTCCTCTTTACGGGGGAAATTCGGTTTGCCAAGCGCATATTTTCGCCAGGCTCTTGTTTCCGGGGGCACACCGTCTTTTTTTAGGAGGAGATTGAAGGAGTGGCGATGGTCGCGAAACCGGACAGAAAGCAGGCCCTGGTGGTGGGCGCCTCGCGCGGGCTGGGGCTGGGGCTCACCAAGGAGTTCCTGCGCCGCGGCTACCATGTGACCGCCACGGTGCGCGCCGCGGTGGCCGGCGCCGGGCTTGAGGAGTATTACGACCAGCTTTCGCTGGATACGCTCGACATCAACAACCTCCACATGGTGGACGCGTTCCTGGCGCGGATGAAGGGCAAGTCCTTCGATGCGGTGGTGCTGAATGCCGGCACCTACGGCCCGCGCGACAAGGGCGTGATGGACGCCACGCCCGAAGAGATCACGCATCTGCTGATGACCAACGCCATCGCCCCGGTGCGGCTGGCGGCGCGGCTGGCGCCGATGCTGCGGCCCGAGACCGGGGTGCTGGCCTTCATGTCCTCGGTGCTGGGCAGCCTGGAGATGAACGCCAACGACGCCAGCGAGCTGTATTGCGCCAGCAAGGCGATGCTGAACCGGCTGACCCGCTCCTTCGCCGCCGCGCATGAGTATCTGACCATCGTGAATCTGCATCCCGGCTGGGTGCGGACCGATATGGGCGGCCCGGAGGCGCCATTGGACGTGGAGACCAGCGCGAAGGGGATGGTGGATGTGCTGGAGGCCCGGGCGGGCAGCGGCGGGCATGAGTTTCTGGACTACCGGGGCAAGATCGTCCCCTGGTAAGGCCGGGTTTGGCGAGGTTTGGCGTCATGACGCAGACAGGACAGCGCAGCATCACGGGCCTGCTGGAAACGTCGCTTTACGTGGACGACATGGCCCGCGCGGTGGCGTTCTATGAGCAGATCCTCGGGCTGCGCTGCATGCAGCCCGGCCCGCGTCTCTCGGCGTTCGACGCCGGGCGCCAGGGCGTGCTGCTGCTGTTCAAACGCGGCGCCTCGGTGGAGGACATGCCCCAGAGCGGCGGCGTGATTGCCGGCCATGACGGCGCCGGGCCGTTGCACATGGCCTTTGCCATACCGGCTGAAAGCTATGAGGCCTGGCATGCGCATCTGCGCCAGGCGGGGGTGAAGCTGCGCGGCGAGATGCGCTGGCCCGCGGGCGGGCGCAGCCTGTATTTCGAGGACCCGGACGGGCATGTGCTGGAACTCGCCACGCCGGGGCTCTGGCCGAATTATTAGCCGCCGGGAAACGGCGCCATGCAGCCCTGCGGTTGGTTTTGCCGCAAAACCTTGCTAGAGCCGCGCGGATGGACCAGGCCCTTCCCCAAAGCGAAACCGGTGCGAAAATCCCGCCCCGCCGCACCTTCGCGATCATCTCCCACCCGGACGCCGGTAAAACGACGCTGACCGAGAAGCTGCTGCTGTTCGGCGGTGCCATCCGCGAGGCGGGCAT
>DATJXU010000207.1:0-3602 GCA_035499915.1 Acidocella sp.
CACCAGCGCCACCAGGGCCGAGACCAGCGTGATGGTGAGATTATAATAGAGCTTGCGCACCGGCTTCACGAAGGCCCAGCCATAGGCGCCCAGCATCATGATGCCGTCCGTCGTGTCGATGAGCGACATGCCGGCGGCAAACAGCAGCGGGAAGGTGAGGATGGGCCAGAGCGACATGCCATGCGCCGCCTGGGTGGAGGCGATGCCAAGCAGCGTGACCTCCGTTGCCGTATCAAAACCCAGCCCGAACAGAAAGCCGAGCAGCGCCATGTGCCAGCTTTGATGCACCAGCCGGAACAGCGGCTGGAACAGCCGCGCCAGCACGCCGCGCTTGTTCAGCAGCATGTCGAAATCCTCATCGACATAGTGTCCGCCGCGGCGGACATGCTGAAAGCTCCGGTAGACCGCCACGGCGATCATCAGGTTCATGGTCGCGATCAGCAGCAGGAAGCCGGTTGAAACCAGCGTGCCGGCGATGCCCGCCTCGTTGTTGAAATTGGTGAAGCTGCTGGCCAGCGTCATCGCCGTCAGGGCAATGGCGACCACGCCGATCAGCAGGACAAGCGAATGGCCCATGGAGAAAAAGAAACCGACAGCCACGGGGCGCTTGCCGTCCTGCATCAGTTTGCGGGTGACATTGTCGATGGCGGCTATGTGATCGGCATCGACCGCATGGCGCAGGCCGAACCCATAGGCCAGCAGCGATGTGCCGAGCAGCACGGGATGATCATGGAAAGATATCAGCGCCCAGGCCCAGGCGCCGATATTCAGCGCGGCCAGAAAGGCGTAGATACCGATGACCTTGCCGCGCACATGCGCGGTGCCATCATTGAAAATATGCTTCAAAAGAGAAATCACGGGCAGCCTCACTCATAAGCGTTGCCACCGCGAACAAGGACAGCCCGGCAAAAGACCACCCCACCAGGACACCCCGCCCGATGCGTTCACGCTGACGCTCCTTGATGGCAGGTCTCCTGGCTCGCGGGTCTTCACCTCTCGCCGCCTTCCCGGTTGCCCAGTGGCCTGTGGCGATCGGCTATCCGCTTACAGTTGCGGGGGCAGCCCGGGAGTTGGCGGCAAGCCGCACCCGTGTTCCCTTTTCATCCTCGAAGAGGAACCATCACGGGCAGTATGACCGGCGCCCGGCGCAATGGCAACACGGTCTATGCCCGTGCCGGTGATGCAGGCCCGGATAATGCGGGTGCTTTTGGGCAGCACCGGCTTAACCGGCAACGCGTGCCTTCAGCGCCGCCGGGACCGGCCCGCCTGTTGCCCAGTCCAGCAGCTCCACGGTGTGGACGACCGGACTCGCCATATGCCGGCCAAGCTGCACCGCGCAGCCGATATTGCCGGCGGCCACCACATCGGGTTTCAGGCGGCTGAGGTTTTCGGCCTTGCGGTTACCCAGCTGCGCCGCGATCTCCGGCTGGAAGATGTTGTAGGTGCCGGCCGAGCCGCAGCAGAGATGCGATTCCGCCGGCATGCGCACCGTAAAGCCCGCCGCGCGCAACAGGGCCTGGGGGGCGGCGGTGATCTTCTGGCCGTGCTGCAGGGAGCAGGCGGAGTGATAGGCGACGGTGAGCGCGGGCACGCCTGCCCGCGCCGGCAGGCCGGCGGCCTCCAGCACCTCGCTGATATCCTTGGCCAAGGCGGAGACTTTCGCGGCCTTGGCGGCATAGGCCGGGTCGCCGCGCAGCATGAAGCCGTACTCCTTCACCATGGTGCCGCAGCCCGAGGCGGTGATGACAATAGCCTCCAGCCCGCGCTCGATCTCGCGCGTCCAGGCATCGACATTGCGGCGGACCGATTGCAGCGCCGCATCCTCCTTGCCCATATGGTGGGTGAGCGCGCCGCAACACGCCTCGCCCTGGGCGAAGCTCACCTGATAGCCGCAGCGCGCCAGCAGCCGCACACTGGCCTCGCGGATTTCCGGGCGCAGCACCGGCTCGGCGCAGCCTTGCAGCAGCACCACCCGCCCGCGCGGGCCGGGGGTGGCGGCCGCGTTCAGCGCGGCCTGGGGCGGCAAATGCGGCGGGGCGAGGTTCAGCATCGCCGCGGCGGGGCGCAGCGGTTTCACGCTTTCCAGCAGCGGCGCCAGGGGCCGGGCCAGGCGCGCCAGCTGCAAGGCGGCGCGCAAGCGCGCAGGCTTGGGCAAAATCTCAGCCACCACGGCGCGCAGCGCCCGCTCCGCCAGCGGGCGGCGGTAGCGCGCCTCGATATAGGCGCGGGCATGGTCCACCAGATGCATGTAATTCACCCCCGAGGGGCAGGTGGTCATGCAGGCGAGGCAGGAGAGGCAGCGGTCGATATGCTTGACGACATCCGGGCCGGGCACACGCTCATTCTCCAGCATGTCCTTGATCAGGTAGATGCGCCCGCGCGGGGAATCCAGCTCGTCGCCCAGCAGCACATAGGTGGGGCAGGTGGCGGTGCAGAAGCCGCAATGCACGCATTTGCGGATCACCGCCTCGGAGGCGGCCATGTCCTTGTCCGCGAGCTGGGCGGGCGAAAAATCAGTCTGCATTGGGGTCGTCCAGAAAACGGTTGGTCTCGAACACGCCCAGCGGGTCGAAGGCGCGGCGCACGCGGCGCGAGAGCGCGGCCAGGGCCGGTGCCTGCGGGTGCTGCGAGGGAATGCGCGCGCGCAGCGCCGCCGGCGCTTGCACCAGCGTCGCATGGCCGCCCGCCTGCTCCGCCTGGTGGCGGATTTCATCCTCATGGCCGGTGAGGGACAGCCAGATGAGCCCGCCCGCCCAATCCGCCAGATAGCGCCCGCCAAGCCGCGCCAGGGGGGTGACGGCGCCAAAAGCCTGGCGCGGCGGCAGGCTGAGGCGCCAGAGCGGGGCCTCGCCTTGCACGGCGGCGCCGCCTTGCAGGCCCGCCCAAAGCGGTGCTGCCTCGGCATCGTCCAGTTTTTCCGGCGCCCTGTAACAGGCCAGCACCAAGGCGAGATGCGCCGCGCGCGCGCCGATGGAGGGGCCGACACCGTCCAGGCGGACCAGCGTCTGCGCCTCGCCCGCCACAGCAGCGGGCAGATGCGCGGCGGCGGCGGCATCCACGGGCTGGCGCATCACCTCGCGCATCAGCGCGAAGCCAACCGCATCCTCCAGCCCGCGCCAGAGCAAGGTCAGGCGTTGCGGCGGGCGGGGCAGGACTTTCAGCGTCACCTGCGTGAGCACCGCCAGCCGCCCCCAGGAGCCGCACAGCAATTTCGGCAGGTCGTAGCCGGTGACGTTCTTCACCACCTTGCCCCCGGCCTTGAAGCGCTCCCCCCGGCCGGACACGGCCTCGAACCCCAGCAGATGGTCGCGCGCCGCCCCTGCGGAAACACGGCGCGGCCCCGCCACGCCCGCCGCCACCACGCCGCCAATGGTGGAGCCCGCCGCCCCCCAGGGCTCGAAGGCGAAACCCTGGCCGCGGGCGCAAACGGCCTCGTTCAATTCGGCCAAGGGGGTTCCGGCACGGGCGGTGAGAACCAGCTCGGCCGGGCTGTAATCCAGGATGCCCGAGAGCGCCTTGACGCTGAGGCCATCCGCCACGCGGTCCGGCGCGCCGAATTCCACGCGGGTGCCGCCGCCGGTGATCTCCAGCTTGCCGCCCCC
>DATJXU010000208.1:0-2464 GCA_035499915.1 Acidocella sp.
CCGTGCTGGGTCTGCCGCTCGCCATGCTCCACCGCGCGCAGCAGCTCCGCGCCCAGACGGTCGCGCCGGCCGATGATGTTGAGGCGGATCTGCTGCGCCTGGCAGCGGCTGGTTTCGGTGAGCAGGTAGCGGCGAAACAGCTTGAGCAGCGCGCCGACCTCGCGCGCCGGGCGGGCCCAGTTGTCGCAGGAGAAGGCGTAGAGCGTGAGCGTGCCGATGCCGGCGCACGCGGCCGCCTCGACGATGCGGCGCACGGTGCGCGCCCCCTCGACATGTCCGGCGGTACGCGGCAGGCCACGGCGGCCGGCCCAGCGCCCGTTGCCATCCATGATGATCGCCACGTGCATAGGCGTTTAAGAGTACTCTACATTGCAAAGTAAAGGAGTCGAAAAAAACCGTTTCTGTGGACTATGCACGGCGGGTCGCCAGGATCACGGCCTCGATATGCTGAAGGTAGCGTTCCAGGGCCCGCCGGCCGCTGGCCGTGAGGCGGTACTCCGAGCGCGGCCGGCGCTGCGCGAAGCTCTTGCGGCAGGAGATGTAGCCGGCGTCCTCGAGCTTTCGGGCATGGGCACCCAGATTGCCATCGGTCACCGCGAACAGCGTCTTGAGGTCGTTGAAGCTGAGCTGCTCATTCACCGCCAGCGCGCTCATGATCCCCAGGCGCACCCGCCCGTAGACCAGCCGCTCGAAGCGCTCATCCGCAGCCGACGCGGCGCGCGTCGTCGGCGGGGTTGCGGGCGCCGCGGCGGCGCTGTGCCGGCGGGCGTGGCCTCGGATGCTCATGGCTCTGTCTCCCGGCTGCCGCCGCCGATCAGGACACCAAACAGCAGATGCAGGCCGCCAAAGCCCACCCCGAGAATGGCATTGTGATAGCTCGGCGGCAGCTGCAGGGCGATGCCGCCGAGCAGCACCAGCAGCGCGCCCATCACCGCCAGGGCGCGGCGCGTCAGGGTGCTGGCCGCCATCACGGCGCAGCCGTACAGCAGCAGCCACACCCCGGGGATCAGTGTCTCGGCCCGGTGCAGCCACAGCTGCCAGGTCAGCACCGCCCCCACCAACAACGGCGGAGCCAGGCACATCAGGAAGCGGCGCAGCGGTCCGCGATACAGTGCGGTACCGCGGCTCATCACCTGGTGCGCCATGAGGATGGTGCCACAGGCCACCGCCACCCCGCCCGCGGCCAGCCAGATCGCGAGCCAGTGGGCGGCCAGTGCCGGCAGCGACACCAGCAGCGCCGCCAGAATGCCCACCGCCCCCATGGCGATGCCGGCTGAGCCCGGCACGGCCAGCAGCCCCGCGGCATCGATCGAGGCGCGGATGTACTGCAGGGTGCCGAGGGCGTGGCGGTCGAGCGCCACGGTGTTGCGGGTGCGGGCTTCGGGGTCGGTCATCGCCTTGCGCATGATGACGCCCGGGGCGGCTAGTGCTTGACCATGCCCATCATGTGATCCACGCCTTCCTCGATGATGGCATCGGGAATGTCCGGACGGTTGCCTTTGGCGGGCATGGTGCCGGCGGTGCCCGTGAAGCCGTGCAGGGCATGGTCATAGAGAACATTCTTGCCCTTGGCGAGGCGCGGGGCCCAGGCGGCGGCATCGCCGGCCTTGGGTGCGCCCACCAGCCCCAGGCCGTGACAGGAGGAGCACACCTGCGCGTACACCTCGGCGCCGTCCTTGGGGATCGGCAGCGCGGCACCGGCGCCCGCCGGGGAGTCCGGCTTGATGGCCATGCCGGTGTTGTCCTGGCCGACGATCGCCTCCTGCGACAGGGGCGCGATGCGGCTGGCGACGCTGGCGGCGAAGTCGCGCTGTTCGACCACGTCGGTTTCCTGGGTGTGCGCCGCCACCACGCCCGCCAGCGCGATGAGCGCGAGGGCCACCACCACCAGCAGGCCGATGACCACGCTGAACGTATTGACGAAGTGCGTATCCTGCTTGCTCACATTCGCGCCCGGCACCTTCCGCCCCGACAGTGGGCGGCGAAGTATAGCGAGTAACCGCGGCGCTCTGAAACATTGTGGTGACGGAGCAGGCGGCCGAAACTTTTGGGTGCCACAGCGTGCGCCAGCCCTTTCAACGACTTAGACCGCCGCTGCGCGGGAGGGTGCGCAGGCCGCGCGGCGCCTTGGAATGCAGCGTCGATGTCGGCCTGCAGCCCGGGCCGGCCAAAGAGCCGCTGCCTCCATTCCAGGGCGGGCCGGGCCGGTGAGGGCGGCGCACGGCGGCCCGGTTGCGGGTTTGCCCGCGCAGCGAACCCCGGGTCGTGGGCGGGCAGGCGCTGCGCGACGCCCACTGCCGGCCTCTCAAAGCCGCCAACTTCGGCGTCGAGGGGGCACACACCCGGAGCGTCTTGTGGCGCCTCACGGCGAGCTCGACGGCGATCGCGCCCGGGTGGTCGTGCGCCCGGTGCTCGGGGTCGCCGATTACGCGAATCACGGCGCCGCCCCGGCGGATATCGTGGC
>DATJXU010000209.1:0-5557 GCA_035499915.1 Acidocella sp.
CGATCTCTCCAGGACGGTGAAGCCACATGTCGTGGCCCTAACGCGTCTTCAACCGCTTTAAGATTATCAAACACATAAAATTCCGGCACGGTTTGTACGTGCCACACTTGCACGAGCACGATGCCCGGAGCTTTCTCGAACCATACTTTTTCAAACGCATATCCCGTTCCTGAAGCCGCTTTTACCTGAACAGGAACAAAGTACGAGGCTACTGCATGTCCATGCAATTGATAAGCTAAGATATCTACTCCAACGTCCCGGGCAGGATTAGCAATCTCGATGCCGAGGCGCAGCAGCTCCGCAGCAACGAGCAATTCTCCCGCTCTACCGATCAGCGCTGAATTAACTTTCATAGGCTTCAACTACCCAACCCCATTTATTTTCAATTGTGTAATATTATATATAACAAGATCGCTTTTCGCAGCGGTTTGAAAAAAGCTGCAAAACTTCCGAAACGAAAAAGGGGCCCTTTCGGGCCCCTTCGCGTTTCAGATCGCCAGCAGCAGGCGGCGGGGATCCTCGATGCTCTCCTTCACGCGCACCAGGAAGGAGACCGCCTCGCGGCCATCGATGATGCGGTGATCGTAAGAGAGCGCCAGATACATCATCGGGCGGATCTCGATCTTGCCGTCCACCACCACCGGGCGCTCCTGGATCTTGTGCATGCCCAGAATGGCCGATTGCGGCGGGTTGATGATCGGCGTGCTCATCAGCGAGCCGTACACGCCGCCATTGGTAATGGAGAAGGAGCCGCCAGAGAGCTCGTCGAGCTTCAGCGTGCCGTCCTTGGCGCGCTTGGCGAACCCGGCGATCTCCGCCTCGATCTCGGAGATGCTCTTCTGCTCGGCATCGCGGATCACCGGCACCACGAGGCCATTGGCGCCGCCGACGGCGATGCCCATGTTCACGAAGTTCTTGTAGACGATCTCGTCACCGTCGATCTCGGCATTCACCGCCGGGAACTCGGCCAAAGCCGCGCACACCGCCTTCACGAAGAAGCCGTTGAAGCCCAGGCGGATGCCCTTGTGCTTCTTCTCGAACACCTCGCGGTAGGAGGTGCGCAGCGCCATCACCGCGCTCATATCCACCTCGTTGAAGGTGGTGAGCATGGCGGCGGTATTCTGCGCCTCCTTCAGGCGGTTGGCGATGGTCTTGCGCAGGCGGGTCATCTTCACCCGCTCCTCGCGCACATCGGCGGTGCGCGGGGCCTTCGCCGCCGGGGCGGCGGGGGCGGCGGCCGGCTTGCTCACGAAGGCCAGCACGTCACCCTTGGAGATGCGGCCATCCTTGGCGGTGCCGGTCACATCGGCCGGGTTCACGCTCTTCTCCGCCATCATCTTGGCGGCGGCGGGCAGCGCGCCCACGCCGGGGCGGGCCACCGGGCCGGGCGCGGTCTGGGCGGCATGCACGCCGGTCTTGGGCGCGGCGGCCTCGGCCGGCTCCTTCTTCGGCGCGGGGGCGGCGGCGCCGCTCGCGTCCACGCGGCCCAGCAGGTCGCCCGGCTGAACCTCGGCCCCTTCCTCAGCGGCGATCTCGGAGATCACCCCGGCTTCCGGCGCGTTCACCTCAACGGTGACCTTGTCCGTCTCCAGCTCCACGATGGGCTCATCCGCGGCGACAGCCTCGCCAATCTTCTTGATCCAGCGGGCGATGGTGGCGGAGGCAACACTCTCCCCAAGCGTGGGAACCTTGATATCGGCCGACATGGAAACTCCTGCTTTTTAGTCGTGTTGGATAATGAACCGGAGAAATTAGACGCTCAGCGCCTCGTTGACCAGCGCAGCCTGCTCGGCGGCGAACACCTTGGCAAGGCCGCTGGCCGGGGAGGCGGCAGCCTTGCGGCCCACATAGCGGGGACGCTTGGCGGCGTTATCCAGGCAGACGAGCACGTCCTCGATGCGGCGGTCGACGAAGTTCCAGGCGCCGTTATTTTCCGGCTCCTCCTGGCACCACACCAGCTCGGCGTTCCTGTAGCCCTCGATGGCGGCCTTCAGCGCCTTCACCGGGAAGGGATAGAACTGCTCCAGGCGCACCAGGGCGACATCCTTGATGCCGCGCTCGCGCCGCTCGGCCAGCAGGTCGTAATAGACCTTGCCCGAGCACAGGACCACGCGCTTCACCTTGTCGGCGGCCACCAGTTCGTCGGTCTCCGGCAGCACGAACTTGAAGCCGGTGCCTTCGGCGAAATCGGCCAGCGGCGAGACGCACAGCTTGTGGCGCAGCAGGGATTTCGGCGTCATCAGCACCAGCGGCTTGCGGTAGTTGCGCTTCAGCTGGCGGCGCAGGGCATGGTAGTAGTTCGCCGGGGTGGAGATGTTGCCGACGATCATGTTGTTCTCGGCGCAGAGCTGCAGATAGCGCTCCAGGCGGGCGGAGGAATGCTCCGGCCCCTGGCCCTCCTGGCCGTGGGGCAGCAGCATCACCAGCCCGGACATGCGCAGCCACTTGGTCTCGCCGGCGGCGATGAACTGGTCGATGATCACCTGCGCGCCATTGGCGAAATCGCCGAACTGCGCCTCCCACAGCACCAGCACCGAAGGATCGGCGATGGTGTAGCCGTACTCAAAGCCGAGCACGCCAACCTCGGAGAGCAGCGAGTTGAAGATCTCGATGCGCGCCTGGCCCTCACGGATATTGTTCAGCGGCACATATTCGTTCTGGTTGGTCTGGTCGATCAGCACCGCATGGCGCTGGGAGAAGGTGCCGCGCTGCACGTCCTCGCCCGAGAGGCGGACGCGGTGGCCATCCAGCTGCAGCGTGCCGAAGGCCAGCGCCTCGCCGGTTGCCCAGTCCAGCCCCTCGCCGGTCTCGAACATCTGCTTCTTGGCTTCAAGCTGGCGGGCGATCTTCTGGTTCAGGTCGAAATTCTGCGGCGGGGTGTAGAGCGCCTTGCCGACCTCCTGAAGCTGCGCCAGCGGGGCGGCGGTGACGCCTTCCAGCCGCTCGGCGTCGTCATCGGCCTGCTTCAGCCCGGCCCAGTGGCCTTCCAGCCAGTCCGCCTTGTTGACCTTGTAATCCTTGGCGCCCTCAAAGGCGGCCTCCAGCTCCTTGCCGTATTCATCGGCAATCGCCTTGGCCTCATCGGCAGAGACGGAGCCTTCCTTGGCCAGGCGCTCGGCGTACAGGGCACGCGTGGTCTTCAGCGCCTTGATCGCCTTGTACATGATCGGCTGGGTGAACGCCGGCTCGTCATTCTCGTTATGGCCATGGCGGCGGTAGCAGACGAGGTCGAGGACCACGTCGGTCGAGAATTCGCAACGGAACTCGGCGGCGAGCTGCGCCGCGTAGACCACGGCTTCCGGGTTGTCGCCATTCACGTGCAGGATCGGCGCCTGAACGGATTTGGCGACGTCCGTGCAGTACAGGCCGGAGAAGGCATGCGCCGGAACGGTGGTGAAGCCGATCTGGTTGTTGACAACCAGATGCACCGAGCCGCCGGTGCGGTAGCCGATGAGCTGGCTCATCGCCAGCGTCTCATACACCAGCCCCTGGCCGGCGAAGGCGGCGTCGCCATGCATCTGGATGGCCATGGCGGATTTGCGGGTGGTGTCGCCCGCCATGTCCAGGCGGGCGCGGATCTTGCCGACCACCACCGGGTCCACCGCCTCAAGATGCGAGGGGTTGGGCTGCAGGGAAAGGTGAACCTGGTTGCCGTTGATCACCACGTCGGTCGAGGTGCCAAGATGGTATTTCACGTCGCCGGAGCCCTGCACGTCGTCGGGCTTGGCGGAGGCGCCGCCGAACTCGGAGAACAGGGCGACCAGCGGCTTCTTGACGATATTGACGAGGGTGTTCAGGCGGCCGCGATGGGGCATGCCGATGGCGATCTCGCGCACGCCCCGGCCGGCGGCGGTTTCGATGATGGCGTGCAGGGCGGGAATGGTGCTCTCACCGCCCTCAAGCCCGAAGCGCTTGGTGCCGACGAAGCGCTTCTGGCAGAAGGTCTCGAAACTATCGGCCTCGGTGAGCTGCTTGAGGATCTTCGCCTTGCCCTTTTTGTCGTAGACGGACAGCCAGGGCGCGCCCTCGATCTTCTTCTGGATCCAGCTCTTCTGGGTCGGGTCCTGGATATGCATGAACTCGACGCCGATCTCGCCGCAATAGCTCAGGCGAAGGGCGGCCATCACCTCGCGCAGGGTGGCGGTCTCAAAGCCCAGAACCCCGTCGAGGAAGATCGGGCGGTCCATGTCGCCCGGCTCGGTGAAGCCGTAGGTGGCGGGGTTGAGCTCGGTATGATAGCCTTTCGGCTTCAGCCCCAGCGGGTCGAGCTGTGCCTCCAGGTGCCCGCGCACGCGGTAGGCGCGGATGAGCATGAGGGCGCGGATGGAATCCAGTGTCGCGGCGCGGGACTCGGCCGGGGACCCGGCGGGCTGCCTGGCCTCCTTCGGCGCGGCCTCGGCGCTCACGGTCTCGAACACGGAGGGGCGCGGCGCCCAGGAGGCGCCGGAGGCGTCCGTCATGATGGCGCGGGTATCGTCATCCAGCGCCGCGAACAGGGCGGCAAAATCAGGATCGACAGAGTTGGGCGCTTCCACCCATTTCGCATAAAGCTGCGCAATAAACTGGGCGTTCGCCCCATTCATCGCCGTCGCAATCACGTCCACACCGGCCATAATCAATCCTCTCCTATTGAGACAACCGCCCGCGGCAAATGGCACAAAACCACCCCGACTCGTGCAGTGCAGTACCTTCCCTTGCGGCGCATATAAGCTACTGCCGTAATTGTGCCGTTACCCACAGCCAAGGGGCAGGGTTGCTGAATGCGCATGGTTACAACGAAAATGCCCCAGCCCGGGCAAAGGGCCAAAAAAACCCCCACGGCGTGACCGCCATGGGGGCAACAAATTCAGGCGCTCAGCGCCTTCAGCATCGTGCTGCCCAGCGAGGCCGGGCTGTCGGCCACAAAAATGCCAGCCTCCTTCATGGCGGCAATCTTCGCCTGGGCGGTGTCCTTGCCGCCGGAGATCACGGCGCCGGCATGGCCCATGCGCCGGCCCGCGGGCGCGGTGGCCCCGGCGATGAAGCCCACAACCGGCTTCTTGATCTTGTGCCCGGCCAGGAAGGCGGCGGCGTCGGTCTCGGAGGGGCCGCCGATCTCGCCGATCATGATAATCGCCTGGGTCTCGTCGTCATGCAGGAACAGGTCCAGCATTTCGATGAAATCCGTGCCCTTCACCGGGTCGCCGCCAATGCCCACACAGGTGGACTGGCCGAGCCCGGCAGCGGTGGTCTGCGCCACGGCCTCGTAGGTGAGGGTGCCCGAGCGCGAGATGATGCCGATGGAGCCGCGCTTGTGGATATGCCCCGGCATGATGCCGATCTTGCACTCGCCCGGCGTGATGACGCCCGGGCAGTTCGGCCCGATCAGCCGCGACTTGGAGCCCTGCAGCGTGCGCTTCACCTTCACCATGTCGATGACGGGAATGCCCTCGGTGATGCAGACGATCAGCGGGATCTCGGCGTCGAGCGCCTCGAGGATCGAATCGGCGGCATAGGGCGCCGGCACGTAGATCACGCTCGCCGTGGCGCCGGTCTTGGCGACCGCCTCGGCCACGGT
>DATJXU010000210.1:0-11156 GCA_035499915.1 Acidocella sp.
GCCGCCTCCTGATAGGGCGCGTTGCCGGTGATGGAGACGCCGAGCGGCGCGGTGCAGGCCGGCATATAGGCCGCGCCATCGGCCTGCGAGACAATGACGGACGAACCCGGCGGCGCAATCGCCAGGGCCGCCTGCTTCACCGCGGCGACAACATCGCCTTGGCTTTCCGGCGGCCCCGCCGCAAAGGCGGGGGCTCCCCCCAGCAGCGCCGCGAGAGCCAAAGCGCGCCTCATTGTGCCGCTTCCAGCAATGCCTGCGGCTGCAGCCAGGGGGCGTCCTGCGTCTCGACCGAGGGCAGCGCCAGCGCGGCCTCGCGCGTGGCCTTGCCGGCGGAGAGCGTGGTCTTCAGGTCCCGCGCCGCGCAGAGCAGGCGGCTCTTCCAGAGCGACGGCGCCGGCCCCAGCCTTTCACCCGGCAGGCTCTCCGGCGTGTCGAGGCGCTTGTCGAGGATGAGATGCGCCCCGGCGGCGGCGGCCAGCAGGGTGAAGTAGCAATCCCCCCAGGCGGCGCGCCCCGCCGGGCGCAGCAGGATCTGCGGCGCCAGCATCGCCAGGTCCCGCGCCCAGAGGGCCTCGTCCAGATGGCGGGGCAGACAGGTGACCTGCCCGTTATAGGTCACCCCCTTCTGCCCGGCGATAATCCAGCTGACATCGTCAATGGTTTCATTGACGAGATCGGTGAACCAGGGCGGGGTCTCGCCCTCGTCGAACCAGAGCACGCGCGTGCGGGTGTTCAGCCCGGTGCCGAGCTGCAGAGTTTCCCAGTTGGCGCGGAGCAGGGCCGGGCGCCAGAGCTGCACGGCCGGGGCGGCGCCGCCCAGGGCGCGCAGCTGGGACACCAGCGCCGGGGAGGTGGCATAGACCGCAGCGGCCGCCTGCATCGCCGCCGCCGCGCCCTCGCGCGGGGGGGCGCAGAACAGGGCCGTGTAAGGCTGGCCGGTGGTGCCGGGGGCGCCGTCGGGGTTCACCCGTACCCAGGCGCTGGGGGCGCGCCGCCCCAGCTCCGCCGGGGCCAGCGGCTCGGGCCCCCAGCCCGCCTCCAGCCCCCCGGCGGTGCGGAAAGCGCGGGCGGCGGCCAGCACGGGCTCGGCCCCCGCGCCTTGGCCGGTGAACAGCACCGAGGCCGGGTCCTCCGGCGCGGCGGCGACCAGCCCGGTGCGGGTTTCCGGCGCCAGCAGATCCTCGCGCAGGGAGAGGGCGGGGTGATGGTGCGGGTCCTGCCAGGGCAAATCCCGCGCCGCCCGGCTGCCGGTGCGGAAACGCCCCTCCGGGTCGGGCTGGAAGAGTGGCCCGCGCGCCTGGAAACTCACATCCGGCGTCCAGACCAGGCGGTGCCCGGCGGCGCGCAGCTGGGCGCAGAGATCGATCCAGAACGCATCGCCGGGGAGGTCGGCCAGGGCGCAGGCGCACAGCGCCGCGGTGCGGGCCAGCAGGCCGGGCGGGGCGATGGCGCTGGCCTCCTGGTCCACCAGCAGCCAGCCGCCCATGCGCCCCGCATCCGGCGCGTAGCCATGGCCCAGCCGCACCGGCGCGCCGATGACGATAGGCCCCTGCACCATGGGCTGCGCGGTGCCGCCCGCACCCGGCACCAGCGTGCGCGCGCCGACCATGGCCACGCCCGGGTCCGCCAGGCGGTTGCGCAATGTGGCCAGCCAGTCCGGCGCGGTGGGCTCGGCCCGGGCGTCCAGAATGGCGAGATGCGGCGTCTCCACCAGCGCCAGCGCCTGCGCGAAGGCCCCCGCGCCGCGATACGCGGCGGGCGGCACGGCGCGCACGCTCTGCCCCAGCGTGGCGCGCTGCGCCTCGATCTGGGTGAGGTAATCCGCCACGTCCGGCTGCGGGTTCTGGGCGGCGATGATCACCGGCAGGCGGATGATGGGCGGCTCCAGCAGCGCGGTGAGGCGCTGGTTGACGGTGGCGACATCCGCGCCATCGCAAAGCAGGATGACCGAGGTGCCCGGGTCCTCGGGCGTGCGCTCCTGCTTGAACAGCCCGATGAATTGCCGCCGGGCGATACGGGCCGGCATCTCCAGCCGGGCGAGATGCGCGGCCAGCGCCGCCTCGGCCCGCTGCACGAAGTCATCCGCCGCGATATCGTCACGCCGGCTGCCCGCCTCGCGCACAAAGAGCGCTTCGGGCAGGCGCAGCACGTTGGGCTCATGCTCGCCAAGGCGCAGCTGGAATTCATATTCCTCCGCGCCGGCAAAGGCGGGGTCGAACCCGTTCAGCCGCGTGATGGTTTCGCCGCGATACCAGACCCAGTCGCCCAGATAAGCGGACTGGCGCAGCCGGGTGATGTCCCAGCCCGGCTTGTAGCGCACCCAGGGGCCATCGCCGTTCGGGACGATCTCGTCGCAATAGACCATGTCCGGCGCGCCGGCGGCGGCGAGGGCGAAGCGCTGGATCGCATCGGGGTCCAGCTTGTCGCCCGCGTTCAGCGCCGCGACATAGTCGTATTCTTGCGCCAGGCGGTTCAGCTCCTTGCAGAGCGTGGCGGTCACCCCGCCCGGTCCCGCCGGGGCGGTGATGGTCTCGATGCCCTCCACCGTGGCGGGATCGACCGAGACGATGCGGATGAGATCCGCCGCGCGCCATTGCCCCTTCAGCACCGCCAGCGTTTCGCCGATGGCGGCGGCCCGCCCGCCCGGTGCGGCGATGACCACGGCGACGCGCGGCAGCGCCCCCTGCCCGGCGCAGAGATGATCGAGGCGGGTGCGCGCGGCATCGTCCAGCCGCTCGGGCGGGCGCAGCGCGGCCCGGGCCTCCTGCGGGGCGGTCGCCGCGGGGGCCGCCGGGCCGCCGAGGCCGGGCAGCGCGCGCAGCCGGCTGTCGCGGATCTCGGACAGGAAGCTGGCGATCCCGGCAGCCTCGGCGCGCACCTCGTCCCACAGGGCGGGGTCATGATCGCCCGCCTCGATCGCGCCCCAGAGCCGCGCCACCAGGCGCTCCAGCGGCTGGTACAGCCCGTCGGAGGGCAAGGCGCGGCTGCGGTTCAGCTCGCCGGTAAGGTAGGCGCGCGCCTCCTCCATGCCGCCGGCGCGCAGCCGGGTCAGCGGCAGGGCGAGATCGGCCTCAAGCTGCCGGAAGGCGGCGGACGGGTCCGCCAGCAGCCCGCCATAGGTCAGCCAGCTGCGTTGCAGATGCCGGGCATTGCGCTCCGCCGCGGTGGCGTAGCCCAGCCAGAGCAGCAGCGCATGGGCGCGCGAGAGCCCGTTCTTGAGCTGCTGGCTGGCGGCCGAGGTGGCGGGGTCGCGGAAAATATGAACGACATGCGGCCGGTGCCCGGCCTGGCGGACCGCCTGCTCATAGAGCGGCAGCAAATGGCAGAGATGCGGGTGCTTGATGCCCCATAATTTGGTCGCGGCCGGAAAGCGGCGGCGCAAAATCTGGTCCAGCCGGGCGGTGAAGCCGGCCACCTCCGGGCGCAGATGCCAGCCTTCCGCCAGCGGCGCGACATCGGCCCATTGCATGCCGAGGCTGTTCATCAGCTCGACATCGAAATTGATCAGCTCCGGAATTTCATAGAAGCCAAGCGGGTTATGCTCATTGGCCGCGGCCTCGCTCTGGATCTCCACACCCAGCCGCTGCAGCGCGCCAGAGAGGCCCGAGGTGCCGCTGCGGTAATAGCCAACGATGAAGATCACATCAGACAATGGGGGTCGCTCCTCAGAGATACTGGAACAGGTTGAGGCTCTGCACGCTGGCAAAGCTCTTCATCGCCGCTTCCACCGCGCTCATGCTCTCATCCAGGCTGGTCAGCGCGGCGGGCATGTTCACGGCGGTTTCGGTCGTGTCGCTTTCCTGGATGGTGGCAGAGGCTTCACTGTCGCTGGTGCCGGCGCTCTGCACCGCCTGCAGCGTCACACCGGTCTGCGCCTCGGCGGTCATGAAGTCCGACTGGTACTGCGCCAGACCCGCGAGGCCCTGGTTGAGGGATTGGCGTGTCTGCGCCGCCGCGGCGGGCGTGGTGCCGGCGCTGCTCATCGCGCTGGCGATGCCCTGCAGCAGCGCGAACACGCTTTGCGGCCGCGCGGGCGAGATGGTGAAGCTGTCGCCGGCGGCGGGTGTGCCCTGGATCTCATAGTTCGAGCCCGCGGCCTGGAAGCTGGTGGTGCCGCCCGCCGCGCTGGAGACCGGGCCGGTGCTGAGCACGGTGCCGCTCGAATCCGTCGCCGTGTAGATCAGCCCGTTCGTGCCCGTGGCGAAGCTCACCGTGACCTTGCCGCTGCCCTGTTGAAAGGCGCTGGCCTGGGCGGCGTTGACCACCCCTTCGGAGAGCAGTGTTGCCGAGCCGGTGTTGTTGCCGGCGGCGGCGATGCTGGCGGTGCCATCGCCCGCCAGGCCGGAGATGAACACCTCGCCATTGGTCACGGCCGGGGCCTGCTCGTTCGGCGTGATCGCGGCCTGGCTGGTGCCGCCATCGCCGAGATAGATGATGTTGCCGGAGGACGGGTCGGTCTGGAAGGGCGTGACGGAAGCGCGCGTGCCCGCGAACACATAGGACCCGCCCGTGCCCTGGGTGTTGGCCACGGTGAGCATCTGCTGTTGCGCCGCCTCGACCTGGGTGGCGAGGGCCTGCATGTCCTGCGGATTGGTGGTGCCGTTCAGCGCCTGCTCCACCACGGACTGCACGCTGTTGAGAACCGTGCTGGCGGAACTGTAGGCGTTCGAGACGGTGCCAAGCTGCGCGCCGATCGTCGCCTGGTTGGTGGTTTCGCTGGAGAGTGCCGAGACCTGGTCCTGGCCTATGGATGCGCCGGCATAGGCGGCGGGGTTCTGGTCGGGCGTCTGCACGGCAACCCCCGTCGAGATCTCCTGCTGCAGCGTATTGATCTGCGCTTCCTGGTTGACCAGGGCGCTGCTGAAATTGGTGTAGAGTGAGAGGTCCATTTCAGGCTTCCTTCTGACGCATGGCGGGGGGGGAGAAGAGACGCTCGGCACGGGCCTCGGCGGCCAGATCGTCCTGGCGCCTTGTGGCGTGCAGCGCGTCCTGCAATTTGCGGCGCTTGGCCTGGGCGCCGCGCAGCGCGTCCCCTTCGGCCTCGATGGCGCTGGCGGTGCGGGCCTGGCTCTGGGCCACCTGCGCCAGGGCGGTCAGCCCCGCCTCGGCGAACAGCCCGGCGGCGCGGATCTGGGCGGCGCTCACCACCCCTCCATCCTGCACGCTGGCGGCCAGGCGCGCGCGATAGGCCTCGAGCACGTTTTGCTGGGCCTGCGCCTGGGCCAAGGCGGCCTGGGCGCGGCGCAGCGCCTCGGCACGCTTCGCCTCATCGGCGGCGGCCAGCAATTCCAGCTTGGCGAGCAAAGTCGATTTCATGGCTGGGTCTGCGCCAGCGCGGTGCGCAAGGCGTTCAGGCTTTGCGCGTAATCCACGCTCTCGCGCGCGCCCTGGCGGATCACCCCTTCCATCGCGGGGGCACGGCGCAGCGCCTCATCAAGCAGCGGATCACGCCCGGCGGCGTAGGCGCCGAGATCGATGATGTCCTGCTTCTCCGCGCGCCTGGCCCAGAGCGCGCGGAACCGCGCGGCCAGGGCGCGGTGCTCCTCCTCGACCAGCCCCGCCATCACGCGCGAGAGCGAGGCGGAGATGTCGATCGGCGGATACATCGCCGCCTCCACCAGCTTGCGCGAGAGCACGATATGCCCATCCAGCACGGCGCGGGCGGTGTCTGCGACCGGATCGCCGACATGGTCATCGCCTTCCACCAGCACGGTATAGATGGCGGTGATCGAGCCCTGGCCCTCGGCGCCATTGCCCGCGCGCTCCACATAGGCGGACACGGCGCCGAAGACGGACGGCGGATAGCCCCTCACCGCCGGCGGCTCGCCGGCGGCGAGGCCGATTTCGCGCAGCGCCATGGCGAGGCGGGTGAGACTGTCCACCACCAGCAACACGTTCTGGCCGCGGCTGCGAAAATACTCCGCCACCGCCGCCGCGCGGTAGGCGCCATGCACCCGGCCGAGGGCGGTATCATCCGCCGGTGATGCGATGACGACGCTGCGCGGGCGGGCCGGGCCCAGATGATCCTCGATGAATTCGCGGATCTCGCGGCCGCGCTCGCCGATCATCGCCACCACCACCACATCGGCGCGGGCATTGCGCGCCATCATGCCGAGCAGCGTGGTCTTGCCCACGCCCGAGCCCGCGAACAGCCCGATGCGCATGCCCTGCCCCATCGTGTTCAACGCGTCGATGGCGCGCACGCCGGACTCGAACACGCGCTCGATGCGGGTGCGGTTCATCGGGTTCACCGGCCGGCCACGCAGCGGCCAGCTCTGCGCGCTCTGCGGCGGCGGCAGGTCATCCAGCGGCGCGCCATGCCCATCCAGCACCCGGCCCAGCAACGCCGCGCCCACCTGCGGCGCGGTCGCGCCATGGTCGATCTGCACGCGGGCGCCACGCGATATGCCGCGCGTGCCCTGCTCGGCCATCACCAGCAGCCCGTCCGCCTCGAAGCCGACGACCTCAGCCGCCAGCGCGCTCTCCTCCCCCTCGATCAGGCAGCGCGCGCCGACGGGTGCGCGCACGCCGCTGACATGCAGGATTTCGCCATTGGCGCGCACGATGCGCCCGAAGCGGCGCACCGGATTGATGGCGGTGGCTCCTTCGATGCGCGCCTGCGCCTGGCGCTGCACGGCGGCCATGCTGAGCGTCATGTGAGCGCCTCCGCGAAGGGTTCATCGGCCACGGGCGCGGCTTCGGGCAGGCCGAGCGCGGCGGCAACCGCCGCCAGCCGGCTGGGCAATGTGGCGTCCCATTCGGTGCGGTTCACCGGGTCGCCATCGGGCCAGAGCAGTTCCACCCGCGCGCCGCCCCGGGCCATGGCCGCGTCGGGTTTCAGCGTCACGGCCTGCATCTCGACCAGCCCCTGCAGCGCCCTGGCATCCTGCGGATGCAGATGCAGGACGAGGCTTTGGCGCGGGGCGCGTTCCGCCGCCGCTTCGGCCAGAAGCTGGGAGACGAGCTGCGCCAGCCCCTCCGGCCGGGTGGCGATTTCCGCGCCGATGACATGCCGGGCGATGATCATGGCAAGGCTGGTGGCCAGCTCCGCCAGCTCCGTCTCCTTTTGCGCCAGCGGGGCCGCAAGCTGTGCGGACGCCGCCGCCAGCGCCGCGCCGGCCTGTCGCAGCGCGGCGTTCGCCTCATCAAAGGCGGCCCGGCCTTCGGCCTCGCCCTTGGCATGCCCTTGCGCCTGCGCCTCGGCACGCAGCCGCGCCACCTCCTCGCGCACGCGCACGGCGATCTGCGCCTCCCGCTCGGCCTCGGTGGGCAGGGCGGGCAGCGGTGCCAGCGGCACTGTTGCGCCGGTGATGCGTTTGAAAGCCATCAGCCCCCGCCAGCCGGTTTGCCAAGCCGGGCGAGGCTGCGCCGGCCATAGGCGTAGGCGATGGCGCCGCCCGGGATCAGCAGCGCCAGGGCCGCATAGGCGAAGAGCCCGGCGGCGAGCGCGTCCACCAGCCAGACCACCACCGCGCCGAGGTTGAATTGCGCCGGCTGCGCGGCGGCCGCGCGCAGGCAGATGATGGCGATGACAATCAGCCCCGGCTTCAGCGGCAGGGCGTTGGTCTTGGCGGCGGGCTTGTTCGGTTTCGGCATGGCGGCTGGCCCCCTAATGGTTCGCGGCGGCGAGGCTGCCCGGATCGGGCGCGTGAATGACAAGAACCACACGGCGGTTCTGTTCGCGGCCAGCGGCGCTGTCGTTGCTGGCCAGGGGCGAGAATTCGCCAAATCCCTGCGCGGCGAGCTGGCCGCCGCTGATGCCCGCCTTCTGGAACAGCTCCACCACGCTGACCGCGCGCGCCGCCGAAAGCGCCCAGTTGGAGGAGAATTGCGCCGTCGCAATCGGCTGGTTGTCGGTATAGCCGCCGACGAAGATGTGGAATTTCGGCGGCAGGCTGGTGAGGCTCGCGGCGATCTGTTTCAGCAGCGTCTGCGCGGCAGGAGTGAGCACCGCCTGGCCGGAGGAAAACAGCACGGAATCATTCAGCTGGATGGTCAGCGTCAGCGGGTCGCTCTGCATGCCCACCTGATGCGCGCCGATCATCGGTTGCAGCATTTTTTCCAGCTTCGCGCGGGCATCCTGCAATTGCAGCATATCCTGGGCGAGCTGGTGGATCATCTGCTTCTGCACCGGCGTGTCGGCGGAGGCGGGCGATTCCACGGGCTTTGGCACCGGCGAGGGCTGATGATTCATCACGCCGCGATCACCGGAACTCTCCTGCTTGATCATGCCCGGCGGCGCGTGGAAGGCTTTCAGGAAGCTCTGGGCTTCCTCGTCCATCTTGTGCTTGTCCTGCACCGAGGAGGCATAGAGCACAACGAAAAAGGCCAGCAACAGCGTGATGAAATCAGCATAGGAGATCACCCAGCGCTCATGATTGCCGTGGTGCTCCTTGCGGCGCTTGCGCGGGCGGGGGGCGGTTTCGGACATGCTCAGGCCGCCTGCCTCTCGTCGTCTTCCCCGTCCTGCTGCCCGGCCGGCGCCTCTGCCTTCTTATTGTCGGGGATGATGCTGAGCAGCTCGTCGCGGATCACCGAGGCGGGCCTTTGCTGGGCCAGCATCACGAAACCGTCGATGAGGATGAAGCGCGCCTGCTCCACCTCCTCGGCGATGGCCGCGAGACGGCTGCCCATCGGCAGATAGAAGAGATTGGCGGTGCCGACACCATAGACGGTGGCAATGAAGGCGGTGGCGATGCCCGCCCCCAGCAGCTCCGGATGATTGAGCATCATCATCACGTGAATCAGCCCGAGCACCGCGCCCATCACGCCGATGGTCGGCGAAAACCCGCCAGCCGCCTCCCAGAATTTGCCGGGCAGCTGCTCCTGGCCGCTGATCGTCTCGGCCAGGATGGTAAGTTTTTCGCGCAGCACCGAGGCGGGGGTGTTGTCCACGATCATCTGCAGCGCCTTCGCCTGCAGCGGATCGGATTGCTGCGCGATGAAGGGCTCCAGCGCCAGCGTGCCCTGCTGGCGCGAAATGGTCGCCCAGTCGGTCATCTGGGTGACGAAATCGTGCAGATCGATCTTCGGCGGCCTGGCCAGCCAAACCACCCCTTTCAGCCCGCTGAGCACGCCGCCCAGCCGGAACTGCACCATCAGCGCCGCGGCGGTGCCGCCCAGAACGATGATGAGGGCGGTGAGGCTGAACAGCGAGCTCAGCGGATCATTATCCGCCATCGCGCCGAGCACGACGACGAGAACACCAAGGAACAGGCCGAGGATGCTGGTCATGAGATGGGTTCTCCTTCAAGCTTGGCGCGCACCAAGGCGGCGAGCTGGGCGAGCGAGCGGCTGCGCAGTTTCGAGGCATAGCCTTCGCTGCATCCCAGCACGTGCGCGATCTCGCGGTTGTTCAAATCTTCATAGAAATGCAGCGCCAGCATCTGGTAGGCCTCGCGCGGCAGCTCGCGCAGCGCCTCCACCAGAACGCCCTGGCGTTCGGTTTGCAGCATGATGCTCAGCGGATCTTCCGGCAGCGTGCCGGCCGCCCCGGCATGGGTATCGACCATCGCCTCATCGGCCTCCTGCGCGAAGCGGAAGCTTTTCGAGCGGCGCAGCCCATCCAGCATCGCCCCCTTGACGCGGCGCATCGCGAAGGTCTGGAAGGTCACGCCGTAATCGGCCTCGAAGCGCGACCGCGCCTCCAACAGCCCGACCGCGCCCCATTGCAGCAGATCATCCAGATCCGCCCAGGGCATGCGCGCCTTCACCGCCAGTGCGGCGCGCTTGATCCAGTTGCCATAGCGTTGCAGCTCTGCGGCTGGCAGGTGGCGGGCGCTCTCATCCATGGGCGGGCACCGGCTCGGCCACCTGCACCACCTGCATCGGCATGGAGGCGGGGATTTCATCCAGCGAGAGCACCGGCAGCGTACCCGCCACCACGCGCGCCACGGCCCGGCGCAGGCTGGCCTGGGTGACCAGCACCGGGCGCAGCCCCTTGGCCTTCATCGCGCGCAGGGCCGCCTGCGCCGCCTCGCGCAGATGCGCGGCCGTTTCGGGCTCGATCTCGCCGGCGGCGCTGGTGTCCTTGCCCGCGCGCAGCGATTTCGCGGCCAGCTCCTCCAGGCGCTGGGGCAGCACCGCCACCTTCAGCACCTGCTCCTGCCCCGCGGCCTGCGCGACGATGAAACGGCCCAGCCGCACCCGCACCGCGGCAAGCAGCCGTTCCGGATCCTTGATGCCGGCATCGGCGGCTTCCACCACCGCCTCGGCGATGCGCTCGAAATCGCGCACCGGCACTTCCTCGGCCAGCAGCCCCTGCAACACCTGCCGGATCAGCCCCGCCGCCATGGCGTTGCGCAGATCCTCCGCCAAACGCGGGGTGGTCTCCGCGAGCTTGGTCAGCAGCCCTTCCACCTGCGGGCGGCCGAGCAACTCGGCGCCGTGGCGTTTCAGCACCTCGGCGAAATGGGTGGCGATGGCGGAGGGCGCATCCACCACCGTGTAGCCCAGCTCCTCGGCCTGGGCGATCGCGGTCTGCGCGATCCACACCGCCGGCTGGCCGAAGGCGGGGTCCTTCACATGCCGGCCGGTTTTCAGCTTGTCGGTCACCAGCGTGCCTTCAATCGCGAGCCACTGGTTTGGCCAGGCCTCGCCGCCGCCGATCGCCGCCCCGCGCAGGGTGAAGCGGTAGGCATTCGGCGGCAGGTCCGAGGAGTCGCGGATATGCACGGCGGGAATCAGAAACCCCATGGCGCGGCCATAGCGCTGGCGCACGGCGGTGAGCCGCCCCAGCAGCTTGCCTTCGCCCTGCGCCACGAGCGGGGCGAGCGCGAAGCCGATGCTCATGCCCAGCGGGTCGACGCCGGTGACATCCGCCAGCGCGTCGGTCTTCGCCTCACTGCCGCCGGCCTTGCCGCTTTTGGGCGTTGCGGCGGCGGGCGCCTGCCCGGCCTCCTGCGTTTGTTGGGAGGCGCGCCAGGCGCCCAGCCCCAGCGCCCCGCCAAGCAGGAAGAAGGGCAGATGCGCCATGCCGGGCAGCAGCCCGATGCAGAAGGTGATCACCGCCGCCAGGGCCAGCGCCTGCGGATATTGCCAGAGCTGGGATTTGATCTGCGCGCCGATATCCTCGCCCGTGGCAACACGGGTGACAACAAGCCCCGCCGCGACGGAGATGGTGAGCGAGGGGATTTGCGCGGCCAGCCCATCGCCCA